>JAGRMG010000012.1 GCA_020441385.1 Paracoccaceae bacterium
GCAGAGGTGGCAGGACACGCCTTCCTCGAATTGTGCGCGCAGGCAATCGGCGGGCAGGATCGGGCGGCGGCAGCCGCGGCACAGGCGGTGGGGGCCGCGCCTCAGCCCGTGCCCGACGCTGACGCGGCCGTCGAACACGAAACACTCGCCCCTCCAGGCGCTCTGTTCGGGCGGTATCTCTTCGAGATAGCGCAGTATCCCGCCCTTGAGATGGAACACCTCGCTGACACCCCGGGACAGCAGATAGTTGGTGGATTTCTCGCACCGGATGCCGCCGGTGCAGAACATGGCGATGCGCTTGTTGCCGAAACGCGCCCGGTTGGCCTGCCACCAGGCCGGAAAATCGCGGAAACTGGCCGTCTTGGGGTCGATGGCGCCCTCGAAACTGCCGATGGCGACCTCGTAATCGTTGCGGGTGTCGATCACCGCGACATCCGGCGCGGCGATCAGGTCGTTCCAGTCGCGCGGTTCGACGTGCCGCCCGCTCTGCGCACGCGGATCGATCCCGGGTTGGCCGAGCGCGACGATTTCGCGCTTGAGCCGGACCTTGAGGCGGGCGAACGGCGGCGTTTCGCTGGCCGCCTCCTTCCACTCCAGATCGGCGCAGCCGGGCAGGGCGCGGATATGCGCCAGCACCGCGTCGACCCCGGTGCGCGGGCCGGCAATGGTGCCGTTGATGCCCTCGCGCGCCAGCAGGATCGTGCCCTTGACCCCGGCCCGTGCGCAGAGATCCAACAGCGGTCCGCGCAGCGCGGCCGGATCGTCAAGGCGGGTGAAATGGTAAAGGGCCGCGATGCAGTGCATGGGCCGCGGTCTAGTGCCGCGCCGCCGACCGCGCAAGCCCCGCCCGCAGCTGTCCGCCGATTGACGCGCGCACGCGCGCATCCTACCCATGGGCAAACGCCAGCGGAGCCCGCGCCATGACCCATGCCCTGATCGTGATCGACGTCCAGAACGATTTCTGCCCAGGCGGCGCCCTGGCGGTGCCCGATGGCGATGCGGTGGTCGCGCCGATCAACGCCATGATGGGCGATTTCGATGTGGTGATCCTGACGCAGGATTGGCACCCTCGGGGGCATTCGTCGTTTGCGTCCGCGCATGCGGGCAAGGCGCCCTACGACATGTTGGAAATGCCCTACGGGCCGCAGGTGTTGTGGCCCGACCATTGCGTTCGGGGCACCGGGGGTGCCGCGTTTCATGCGCGTCTTGATACCGACGCCGCCGATCTGGTGATCCGCAAGGGGTTCAACCGGCACATCGACAGCTATTCGGCCTTCTTCGAGAACGACCGCACGACGCCGACGGGGCTGGAGGGATACCTGCGCACCCGCGGCATCGCCCGCCTGACGCTGGCGGGTCTGGCGACCGATTTCTGCGTGAACTACTCGGCGCTGGACGGGGCGCGGCTGGGCTTTGACGTGCGTGTGCAAATGGATGCGTGCCGGGCCATCGACCTTGACGGGTCGCTGGCGGCGGCGGTGGGCGCGATGCGGGACGCAGGCGTCAGACTGTCCTGACCCCGTGCCCGCCGCGTCGCGGACGCGGCAGAACATCGGCAGGTGGACTCTGCCCCATCCCCGGCTATTGTCGGGGTCGGCCATGTGGTGGCCTGTCACCGCTCAACATCATCCGAAAGGCCGCGAATGGTCGATATCGCCACCCGTGTCTGGAACCACAAATGGAAGATCGACCCGATCGTGCGGTCGCTGATCGACACCGATTTCTACAAGCTGCTGATGTGCCAGTCGGTGTTCCGCAACAAGCCCGACACCCAGGTCGTCTTCTCGCTCATCAACCGGACCGGCGAAATCCGGCTGGCCGACCTGGTGGACGAGGGCGAACTCCGCGAGCAGCTGGATCACATCCGCTCGCTTTCGCTGTCGCGCGGCGACAGCACATGGCTGCGCGGCAACATGTTCTACGGCAAGCGCCAGATGTTCCGCCCCGATTTCATGGAATGGTTCGAAGGGCTGCGCCTGCCGCCCTACCACCTGGAAAAACGCGACGGCCAGTACGAACTGACCTTCGAAGGCAAGTGGCACGAGGTCATGCTGTGGGAGATTCCGGCGCTGGCGGTTCTCATGGAACTGCGCGGCCGCGCCGTGCTGAACGAGATGCGCCGCTTTGAACTTCAGGTTCTCTATGCCCGCGCGATGACCAAGCTGTGGGAAAAGGTCGAAAGGCTGCGCCAGGCCGAGGGCGTTCTGATCGCCGATTTCGGCACCCGGCGGCGCCATTCCTACCTTTGGCAGGACTGGTGCGTGCAGGCGATGCGCGAAGGTCTGGGCGAACGGTTCGTCGGCACGTCGAACTGCCTGATCGCCAAGCAGCACGACCTCGAGGCGATCGGGACGAACGCCCATGAATTGCCGATGGTCTATGCCGCGCTGGCAAACAGCGACGCCGAACTGGCGCGCGCGCCCTATGACGTTCTGTCGGACTGGCATGACGAACACGACGGCAACCTGCACATCATCCTGCCCGATACCTACGGCACCCGCGGGTTCCTGGACAACGCGCCGGACTGGCTGGCGGGCTGGACCGGCATGCGCATCGACAGCGGCGATCCGGCGACCGGGGCCGAGATCGCCATCGCGTGGTGGAAAGCGCGCGGCGAGGACCCCAGGACCAAGCGCATCATCTTTTCCGACGGGCTCGACGTCGACAAGATACTTGACCTGCACCGGCAATTCGCCGGGCGGGTGCATGTATCGTTCGGCTGGGGCACGCTGCTGACCAACGATTTCCGCGGGCTGGTGCCCGGCGACGCGCTCGCGCCGTTCTCGCTGGTCTGCAAGGCCGTGTCCGCGAACGGGCGCCCGACGGTCAAGCTGTCGGACAACCCCGAAAAGGCGATGGGCCCGGCCGACGAGATCGAACGCTACAAGCGGGTGTTCGACGTGGGCGAACAGGAACGCATCGCGGTGGTCGTCTGAAGCGGCCAGGCTGCCGACCGCCGCATCGCCCTTGCGGCGCGGCAAAACCCCGGTCAGGGCGCTTCGCGTTTGCCTGGATCCAGGCTCAGCGCGCTGATGGGCCGGACCATGGATGCCTGCGGACCCATCGCGCCTTCGCCTTGCGCGACCGTCAGTTCCACCGGCGCGCCGACCTCAAGCGCCCTGAAATCGCCCGATACCACCGCGTTGGGCGCGAAATAGATCTCCTGCCCGTCATTCATCTTCACGAAACCGTAGTCCTCGAACTTGCGCACCACACGTCCCTGCGGCGGGCCGCTCAGCGTCTTGGTATCGCCGCGCATCTTCTGGGAATGCGCCTCGAGGCGGCGATCCATCGCATCGAAGGCATCGCGGATCGCGATATTGGGGTCGAAATGGGCGTTCTGGTCGCCCGGGTCGTTGCTGACCACGAGTTCATGCTCGGGGACGCGAACCTCGATTCGCAGATGAAACGCCTTGGCGTGATACTGGCTGCGATGGGGCACCTCGACCACGATGCGGCAGCTGTTGATGCGGTTGAAATAGCGGTGCAGCTTGTCGACGCGCTCCCTGATGCGCGCCTCGAGTGCGTCGGATTTCTCAACGTTGCGCCAGGCAATTTCGAGAGGTATGTCCATGGTTCGCCTCCTGCATGTCCAGAACGTTCGGCGGCGACGCGCATCGAAGGCGGCCGTGCGATCGTTATCACCGCAGCACCGCGACTTTGCCGGTTTCGCCACCGCCATCAGGGTCAACGTATGCACGCGGTGCGGGTTCCGCAATGACCGCGCGGCGGGGGCAAGGCGGGTCAGAGGGGTTCCAGCCCGCACCAGTCGGCGACAAACAGGGCCGTAGCCTGGGTGATCCGGCGCATGCTTTCCAGATCCACGCATTCGTTGAACCCGTGGATCGCCTCGGCCCTGGGGCCATAGACCAGCGCGGGCGTGTCGGCGTAAAGCCCGAAGAACCGCGCATCGGTGGTGGCTGTGATCGAAGCCCGGTCGAGGCGGCCGCCGAACACCGCCTCGTGCGCCCCGTCCAGCGCGCCGATGGCCGACCTTGCGGCTTCGCCCCGGTCTTCGGCCAGCGCATACCCTTCGGCGCGGAACCCGTGATAGACGATCCGGGGCAGGTTGTTGCGCAGGAAATCGCTTTGCCGGGCGGCTTCGCTCAGCGTCGTTTCGATTTCGCGCCTGGACTGTTCGATGTCCTGGCCGGGAAAGATGCCCATGCGCACGTCGAACACGCACCAGGACGGGACCGAACTGGCCCAGTCGCCGCCGACGATCTTGCCGACGTTCAGGTTCAGCGGATGATGGACATGCGCGTATTCGCCGTGCCGACGGCCGGGTGCGTTCCAGCGTTCCTCAAGCGCGTGCAGCGCGGCGATCAGCGGTATGGCCGCCTCGATCGCGTTCGATCCGGTGCCGGCATAGGCGACATGCGCGGGCAGCCCTGCCAGATGGACCTGAAACCAGATCACCCCGAGCTGGGCCGTCACCAGTTTCTCGTCGAACGGCTCGGGGATCAGCGCCGCATCGGCGGCATACCCGCGTTGTAGGCAGGCCAGCGCGCCGTTGCCGGTGCATTCCTCCTCGACCACGGATTGCATGAACACATCGGCCGCCGGCGCCAGGCCGCATTCGCGCAGCGCATCGAGCGCGAACAGGTTCGAGGCAAGGCCCGCCTTCATGTCGCCGGCGCCGCGGCCGTACATCCGGCCGTCATCGACGCGCGGGCTGAAGGGCGGCGTGTCCCACATCGCGGCGGGGCCTTCGGGCACCACGTCGACATGGCCGTTCAGGATCAGCGAGCGGCCCTTGCGCGTCACGCTGCGATGCGCGCCGACCACGTTCACCGCATCTTCGTATTGCCCGATGACAGGCGAAAACCCCGGCAGGTGGCGAATGTCGTCCAGGTCGATCCGCCAGCGATCGACCGCAAAGCCGCGATCCGCCAGTTCGCCGGCCATGAAATCCTGCGCGCCCTGTTCGTTGCCGCGGATGGACGGATGCGCCACGAGTTCGGACAGGAACGCCACCTGATCGTCGAAGCGCGCATCCACCGCGTTCAGAATCCGGGTCTTTGCCTGTTCGTCCATGAAAAGCCCTTTCAGAACACGACGATGTCGCCGTCCGGGACGGCCAGCGGCGCGGCGGTGGCGGCGATGACCTGCTCTGGCGTCACGCCTTGGGCGACCTCGCGCAGGGCGAATCCGGCGGGCGTCACGTCGATCACCGCCAGATCCGTGAATACGCGGCTCACGCAGCCACGCGCGGTCAGCGGCATCGAACAATCCGCCACGAGCTTGGGGGTGCCGTCGCGATCGGTATGCATCGTCAGAACCGCCACCCGCCGCGCCTTCTGGGCCAGTTCGATACCCCCGCCGGCGCCGGGTGAAAACCGGCCCGGGATGATCCAATTGGCGAGATCGCCGGCCTGCGACACCTCGAAGGCGCCCAGCATCGTCAGGTCCAGCCGCCCGCTTCGCACCAGCGCGAAGGAGACCGCGCTGTCGAAAAAGGCGCTGCCCGGAACGGTCGAGACATAGGCGCCGCCGGCGTCGATCAGGTTGCGGTCGGCGGAATCCGGCGGCAGCGTCGGGCCGACTCCGGACAGCCCGTTTTCGGTATGCAGGCAGACCGGAAACCGCGGCGGCAGGTGATCCACCACCCGCGAGGGCAGGCCGATGCCGAGGTTCACCACCATGCCCGGCGCGATCTCGCGGGCGGCGCGGGCGACCATTCTGGTTCTAGCGTCGGACAACACCGTACTCCTCGCTCAGATGCGCCAGACGCACGACGTGATCGACGAACGGCCCGGGCGTGTGGATGTCCTCGGGGGCCAGCCCGCCGGGGGGCAGGACGATTTCGGCCTCGGCGATCACCAGATCGCCGGCCATCGCCATCAGCGGGTTGAAATTGCGCGCCGTGGCGGCATAGCGCAGATTGCCGAACGTGTCCGCCCTGCCGGCATGCAGCAGCGCCGCGTCGGCCCTGAGCGCGGTTTCGACGACGCCGACCGCGCCGCCCAGTTCGATCCGGGGCTTGCCACGGGCCAGGTCGGTATCAAGCCCGATATCGGCGACCACCGCCTTCAGCCCGGCGCCGCCGGCGCGCACGCGCTCGGCCAGGATGCCCTGGGCGCAGAATTCGACATCGAGGCTACCGGCGTTCTTCAGCGCGACGGCCCGGGGGTTGAGCCCGATATGGGTCGTCACCAGCCGCGCCACCTGACCGCTGGCCAGCAGATGATCGACGCCCATGCCCTTTTCGTTGGCGTCGTTCTTGATGACGGTCAGGTTCTTCTGGCCCTGGCGCACCAGTTCGCGGATCAGCGTGAAGGGTGTGCCGGGCACGCCGAAGCCGCCCAGCATCACGGTGGCGCCGTCGGGAATGCGCGCGATCGCCTCTTCGATCGCCGTGGTCTTGTCGGGCAGCCTCATGTTGCATCACCCGCCGGTTCGGTCATGTCCGCGAATGCGGTGCCGGCGAGGCTCAGCGCGATGTCGTTGTCGCGTGTATCAAACCCGATGCGGGCATAGAACCGCGCCGCGTCGGGATTGTCGCGATAGACGGTCAGCGCCATATACCCGGCCTGCCATTCCGTTGCGCCATGGCGGGCGACGGCGCGCACCAGCCGTTCGCCCAGCCCGCTTCCGCGCATGGTGGGCGCAACCCACAGATCCAGCAGAAACACCCCGGGCATGCCCCGCGCGGTCGAGAAATGCCGGGTGAACAGTGCAAGTCCCTGGGGGTCGGACCCGCCACCGGCCACGAAAGCGAAAAAGAAAGGCCGCGGCCCAAAGCCGTGCGCGCGGATCGTCTCGGCGGTCGAGGCAAAGCGGCTGCCATCGCCGATCTCGTCCGCCAGCCTCGCCAGCATGTCCGCGATGAGGGCGGAATCGGCGGCACTGGCCAGTCGGATAGGGGGGCGGGTCACGCCGGGCCACCCGTGCCCAGCCCGGCCTCGGCCGCGAACCGGTCCAGCGCGGCGACCAGCAGGGCCATGATCTCGTCGATCTGGTCCGGGGTCACGATCATCGGCGGGCAGATCAGGAAATGATCGCCCTCGCTGCCGCCGCGGGTGCGGCGCGAATAGATGATCAGGCCAAGATCGTAGGCGATCTCGACCAGGCGCAGATAGGCGTTCAGACCCCTGGGCAAGGGCGCCATGCTGTCGCAGTCGGCGACCAGTTCAAAGGCCAGCAGCAGCCCCTTGCCGCGCACGTCGCCGATGAACGGATAGCGCGGCATCAGCCCTTCGAGCCGCGATTTCAGCATCGCCCCCATGCGTGCCGCGTTGGCGATCAGACCCCGTTCCTCGATCTCGGTCAGCACCGCCAACCCCGCCGAACAGGCCAGCGCGTTGCCGGCATAGGTGAATCCGTGCTGGAAACCGCCGCCATCCAGGATCGCATCGACGATGTCATGGCGCGCGACCGTGGCGCCCAGCGGTGCGTATCCCGCCGCGAACCCCTTGGACAACGCCACTATATCGGGGGTGATGCCCCAATGCTGTGCGGCCAGAAACCGGCCGGTGCGGCCGGTGCCCGACATCACCTCGTCATAGATCAGCAGAATGCCGAATTCGTCGCAGATCTCGCGGATGCGGCCATAATAGCTGTCCGGTGCCACCAGCGCCCCGGTCGCCGCCCCGCCGACCGGCTCCATGATGAAACCCAGCACCGTTTCCGGCCCCTGCGCGATGATTTCGTCGCGCAGCAGGTTGGCGTATTTCAGCCCGCGCTCCGCGTCGCTCAGATTGTCGCGGTCGAGATAGCAGGTCGGCGCCGCGATATGGGGCATGTCGCGCATCATCGGCGCGAACGGTCCGGTCAGCGGGTCGTATCCGGTCAGCGCCAGCGCGCCCAGCGTGCAGCCGTGATAGGACGGAAACCGCGAGATGACCTTCCATCTTTCGCCCTCGCCCCGGGTCAGCGCGTATTGCCGGGCCAGCTTGATCGCGCTTTCCACCGCCTCGGACCCGCCCGAGACGAAGAACACGCGATCCAGCCCCTCGGGCATCATCGCGGCCGTCCGCGCGGCCAGGTTTTCGGACGCTTCGGTGCGGAAATGCAGCCGGTAGCCGAATGTCGCCCGGTCCATCTGCTCTTTCATCGCGGCCAGCACGCGCGGGTTGGAATGGCCGATGTTGGACACCATCGCGCCGGACGATCCGTCGATATAGCGTTTGCCGTCTGCGTCGAACAGATAGATGCCCTCGGCGCGGTCCAGATAGGGGCGCGGCTGCCGGGTCTGATAGAACAGGTGCGATGCCTTCGTCATCGGTTGGAACCCTCAAGGTGCTTGCGCAGGAAATTCCTGGTCCGTTCGTTTTGCGGATCGCGAAAGATCACCTCGGGCGGGCCTTCCTCGACCACCACGCCCTGATCCATGAACAGCACCCGGTCGCACACGCTTTCGGCAAAGCCCATCTCGTGGGTGACGATGATCATGGTCATGTGTTCTTCGGCCAGCTTCTTCATCACCTGGTTGACCTCGTCCACCAGTTCCGGATCCAGCGCCGATGTCGCCTCGTCAAACAGCATAACCTTGGGTTTCATCGCCAGCGCCCGGGCGATGGCGACTCGCTGTTTCTGACCGCCGGACAACCGCGAGGGGAAATAGTCGATCCGGTCGAGCATGCCGACCTTCTCGAGTTGTTCCTCGGCCAGCGCGTTGGCTTCGGCCTCGGACAGATGCTTGAGCAGCCTGGGCGCCAGCGTGATGTTGCCGCGCACGCTGAGATGCGGGAACAGGTTGAAGTGCTGGAACACCATCCCGATGTCCTGGCGCACCTGGTTGATGTGCGCTTCGTACTGCCGGTGCGGGAGCTTCCGGTTGATCTGCATGTCTTCCAGCCAGACCTCGCCACCGGTCAGCGGATCGAGATCGTTGATCGCGCGCAGAAGGGTGCTCTTGCCCGATCCCGACGGGCCGATGATGGCAACGATCTGGCCGCGCTGAACCTGAAGGCTGATATCCTTCAGCACCTCGAGGCTGCCATAGCTCTTCTGTGCGTTGCGGATATCCACGAAGGGCTTCTGGTCGGTCATGGCGGTTACTTCTCCCCGGCGATCAGCGTGACGCCTGCGTGCGGCGTTCGATCCGTCTCAGGCCCGCTTCCATGCAAAGGTTGATGATGTAGTAGAAGACGGCGGCGACGACGTAGAATTCGAACGGCCGGTAGGTGCGGCCGATGGCAAGCTGTGCCGAAAGCGTCAGTTCCGATACGCCGATCACCGACACCAGCGCGGAATCCTTCAGCAGCGCGATCATGTTGTTGCCGATCGGCGGGACCACGTCGCGCACCGCCTGCGGGATCACGACCTTGCGCAGCGCCTGCATCCGGCTCAGCCCCAGCGTGCGCGCGGCCTCGGTCTGGCCCTTGTCCACCGCCAGGATCGAGGCCTGGATAAGTTCCGAGTTGTAGACCGCAAAATGCAGGCCCAGCCCGATCACGCCGGCCACGAAGGCGGGCAGGTCGATGCCGATCTGCACGAGCCCGAAATAGATCAGGAACAGTTGCAGCAGAAGCGGCGTGCCCATGAACAGCCAGGCAAAGAAGCGGAACGGCAGGCGGACTGGCAGCGGCGCATAGAGCGCGATCACCGCGAACATGATGCCGCCGAAAAAGCTGAGGGTCGCGGCGGCGATGGTGATGGCGATGGTCCAGAGCGCGCCCAGCAGGATCACGTCCATGAACTTCGGCACGACTGTGAAATCAAGCCCCACGGCGGAGTCTCCCTGTTTCCGCGCCGCTCATGCGATGCGGACCCTGCGGTCGAGCCAGGCGACGCCATGGCCTGTGACGTAGATGATGACCATGTAGAGCGCCCCGGAAATCATGAACATTTCAAACGGCTTGTATGTCGATCCGATATAGCGTTGCGCGGTATAGGTCAGTTCGATGACCGAAATCGGGGCGACCAGCGCGGTGCCCTTGATCAGGGCGTTGATGTTCACGCCCAGAGGGCGGACCATCAGCCGCGCCGCCTGCGGGATCACGACCTTGCGCATGGCCTGCCACCGGCTCAGGCCCAGTGTGCGCGCGGCCTCGGTCTGGCCCTTGTCGACCGCAACGATGGCGCCGCGGATCGTTTCGGTCATGTAGGCGCCGATATTGACGCCAAGCCCGATCACGCCGGCCGAGAACGCATCGAGCTGAATGCCGATCTGCGGCCCGCCGAAATACAGCAGGAACAGCTGGATCAACGCCGGCGTGCCGCGGATGAGGCTGACATAGGCCGCGCCGATCCAGCGCAGCGCCGAAAGGCGCGACAGCCGCGCGGCTGCGCCCAGCGCGCCGCAGGCAAGCCCCAGAAGGGCGGTGAGAACCGAAAGTTCGATCGTCACCAGGGCCGCCTTCAGAAAGAAGGGATAGACCCTGAGCATCAGTTCGAAATCCATCGTGCCGCCCTGTCCTAATGATGATCGGTTCGGCGCAGGATCGGCAAGGCACGGATTTCGCGCACCAGCGCGACCGTTTCCTTGATCGCGGCACGCAGGAATTTCCGCCCGGTTTCGGCGTCCGCCACCGTGGGGTCGCCCATCGTGCCATCCGGCGAAAGCTCGGACCACCAGCGCATCAGCATCGCCTTGCCGCCGCCGCGCGCAAGATCGAGGTTGAAGAAACCGCTTTCGGGATCGTGCAGGATTTGGGCCCGGGATTTTTCGAGATGCACCAGATCGGGATGCAGGTACTTGTACATCGCCGCTTCGAATTCGCCGGCATGGGCAATACCGCCGATATCGGACTTGCGAATTTCGTTGATGCGATCGGCGCAGAGGTTCCAGTACGAGGCGGACACGCAGATGATGCCCGTCTCGATCACCGTCTTGCGCGCCGCGAGGTCCAGAACCGGATGGTTGGACCCGTGCGAGTTCAGCAGCAGAACGCGCCGGAACCCGTGATGCGCCAGCGATTTCGTGACGTCGGTCACGAAGGCGATCAGCGTCTCGGGCTGAATCCAGATCACCCCCGGGAAATCCTTGTGATGCTCGTTGAACCCATAGGGGATCGGCGGCATCACGAAAACCGCTTCGGGCGCCATTTCGGCAACACCGTCGGCGACCGCCATGCCAAGCACCGTATCGGTATCGAGCGGCATGTGCGGCCCGTGGTCTTCGGTCGCGGACACGTTCAGGATCACCACGCGATCCTTGTCGGCATCGCGCACCTCCTGCCAGGTCAGTTTTGCGTATTCGGTTGTCATCCGCCCCGTCCCGTGGACCGGGCCCGCCGCGCCGAACGGCAGGCCCGCGCCGTGTTCAGCGGATGTCGCCGCCAACCCATTTGTTGGCGATCTCGAGATAGGTGCCGTCTTCCATCATGGAATCCAGCGCCGACTGCATGGCGGCCGCCAGGTCGGGATTGCCTTCGCGGATGGCGATGCCGGCACCGATCACCTCGGTTTCCAGATCCGGCAGCATCACATAGTCCTGGCCGGTTTCCTTCATCGCCAGGATGGCCGCGATGGAATCGTTGACGATGACATCGACACGGCCGTTTTCCAGTTCCAGAAGCAGTTCGGGCAGCCCCTTGTAGGTGCGCACCGTGTAGCCCTTGTCGCGGGCCCATTCCTCGTGCGTTTCGCCCAGCGTCACGCCCACGGTGGCGTCGTCGAGCTGCGATGCGCTGGTGATGCCGGAATCGGGCTTGGTGAAGATCGCCCGCTTGGTGGTGTAGTAGGGTCCGACGAAATCGACCACCTTGTCGCGTTCCTCGGTGATCGACATCGAACCGACGATGGCGTCGTATTTGTTGGCCAGCAGCCCGCCGATGATGCCATCCCAGGCCGTGGTGACGATTTCGGCCTCGAGCCCCATGCGGCGCGCGATCTCCTTGCCGATCGACGGGTCGAAACCGACCACCTCGTTCTGTTCGTTCACGAAGTTGAACGGCGGGTAGGCACCGCTCATCGCGATCCGGATCACGCCCTTTTCCTTGATCGCATCCAGTTCGTCGGCCATTGCCGTGCCGGCCGTGCCGAACCCGCAAATTGCCGCCAGCCCCGCCGCCATCGCGGTGGTCAAGAATGTTCTGCGCGTCGTCATGTCTGTCTCCCCTTGTCTGCCATGTGCGCTCATGGGGCGGCGCGCGCAATCGTCGCTCGCCGATGCCGGACCCCTGCGAGGAACGGTTGCATGCGCCAAGATATCATGCAAATAGATATTGGGAATTGTGAGTATTGACGAAATCTATGCTAAGGCCCTATGAACAACGGTTTCCATGGAATCTCGACTGGAATCTTCTGCGCACGTTCATGGTGGTTGTCGAACAGCAGGGCGTGTCGAGGGCCGCGGATTTCCTTGGCCTCAAGCAGCCCACCATCAGCAGCGCGCTGAAGCGGCTCGAGGAAACCACCGGGCACAGGCTGATCGACCGCAAGCCCAACCGCTTCCAGGTGACGCGCGCCGGCGAGGTGCTGTATCATGAATGCTCGGCCATTTTCGGGGCCGTCTCGCAATTGCCGACCGTGCTCGGCGCCGAGAAGGAAGAGATCACCGGCCATATCGGCATGGTGCTGGCCAGCCATGTCGTGTCGCCGCATTTCGACCAGGTGTTGCAGGATTTCGCCCGCCAGCATCCCAGGGTCACCTATTCCATCGTCATCGCCGAAAGCGCCGACGTGGTCAACCGCATCCGGCAGAACCGCGCCAGTTTCGGTATATGCCTTCTGAACGGCACGCCGAGGAACCTTGATGCACGCGTGCTGTTTCGCGAGTATTTCGCGCTTTATTGCGGCCCGCAGCACCGCCTGTTCGCCGCCGAGAACATCACCTTGCCGGATCTGCGCGGTGAACCTTCGGTATCGTTCCAGACCGAGACCGAGGGCGGGCCGCTGATGTCGGTCGCACGGTTGCGCGAACGCGCCCGGCTGGCGCCCGGGCTGCGCGGCGTGTCTTCGAACCTGCCCGAGGTGCGGCGGATGATCGTGGCCAATATCGGAATAGGGGCGCTGCCGGTGCATGTCGGCGAACGCGATGTCAAGCTTGGCAATCTTCGCCAGTTGCCGCCGTATTCCAGGTTGCCGGCGGTCGACATCTACCTTCTGACCAACCCGCGGCGCAAGAAATCGCCCGCCGAAACCGTCCTTCTGGGCATGTATGAAGACCTGATTGCGCGGGTCGGCATCGGCGAAAGAACCTATTGCGGCGGCGCGCCGGGCTGAGCCGCTCTGGCCGCCCCGCAAGCGCCAAGGGGCGGCCTGCGGGGCGGGTTGGTCAGATCACGCCCATGGCCCGCATGGCCTCGGCCACGCGGACGAACCCGGTGATGTTGGCGCCCAGAACGTAGTTGCCCGGCGCGCCGTATTCGTCGGCGGTGGCGGCGCAGGCATCGTGGATGTTGTGCATGATCGTGGCCAGACGTTCTTCGGTCTTCTCGAACGACCAGCTGTCGCGGCTGGCGTTCTGCTGCATTTCCAGCGCCGAGGTCGCAACGCCGCCGGCATTGGCCGCCTTTCCCGGCGCGAACAGCACGCCGGCCTTCTGAAACAGATGCACCGCGTCCGGCGTGCAGGGCATGTTGGCGCCTTCGCCCACCGCGATCACGCCGTTCTTGATCAGTGTTCTCGCGTCGGTGCCGGTCAGTTCGTTCTGGGTCGCCGAGGGCATGGCCACGTCGCAGGGAACGTCCCAGACCGAGCCGCCCTTGATGTAGTGGCTTCCCTCGCCCTTGAGGCGCGCATATTCCGATATCCGTCCGCGACGGATCTCCTTGATTTCCTTGACCAGAGCAAGGTCGATCCCGGCCTCGTCCACCACATAGCCGTCAGAGTCGGAACAGGCGACGACGATGCCGCCATAAGACAGGATCTTTTCCATTGCATAGATGGCCACGTTGCCCGACCCCGACACCACGCAGCGTTTGCCCTCGAAACCGGTGTCGCGCGTGCCCAGCATCCGCTGCACGAAATAGGTGGTGCCGAATCCGGTGGCTTCGGTGCGCGCGCGCGATCCGCCATAGGACAGCCCCTTGCCGGTCAGCACGCCCGCCTCGTAGCGGTTGGTCAGACGCTTGTACATGCCGAACATGTAGCCGATCTCGCGGCCGCCGACGCCGATGTCGCCGGCGGGAACGTCGATATATTCGCCGATGTGGCGGTGCAGTTCGATCATGAAGGATTGGCAAAAGCGCATGATCTCGCGGTCCGACCGGCCCTTGGGGTCGAAATCGGATCCGCCCTTGCCGCCGCCGATGGGCAGGCCGGTCAGGGCGTTCTTGAAGGTCTGCTCGAAGCCGAGAAACTTGATGATCCCGACATTGACCGAAGGGTGAAACCGCAATCCGCCCTTGTAGGGGCCGAGGGCCGAGTTGAACTGCACCCGGAAGCCGCGGTTGATCTGCACATCGCCCCGGTCGTCGATCCACGGCACCCGAAAGATGATCTGGCGTTCGGGTTCGCAGATCCGCTCGATCAGGGCCTCGTCGGCGTATTCGGGATGTTTCGAGATGACCCGGCCAAGACTTTCCAGGACTTCGTGAACGGCCTGGTGAAATTCTTCTTCACCGGCGTTGCGGTGCAGTACCGTGCTGAGGATGGGTTGCAGTTTTTCGTCGATCGAATTCATGGTTCCTCTTTCGGGAATCGGTTATCAGGTTGAAACTCATGCCGAGTTCGGCGCAGATTTCCGACAATGAGGGGCGCATTGCAAGGGTGTAAGGCGCCGCACCCGGACAGGCGGCCGCCGCACGGATGCCGGCCGACCGCCCCGCCCCCGATGCCGCGAAGGGTTGCAAAACGCGGCATTCCGCTAGAAAGCTGCATTTGGACAACAGGGGACAAGCATGCGGGCAATGGCTTTGTGCATCCAGGCGATCAGCCTGGTCAATCTATGGATCGGGCGCGCGTTTTCGTGGCTGTCCTTGGGTATCGTCGCGGTCTGTTTCACCGTCGTGGTGCAGCGCTACGTCTTCGCCACCAGCTATGTCTGGATGCAGGATCTGTATATCTGGCTCAACGGGGCGATGTTCACCGCGGTCGCCGGCTTTGCCCTGCTGCGCGACGATCATGTGCGCGTCGACATCTTCTATCGGCCCGCCGGCATGCGGCGCAAGGCGATGGTCGATCTGCTGGGGGTCTGCGCCTTCCTGCTGCCGTTCACCTGGGTCGTCTATGCGTATTCGATCCCCTTCGTCGTGCGCGCCTGGACCTATCACGAAGCGTCGGCGAATGTCGGCGGGATGCCGGGCCTGTTCATCCTCAAGACCTTCATCGTCGCCTTTGCCGCCCTGCTGGCGCTTCAGGGCGTGGCGATCGCCCTGCGCTCGGTTCTCGTTCTGGCCGGGCGGGCCGACCTCGTGCCGCCCCGCATGCGATACGATGCGCCCCGTGACGCGGATGCCGGAACGGCGGCGCCCTGATGGAACCCGTCGTCATCGGAGAGCTGCTGTCGGGGCTGATGTTCTTCGGCATCATCGGGTTCCTGCTGCTGGGATTCCCGGTCGCCTTCACGCTGGCCGGCGTGTCGCTGTTGTTCGGCCTGGCAGGAATGTGGTTCGGGGTGTTCGACCCTTCGAATTTCGGCTCCCTGCCCAACCGCTACATCGGATTCATGACCAACGAGGTTCTGGTCGCGGTGCCGCTGTTCATCTTCATGGGGGTCATGCTGGAACGCTCCAACATCGCCGAGCAGCTGCTTATGACCATGGGCAAGCTGTTCGGCAGCCTGCGCGGCGGGCTTGGCATTTCGGTCATCATCGTCGGCGCGCTGCTGGCGGCGTCGACCGGTGTCGTCGGAGCGACCGTCGTGACCATGGGGCTGATCTCGCTGCCGGCGATGCTGCGGGCGGGGTACAATCCGAAACTCGCCACCGGCGTCATCTGCGCCAGCGGCACCCTGGGCCAGATCGTTCCGCCCTCGACGGTTCTCATCTTCATGGGCGACATGCTGTCGGGCATCAATTCGCAGGTGCAGATGGCCAAGGGCAATTTCGCCCCCGTCCCGGTTTCGGTGGGCGATCTGTTCGCCGGCGCCCTGCTGCCCGGCTTCCTGCTGGTCGGACTTTACCTTGCCTACACCATCTTCAAGGCCGTGGCCGACCCCGCCTCTTGCCCGGCGGTGCCGGTGCCGCCCGAGGAAAGCGGCGATCTGCTGCGCGAGGTTCTTACCGCGCTGGTGCCGCCGCTGCTGCTGATCCTGGCGGTGCTGGGCTCGATCCTGGGCGGAATCGCCACCCCGACCGAGGCCGCATCGGTCGGCGCCGTCGGCGCCATGATCCTTGCCGCGCTGCGCTGGCGGCTGTCCTTCCGGGTGCTGCGCGATACCACCGTCGCCACGGCCACGATCACCAGCATGGTCTTCGTGATCCTGCTCGGGGCGTCGGTGTTCTCGGTGGTGTTCCGCCTGATGGGCGGGGACAATCTGGTGCATGAATTCCTCGCCAACCTGCCCGGCGGCACCCTGGCGGCCGTGGCCGTGGTGATGGCGATCATGTTCGTTCTCGGATTCATCCTGGACACGTTCGAGATCATCTTCATCGTCATTCCGATCACCGCGCCGATCCTGCTGGCGCTGGATGTCGATCCGGTCTGGCTGGGCGTCATCGTCGGCGTGAACCTGCAAACGTCGTTTCTGACACCGCCTTTCGGGTTTGCCCTGTTCTATCTGCGCGGCGTCGCACCCACGGGCCTGCCCACATCCGCGATCTACAAGGGCATCCTGCCTTTCGTGGTGCTTCAGATCATCGCCATTGCCATTCTGTTCGTCTTTCCGGGCATCGTGACCTGGCTGCCCAGGCTGATCGCGGGCTGACACACGAAAAAAGGCCCGGTGGCGACACCGGGCCTTTCCTGTGCTTGCGCGGGCCGGGTTCAGTACCGGAGATACTTCTCGCGCGCCCGGACATAGGGCGAATCGATCTTTTCGGTGCGCTCGCGAACGAGGTTCAGCGCCTCGATGAAGCTCTCGGTCGTCTTCTTGACCAGCGGATCGTCGCTGTTGCGCAACTCCTCGACCACCTCGACGGACGCCGTCGCGCCGGCATCCATGATGTCGTCGGGGAAGTTGCGGACGATCACGCCGTGATCGTTGATGAGCGTCTTCAGCGCACGCGGATCGTTGGCGATGAAATCCGCCGACACCTGGTCGTATTCCGCCTGGCTGACGTCGCGGATGATCGCCTGAAGGTCGTCGGGCAGGTCGAGATATTTCTTCTTGTCCACCGCCAGTTCCGTCGCCAGCCCGGATTCCACGAAGGAGGGCATGTAGTAGTTCTTGGCGACCTGGTAGAACCCCAGCGCGAGGTCGTTGTAGGGGCCGACGAATTCCGCCGCATCCAGCGTGCCCGATTGCAGCGCCTGGAAAATCTCGCCCGCGGCGAGGTTGGTGACGGTCGCGCCCAGTTTTTCCCAGACCCTTCCGCCAAGGCCCGGCGTCCGGAACCGCACGCCCTTGATGTCGTCGACGCTGTTGAGTTCCTTGCGGAACCAGCCGCCGGTCTGCGTGCCGGTGTTGCCCGAAAGAAAGCCCTTCACGCCGAACTGGTCATAGATTTCGTCCCAGATTTCCTGACCGCCCAGGAACCGCACCCATGCCGTCAGTTCCGGCGTGGTCATGCCATAGGGCACACCGGTGAAGAAGGACAGCGCGGGCGACTTGTTCTGCCAGTAGTAGGCGGCGCCATGGCTCATCTCGGCGGTGCCGTCGATCACCGCATCCAGCGATTGCAGCGGCGGCACCAGTTCGCCGGCGGAGTAGACCTGCACGGTCAGCCGGCCGCCGGACGCGGCGGTGATGCGATCGGCCAGCCGCTGCGCGCCCACACCCAGCCCGGGAAAGTTCTTGGGCCAGGTCGTGACCATGCGCCAGGTGATGTTGCCCTGGGCGACAGCCGGGGCCGCCAGTGCGGCCGAAGCGGCGCCGACGCCGAGAACGCCCGCCTTGGCAATGAATGAACGACGATCCATGAGAAGACTCCCTTGTCTGTTGTTATGAAACGGCAGCAGAACGGTCCCGGTGGATGCCGGGCGACGCATACCGCCCTCGGGCATAGATGCAAATATTGCGCGCGGTGTCCATCGCGTTGTGAGACTTGTGCCAGAGTGCGGCGCGCGGCCTTGCAGCCTATACGCATGGGCTTAATGTGAATATGTTCAGGCAAAACCGGGCAGGGGGGCGGCATCTCATGACAGCGACATACCGGGACGTGAAGGCCGATATCCTCGACAAGATCACGCGCGGGGTCTGGGCGCCCGGCAGTCTCATTCCCAACGAGGTGGAACTGGCCGAAACCTATGACTGCGCGCGGGCCACCGTCAATCGGGCGGTGCGCGAACTGGCCGATGCCGGCATGGTCGAGCGGCGCCGCAAGGCCGGTACGCGGGTGCGCATGGCGCCGGTGCGCCAGGCGCGTTTCGACATCCCGCTGGTGCGCAAGGAAATCGAGGATCGCGGCGCGCGCTACCGCTATGCCCTGGTGCACCGTGACGTTCTGCCTGCGCCGGACTGGTTGCGCGCCCGTCTGAAACTCGGCGGCCGGGCCGAAGTGCTGCACCTGGTCTGCATGCACTACGCCGACGGCATTCCCTACCAGTTCGAGGACCGCTGGATCAGCCTGGAGATCCTGCCGCAGGCGCGTGAGGCGGATTTTTCCCAATCCGGCCCCAACGAATGGCTGGTGGCCGAGATTCCGTTTTCCGATGCCGAGATCAGCTTTCTGGCGGTACCCGCGGATGAAACGCTGGCCGCGCATCTTGGCTGCCGTGCGGGCGATGCGCTGTTTCAGACCGAGCGTTCGACCTGGTGGCAGGGGCGCGCGATCACCTTCGTGCGGCTGTGTTTCCGCCCCGGCCACAGGATGACGACGCGCTATTGAGGCGGGCAATCGGGCGCTACAGGATGCCCGGCAGGTTCAGCCCGTTTTCACGCGCACACTCCAGCGCAATGTCATAGCCCGCATCGGCATGGCGCATCACGCCGGTTGCCGGGTCGTTCCACAGCACGCGGGCGATGCGGGCGTCGGCATCTTCGCTGCCGTCGCAGCAGATCACCATGCCGGCATGCTGCGAAAACCCCATGCCGACGCCGCCGCCGTGATGCAGCGACACCCAGGTCGCGCCGCTGGCGGTGTTGAGCAGCGCGTTCAGCAGCGGCCAGTCGGAAACCGCGTCCGAGCCGTCCTTCATCGCCTCGGTCTCGCGGTTGGGCGAGGCGACCGAGCCGGAATCCAGATGATCGCGCCCGATGACGATGGGCGCCTTCAATTCGCCGTTGCGCACCATCTGGTTGAAGGCCAGCCCCAGCTTGTGACGCACGCCAAGCCCGACCCAGCAGATGCGCGCGGGCAGGCCCTGGAACGCGATCCGCTCGCGGGCGAGGTCGAGCCAGTTGTGCAGGTGCGGGTCGTCCACCAGTTCCTTGACCTTGGCGTCGGTGGCGTAGATATCCTGCGGATCGCCCGACAGCGCACACCAGCGGAACGGCCCGATGCCGCGGCAGAACAGCGGGCGGATATAGGCGGGCACGAAACCGGGAAAGGCGAAGGCGTTCTCCAGCCCTTCCTCGAGCGCCACCTGGCGGATGTTGTTGCCGTAATCCAGCGTCGGCACGCCCGAATTCCAGAAATCGACCATCGCGGCGACATGCACCTTCATGCTGGCGCGGGCGGCCCGTTCGACCGCCTTGGGGTCGCTTTCCTGCCTGTCGCGCCATTCGGCCACGCTCCAGCCCTGCGGCAGGTAGCCATGCACCGGATCATGCGCACTGGTCTGGTCGGTGACGATATCGGGGCGCACGCCGCGTCTGACCAGTTCGGGACAGACATCGGCGGCGTTGGCGATGAGGCCCACCGATTTCGCTGCGCCCGCCCCGGTCCAGCGGTCGATCATCGCAAGCGCCTCGTCCAGCGAATGCGTGATCTCATCGACATAGCGCGTGCGTCTGCGGAACCCGGCGCGGCTTTCGTCACATTCCACCGCCAGGCAGCAGGCGCCGGCCATCACCGCCGCCAGCGGCTGCGCGCCGCCCATGCCGCCCAGGCCGGCGGTCAGGATCCACCTGCCGCCAAGCGTGCCGCCGTAATGCCGCCGCCCGGCCTCGGCGAAGGTCTCGTAGGTGCCCTGCACGATGCCCTGGCTGCCGATATAGATCCACGACCCGGCGGTCATCTGGCCGTACATCGCCAGCCCCTTGCGGTCGAGTTCGTTGAAATGATCCCAGGTGGCCCAGTGTGGCACCAGATTGGAATTGGCGATCAGCACGCGCGGGGCGTCCTTGTGGGTCTGGAACACGCCGACCGGCTTGCCCGACTGCACCAGAAGCGTCTGGTCGTGCTCCAGCGTCTTGAGGCTGGCGACGATGGTGTCGAAATCCGCCCAGGTCCGCGCCGCCCGCCCGATGCCGCCATAGACCACCAGTTCATGCGGGTTCTCGGCCACGTCCGGGTGCAGGTTGTTCATCAGCATCCGCATCGGCGCCTCGGTCAGCCAGCTTTTCGCGGTGATCTCGGGGCCGGTCGGGGGATAGACGTCGCGGGTGTTCTTGCGGGGGTCGGTCATGTCAGGTCTCCCTCGAGCGCGATATGGGCGAGCTTGCCAAGCAGCCGCCCCAGGGTCCGGCGCAGCCGGTCCGCCGCGGCGGCGTCATAGGCCCAGGGCGGGGCCTCGGCGGCAAGATAGGCGGATTGCGCCAGTTCCATCTGGATCGCGTGAAATCCTTCGGCCGGGCGCCCGTAATGCCGGGTGGTCCAGCCGCCCCGGAAGCGGCCGTTCAGAACCGTGGAATAGCCCTCTGCCGCGCGGCAAAGCCCGTAGGCGGCGGTTTCGATGACCGGCGCGCAGGTCGTGCCGTCATTCGTGCCGATGTTGAAATCCGGCAATCTGCCGTCGAACAGGAACGGGACGCGCGAGCGGATGGAGTGGCAATCGTAAAGGATCGCAACGCCATGCCGCGCCTTCACCCGCTCCAGTTCGCGGCTCAGCGCGGCGTGATAGGGGGTGTGGTACTGCGCGCGCCTGTGTTCGATCTCGGCATCCGTCGGCGGGCTGTCCCAGATGTCCAGCCCGTCGAAATCGCTCAGCGGGACCAGCCCGGTGGTGTTCTGTCCGGGGTAGAGGCTGGCGCCGCCGGGGTCGCGGTTGGCGTCGATGACATAGCGGTGAAAGGTGGCGCGCACCGTGCTCGCGCCGTCAAGCAGCCCGTCATACAGGGTATGAACATGCCAGTCGGTATCGACAAGGCCGCGGCCGCGCGCGTTCAGCCGGCTTTCGATTTCGGGCGGAACGTGGGTGCCGGTATGGGGCAGGCCCAGCACGACGGGCCCGTCGCCGCGGTGAACCTCGACCGGGGTCATGCGGACAGCTCTGGCATGTTCACCCCGGAAAACGCGATGACGTCGCCGGCGCCGACCAGCCTTGCGGCGCGTTCCAGATCGGGGGCAAGATAGCGATCGCCGCTCAGGCGGGTAACGGTGCCGCGCAGCCCGGCCACGACGCGTGCCAGCGCCGGGCTTGTCGCCAGCGGGGCGCGAAATTCCACCCCTTGCGCGGCGCAGAGCAGTTCGACCCCGAGGATGCGTTCCAGATTGGCGACCATCCGGCCCAGCCGCACCGCGCCATGCGCGGCCATCGAGACGTGATCCTCCTGGTTGGCCGAGGTCGGCGTGCTGTCGGTAACGCAGGGATTGGCCATGTGCTTGTTCTCGCTCATCAGTGCGGCGGTGGTGACTTCGGCGATCATGTAGCCCGAATTCAGCCCCGGATCGGGGGTCAGGAAGGGCGGCAGGTCGTGGCTCAGCGTCGGATCCACCATCAGCGCGACGCGGCGCTGGGCGATGGCGCCGATCTCGGCCACCGCGAGCGCGATCATGTCGGCGGCAAAGCCCACCGGTTCGGCGTGAAAATTGCCGCCCGACACGATCAGCCCGCTATCGGCCAGCACCAGCGGGTTGTCGGTAGCGGCGTTGGCCTCGACCTGCAGGGTTCGCGCCGCCATGCGCAGCACGTCCATGGCGGCACCCGTCACCTGCGGCTGGCAGCGGATGCAATAGGGATCCTGCACGCGGCTGTCGCCGTCGCGGTGGCTTTCGCGAATTTCCGATCCCGCCAGCAGGGCGCGCATGGCGGCTGCGGCCTCGATCTGACCGGCATGGCCGCGCAATTCGTGAATGCCCGGCTGCAACGGCGCGGTCGAACCCATGATCGCGTCGGTGGACAGCGACGCCGTGACCAGCGCGGCCTGGGCCGCCCGCCAGGCATCGAACAGCGCGGCCAGCGCGAAGGCGGTGGAAAACTGGGTGCCGTTGATCAGCGCGAGACCCTCCTTGGCGCCCAGCACCACCGGCGCCAGGCCGGCCCGTTTCAGCGCCTCGCCGCCGGGCAGGGTTTCGCCGCCGAACTCGGCCTCGCCTTCGCCCATCATGACGGCGGCCATATGCGCCAGCGGTGCCAGGTCGCCCGAAGCGCCCACCGACCCCTGCACCGGGACAATCGGGGTCACGCCGCGCGCCAGCATGTCCTGCAACAGCTCGATCAGGCCGGCGCGCACGCCCGATGCGCCGCGCCCCAGGCTCAGCAGTTTCAGCGCCATCATCAGCCGCGCGTGGCGGCGCGGGATCGGCGCGCCGACGCCGCAGCAATGCGACAGGATCAGGTTGCGTTGCAGCGCGGCGGTATCCTCGGGCGCGATCTTGACGCTGGCCAGTTTGCCGAAACCGGTATTGACGCCATAGACCGCCGCCTCGCCCGATGCGGCGGCGGCGATGCGGGCCTGCGCCCGGTCGATCGCGGGGCGGCAGGACGGGTCCAGTCGCACGGCGCCGTCTTCGCGATAGACGCAGGCCAGATCGGCCAGCGTGGCGCAACCGGGGGTCAGGGTCAGGACGGTCACGGCATCGCTCCGAAAATGCGGGCGTGAAGCGGGTTGAAGCCGATGCGATAGGAAAGTTCGGCCGCATGGTCCACATCCCAGACGGCCAGTTCGGCGCGCTGGCGGGGCGCGATGGTGCCGCACTCGGCCAGGCCGAGGGCGCGGGCGGCATGCACCGTCACCCCGCGCAGCGCCTCTTCGGGCGTCAGGCGGAACAGCGTGCAGCCCATGTTCATTGCCAGCAGCAGCGAGGTCAGGGGCGACGATCCGGGGTTGCAGTCGGTCGCCAGCGCCATCGGCACGCCATGTTCGCGCAGCGCATCCACGGGCGGCATTCGCGTTTCGCGCAGGGTATAGAAGGCGCCGGGCAGGATCACGGCGACCGTGCCCGCCTCCGCCATGGCGGCAACGCCGTCCGCGTCGAGATATTCGAGGTGATCGGCCGAGAGCGCGCCACGGCGGGCGGCCAGCCGGGCGCCCCCGAGGTTGGAAAGCTGTTCGGCATGCAGCTTGACCGGCAGGCCGAGGTCGCGCGCCGCGTCGAACACGCGCGCGATCTGGGCGGGCGAAAAGGCGATGCCCTCGCAGAACCCGTCGACCGCATCGACGAGTTCCGCGGCATGGGCTGCACGCAGGGCGGGAATGGCCACCTCGTCGATATAGGCATCGTCGCGGCCCTTGAATTCGGGCGGCGTGGCATGCGCCCCCAGAAAACTGGTGCGCACCCGCACCGGGCGGTTGCCCGCCACGGCGCGCGCAACCCGCAGCATGCGAAGTTCGGTCTCTACATCCAGGCCATAGCCCGACTTGATCTCGAGCGTCGTCACGCCTTCGCCGATCAGCCTGTCGACACGGGCCAGCGCATCGCTCAGAAGCCGGTCTTCGCCGGCGTCGCGGGTTGCCGTGACCGTCGAAACGATACCGCCGCCGGCCCGCGCGACCTCTTCGTAGCTGGCCCCGTTCAGGCGCATCTCGAATTCGGCCGCGCGGTTGCCGCCATGCACGATATGGGTGTGACAGTCGATCAGACCGGGCGTCACCAGCCGCCCGCCCAGCGGGACTTGCGCGAACCCGCCATAGCTTTCGGGCAGATCCGCGCGCTTTCCGACCCAGGCGATGCGCCCGTCCTGCATCGCGATCGCCGCGTCCTCGATCAGGCCGTAGGGGGTGCCGGTCGCGGCCAGGGTCGCGGCGCGCAGATCGCAAAGAACCTGACCGGTTGTCGTCATGACGGGCCCGCCCCTGGATGGTTTTCCGCCTTTTCTGGTACGATGTGGCGTGTAATATGTCTAGACATAAAACCACTTCACGGGGGGATTTCCGGTGATCCACGCAAGGCAGGCCCGGCTGGCGGAAGGCTGGGCGAACGATGTCCGGCTGAGTGTCCGGGACGGCACCATCGAAAGTGTGC
Source organism: Paracoccaceae bacterium (assembly GCA_020441385.1). Taxonomy (GTDB): domain Bacteria; phylum Pseudomonadota; class Alphaproteobacteria; order Rhodobacterales; family Rhodobacteraceae; genus JAGRMG01. The sequence goes on from JAGRMG010000012.1 coordinate 24,162, forward strand.
AGACCGGTGTGAGCGCCCGGGCGGGCGATGTCCGCGTCGATACGCTGCTGCCCGCGCTCGGCAATCTTCACAGCCACAGCTTTCAGCGGGCGATGGCCGGCATGAGCGAGTACCGCACCAGCGGCCGCGACAGTTTCTGGACCTGGCGGGCGCTGATGTACCGGTTCATCGAACGCCTGACACCCGATCAGATCGAAGCCATTGCCGCGCTGACATTCATGGAGATGCAGGAGGCCGGCTTTGCCGCGGTGGGCGAGTTCCACTATCTGCACCATCGGCCGGGCGGCGCCCCCTATGCCGACCCGGCGGAACTGTCCCTGCGCATCTTTGCCGCCGCATCCGAAACCGGCATCGGCCTTACGCATCTGCCGGTCCTCTACAGCTATGGCGGCGCCGGGCGCAAAGCCGTGGAAGGGGGCCAGTTGCGGTTCGCCAACGATGTCGATCGCTACGGCGCGCTGCTTCAATCCGTGCGCTCGGGCCTGCGCGATCTGCCCTCTGATGCCCGCATGGGAATCGCGCCCCATTCCCTGCGCGCCACCGCGCCGGACGATCTGCGCCGGGTTCTGGCCGGCCATCGCGGCGGTCCGGTGCATATCCACATCGCCGAACAGCCCGCCGAAGTTTCCGACATCGCCGGATGGCTGGGCGCGCGCCCGGTCGAATGGCTGCTGGCGAACGCCGAGGTCGGCGCCGACTGGTGCCTGATCCATGCCACCCACATGAACAGCGCGGAGACCCGCGCCCTGGCCGCCTCGGGCGCGGTCGCCGGGCTGTGCCCCGTGACCGAGGCCAATCTGGGCGATGGCCCGTTCAACGGGCCGGCCTATCTGGCGGCGGGCGGTGCCTTCGGCATCGGAACCGATTCCAACGTCAACATATCGCTGAGCGAGGAACTGCGCATGCTGGAATATTCCCAGCGCCTGCGCGATCTGGCGCGCAATGTTCTGGTCGCGGGCGAAAATTCGGTCGGCCAGACGCTTTACGAGGGCGCCGCGCGGGGCGGTGCGCGGGCACTTGGCCGGGCGGCGGGCGAAATCGCCGTGGGCCGCCTTGCCGACCTGGTGGCGATCGACGCCACCGCACCGCGCCTGTGCGCGCTGGGGCAGGACCGGATCCTCGATGGCCTGGTCTTTGCGGCAAGCGATCGGGTCGTCACCGATCTGTGGTCTGCCGGGCGTCACTCGGTACGCGACGGGCGCCACATCGCACGCGACCGGATCGTCGCGCGCTACCGCGCCGCGGTCGCACGGCTCGTGGCGCCGGACTGACGGTCGCGGGCGGTGAAAGTGTGCCGCAGAGATCGCGCCCGGGGCGGAAGTTCGGCGGTTTTGGGGAACCTTCCGGTGCGGGAAGGTCGTTTCCTTCCCGACAGGACCGGTGACGAAGAAGGCGGCGATACGGTCCGGTCTGCAAATGCAAGGAGGCCAGGCCATGCCAGAGAGCGCACCGAAAACGGCCGAACTTTACCGGATGGTCATGCCCGACCATCTGTGCCCGTTCGGATTGAAATCCAAAGATCTGCTGGAACGCGAAGGCTATCAGGTCGAAGACCACCACCTGACCAGCCGCGAGGAAACCGACGCGTTCATGCGCGAACACGGCGTGGAAACCACGCCGCAAACCTTCATCGGCGGCGAACGGATCGGCGGCTATGACGATCTGCGGGTTCATTTCGGCAAGGACGCGCCGCAGGATCGGCAAGGCGATACCAGCTACCGGCCCGTGATCGCCATCTTTTCGGTCGCCCTGCTGATGGCGCTGGGTCTGAGCTGGGCGTCTTTCGGCGATATCGCGACCCTGCGCGCGGCCGAGTGGTTCATCGCGGTCTCGATGTGCTTTCTCGCCGTGCAGAAATTGCAGGATGTCGAGAGTTTTTCGACGATGTTTCTCAACTACGACCTGCTGGCGCGAAGATGGGTGCCTTATGGCTATGTCTATCCCTACGGCGAAGCCTTCGCCGGCATCCTCATGGTCGCGGGCGCGCTGACATGGCTGTCGGCGCCGGTAGCGCTGGTCATCGGCTCGATCGGCGCGGTGTCGGTGTTCAAGGCCGTCTATGTCGACCGGCGCGAACTGAAATGCGCCTGCGTCGGCGGCAACAGCAACGTGCCGCTGGGCTTCGTTTCGCTTACCGAGAACCTGATGATGATCGTCATGGGAATCTGGATGCCGATCCGGGTTTATCTGCTGGGCTGATCCCCGCGCGCACGTCGGGCTTGATTTGTGCGCCGTTTGGGGCAAGGCTGGCCGCATGACAGCCTTGCCCCCCAGTTCGTTCCCACCTGGGCCCGCGCCGGCCCAGGTGGCGTTCAACCGGCGCGAACTGTCCTTCATCCTGTCCGTCTATGGCCGCATGGTCGCCGCAGGCGAATGGCGCGACTACGGCATTTCATGCCTGCGCGACACGGCCGTCTTCTCGATCTTCCGCCGCAGCGCCGAACAGCCGATCTACCGCGTCGAGAAGGCGCCGCGCCTGCGCGACCGCCAGGGCATGTATTCGGTGGTCGGGATGGATGGCCGTATCCTGAAACGCGGCCACGACCTGAAAACCGTGCTGCGGGTGCTCGAGCGCAAGCTGATCCGCGCCGTGACCTGAACGCGGGCGGTTGCGGTTCAACCCATCGCGCGCAGCCGCCTGATCAGGCTCGACGTGTCCCAGCGCCCGCCGCCCAGTTTCTGCACATCCTTGTAGAACTGATCGACCAGCGCCGTGACCGGCAGCGAGGCGCCGTTTTCGTCGGCCGTCGCCAGGCAGATGCCCAGATCCTTGCGCATCCAGTCCACCGCGAAACCGTGTTCGAAATGATCCTCCAGCATGGTCTCGTGGCGGTTGGACATCTGCCACGACCCCGCGGCGCCGCCCGAGATCACCTCGACCACCGCACGCCCGTCCAGACCGGCCCGTTCGGCGAAATGCAGCCCCTCGGAAAGTCCCTGCACGAGACCGGCGATGCAGATCTGGTTGACCATCTTCGTGAGCTGCCCCGCGCCACTGTCGCCCAGCCGCTTGATCGACCTGCCATAGGCCCGCATGACCGGTTCGGCGGCATCGAACGCCCCCTGGTTGCCGCCGCACATGATCGAGAGCACGCCGTTTTCCGCCCCCGCCTGACCGCCCGAAACCGGCGCATCGACAAAGGCGATGCCCTTTTCGGCGGCGGCCGCGTACATCTCGCGCGTCACGGCTGCCGAAACGGTCGTGTGATCGACGAATGTCGCGCCCCGGTCCATTCCGGCGAAGGCGCCGTCAGGGCCGGTGCAGATCGCGCGCAGGTCGTCGTCGTTGCCGACACAGGCCATGACGAAGTCCGCGCCTCTTGCCGCCGCCGCCGGGGTCGGGGCGGCCGCGCCGCCGTGCCGGCCGGTCCAGGCGTCGGCCTTGGCCTGCGTGCGGTTGTACACGGTCACATCATGCCCCGCCCCGGCCAGATGCCCGGCCATGGGAAAGCCCATGACCCCCAGCCCCAGAAATGCGAGTCTTGCCATCGTTGCGGCCCCCTTTGGAATTGTCGGGCAAAGCAAATCAAAGCCCGGCCGAAAGGGCAAGGCCCGCTTCAGGCGCCGCCGATCCGGCGCTGCATCAGGTACCGGAACAGACCCGGCGACAGCCGGTTCAGGCGCCAGGCCAGATGCGCCACCCGACCCACGGGAATCATCGCCGCCTGGCGCTCATAGCCCTTCAGGATCGCACGCGCGGCGGCCTCGGGTGTCATGGCGTCGATGCCGTCTGGGGCCGATCCGGGCCGCGCGATCCCGTCCGCGCCGGCGCGATGCCCGCCATTGGTGGCCACGAAGGACGGCGCGGCGATCAGGACATCGACGCCATGGGCGCGCTCCTCGGATCGCAACGATCCGAAGAACCCCTCGATCGCGTGTTTGGACGCGGCATAGGCGGTGCGGTGATACAGCGGCGAAAACCCCGCCACCGAGGAAATCGCCAGATGCGTGCCGCGCGCCGCGCGTACCGGCGCCAGCATCGCGCGGGTCAGCGCGGTGGCGGCGAAGAAGTTGACTTCGAAGAGCCGGCGCAGCGCGCTTTCGTCCTGCTCGGCAAACGGGCCGATATGGGTTATTCCGGCGGCGTGGATCACCAGGTCGATGGCCGGGCTGGCCTCCAGCGCCCGGGCCACGGCGGCATCTCTCTGCGCCGCATCGGTCAGATCGCATGGGATCGCCATTTGCTGCGCGGTCCGCTCCAGCCCGGCGACATCGAGATCCAGCAGAATGCAGCGCCAGCCGCGCGCTTGCAGGCCGACCGCCAGCGCCCGGCCCAGGCCGCCGCCGCCGCCCGAGATCAGGGCCGTCCTCACAGGCGCGCCCAGCGGCGCCAGAGGTCGAACGCTTCGGCGCTGGTCATCTCGGGCACATAGCCGAAATCGCGTTTCAGCGCGTCATTGGCCAGCACCGGCCGGTATTGCAGAAAGCCCACCTGCTCGGGCCCATACCGGGACAGGCGCAGCGGCCTGGCGACCCCCAGCGCCGCCTTCAGCGCCCAGGCCGGCAGGCGCAGCACCGGTTTGCCCAATGCCTGCGCGATGTCGTCGATGCCCATCGCACCGTCACCGGCGACGTTGAATATGCCCGCCGGGCCATCGGTGGCGGCGCGATGCAGGATACGCGCCAGATCCTGCGTCCAGATGAAGACGAACGGGCTGTCCGAACCCGCAACCGCCAGCAGGCGCTTGCGGCGGAACAGGGCGGTTATCTGGTTGTCGGTGCCCCTGCCCAGCACCGTGCCGACCCGCAGCACCACCTGTTCAAGCGCCGGCGCATCGCGGCGGGCCTCGGCCAGCATTTCCTCGACCTGGCGCTTGTGGTCGGCATAGGCGAATTCCGGGTTGCCGCGCAGCGGGTCGGTTTCGCGCAGCGGCACCGGGTTGTCGGCGTGATAGCCATAGGCCGCCCCCGACGAGGTGACGACCAGCCGCCGCACGCCGTTCTCGAGCGCGGCGCGCAGCACGTTTCGCGTTCCGGTCACGTCAACCCTGTAGGCGAACTGGCGCCCGGCCCCCTTGGGCGGCGTGACGACCGAGGCCAGATGCACGACGACCTCGGGCCTGAGCGTCGCGATCACGCGCGCCGGATCGGGGCCGGTCACGTCCATGCGGTGATATTCGGCGCCGTCGGGCAGGCGCCCTGGCGGCACCAGATCGGCGGCGATGACGTGATGGCCGCCGATGTCGTCCAGCAGCGCCCGCCCGACCATGCCCGAGGCCCCGGTGATGAGTATCCGGGTCATCGCGCCGCCCTTGTTCGTGCCCAGAGCGAGGCCAGCGCGATACCCGAAAGCGCGTGCCAGATGCCCCAGAAGGCGGCAACCACGGCCATGCCGCCCAGCCCGCCGAAGAAGGCGAAGATCAGCACCAGCCCGAGGCCGGAATTCTGGATGCCGGTTTCGATGGTGACGGCGCGGCGGTCGAACGGTGTCAGCCGCGCCAGCGTGGCCACGGCCCAGCCACCGCCCAGCGCCAGTGCGTTGTGCAGCACCACCAGCCCGGCAACCGCCCCGGCGAATCGTAGGAAAAAACCCCAGTTGGCGGCCAGTGCCAGCGCGACGAACCCCACGAAGATCGCCATCGAGACATGGTGCAGCGGGCGGCGCATCCTGAGCGTCAGGGCGGGGCTGCGATGGTTCAGCCAGACCCCGAGCGCCAGCGGCAGCACCAGCATGAAACCCACCGTGATCGCCACCTGCACCGGGTCGATGGCCGTCTCGCGCAGCAGCGCGCGGGTGGGTTCGTACATGCCGGCCCAAAACGCGATGTTGAGAGGGGTCAGCAGGATCGCCCCCACGGTGGCCAGCGCGGTCATCGAAACCGAAAGTGCCGCGTTGCCGCCCGCCCGGTAGGTGATGAAGTTCGAGATGTTGCCGCCCGGGCAGGCGGCCACCAGGATCAGGCCCAGCGCGACCGACGGGCGCGGCTGCACCGCCAGCACCAGAAGGAAGGTCAGCGCGGGCAGCACGAGAAATTGCGAAATCAGCCCGACCGCCAGCGGTTTGGGCGCCCGCGCCAGGGCCTGGAAATCGGCGGGCTTGAGGTCGATCGCGATCGAGAACATCACCACCGCCAGGATGGCGTTCAGAACCAGCAGCGAGGCGGGGCTGAAGTTCAGGGCGATATCGTCGATGCCGCTCATGCCTCGGCGTCCGTCCTCAGCCGTTCGATCCAGCCCGTAACCTTGCCGCGAAAGGTCGCCTTGTCGACGTAATAGGCCATGCGCGCGAGGTCGAGGTAATTCATCCCGCCCGTGGCGCGTTCGAAGGCGCCGGATTTTGCGGCCTGCAATTCGCCCGCCGCCCGCGTGCCCTTGCGCAGACCGGCGATGTAGCGGGCGACCATCTCGGCCTGTTCGTGCCGGCCCTGCCAGCCAAGGCCGGTCGCCTCGACCATGCCCAGCATGAACAGGTCGTCGCGTTCGGGATGCAGCGCGTTGAGAAACAGATGCGGCGCGTCGCCCTGCCAGTTCAGCAAGGCGCGGTCGATGAACGGATAGTGCAGCCTGTAGCCCGTGGCGGTCAGGACCATGTCGTATTCGGCAAAGCTGCCGTCGGTGAAATGCACGGTTTTGCCATCCAGCCGCGCGATGTCGGGGCGCACCCCGAGATCGCCGTGCCCCGCGTGATAGAGGACCAGCGAATTCACGACCGGATGGCTTTGGTAAAGCTTGTGATCGGGTTTGGGAAACCCGTATCGGGCGGGGTCTCCGACGAACCATTTCAGGATCGTCGCGTCCACCTTCCGCTTGAGCCACATCGGCAGACGGATCGCGCCCCCCAGCGTGTCGGCGGGGCGGCCAAAGACGTATTTGGGCACGAAGTGATAGCCGCGCCGCATCGAAAGGTCGCAGGAAAGGCCATGATGGATCGCATCCACCGCGATGTCGCAGCCCGAATTGCCCGCGCCCACGACGAGCACCCGCTTGCCCGCGAACTGTTCCGGGTGGCGGTATTGTGCCGCATGCATCATCTCGCCGTCGAAACGGCCCTCGAATCGCGGCCGGTTCGGTTCGGACAGCGTGCCGTTGGCAATCATCACGCCGGCGAATTCGGCGCTGTGTTCGCCCTCGCGGTCGCGCCAGTCCACGCGCCAGCCCTCGCCCGTGCGGCCCAGAGGGTGCACATGCGTCACCTCGGCCCCGAACCGGTAGTGCCGGCGCAGGTCGAACCGGTCGGCGAAGGCGTGGAAATAGCGTTTCATCTCGACATGCGAGGGGTATTCGGCGACCGATTCGTCCATCGGGAAATCGCTGAACTCGGTCATCCGCCGGGATGAGATCAGATGCGCGCTTTGGTACATGGTCGAACGCGGCGCGTCGATGTCCCAAAGTCCGCCGACATCGGCGTTCAACTCGAAGCCCTGAAACGCGATGCCCTGTTCGACCAGAACCTTGGCCGCGGCCAGCCCCATCGGGCCGGCCCCGATCAGGGCAAATCTGTTGGGTAAATCCTGCATGTCGCCTCCGGCATTTCGGCTTAGATTGAACGAGCGGCCAAAATAATGCAATATCGAATCATGTTTGAACAAGACCCCCGCAACAAGCAACGCCGGAGGGCACCCTCGGCGCGGTCGCTGCAAACCCGGGCGCGCATTCTCGATGCCGCCGAACGGATCTTTGCCGAGCGCGGGTTCGAGGGCGCTTCGGTGCGCGACATCGCGGCGCGGGCGGGGGTTCCGGCGGGGCTGGTGCATCACCACGGCGGCGGCAAGGCGGAACTGTTCCGCCGGACCGTCGCGCGCCGGGCCGACGAGCTGTCTGCGCTTCGGCTGGGGGCGCTCGAGACGTGCAGGGCGGCCGGGCCGTTGACCCTGAGCGCGGTGCTGACGGCCTTTGCCGGCCCGTTCTTTCATCAGGTCCGCCAGGGCGGTCCGCAATGGTCGGCCTATGCCAGGCTGGTGGCGCATGTGTCGGCCGATCCGCGCTGGCGCCCCATCGCGGCCGAATGTTTCGACCCCACCGCGGCGCGGTTCATCGACGAGATCGCGGCGCTGTTTCCCGATGCGGATCGCCAGCGTATCGCCACGGGGCTGGTCTATTCGGTGGCCGCGATGCTGGCGCATCTCACCTCCGGCTGGCGGGTCGGGGCGCTGGATGGCTCGGGCGGAGAGGGCGCGACGGATCTGGACCGGCTGGTGGCGTATTGCGCCGCCGGGATCGAAGCGGCCATCCATTGCGCCGGAAAGAGCGAATGAACCGGTCGGTGCGGATTTCCAGCGCCGCGAAATTGCATTACACAGCCTGCGGCAAGAGCCGGAGACCTGCCCATGACCCCTGACGATATCGCCCGCCTGCCGTATCGGCGCAATGTCGGCGTGATGCTGGTGAACGCCCGGGGCCGGGTGTTCACCGGTCAGCGCCGCGACCGGTTCGAGGAAGCCTGGCAGATGCCCCAGGGCGGGATCGACCCGGGCGAAAGCCCGCACGAGGCGGCGCTGCGCGAATTGCAGGAAGAAACCGGCGTCACGCGCGATCTGGTCGAGACCCTGGCCGAGACCGAAACCTGGCTGCCCTATGATCTGCCGGCTGATCTGGTGCCTCAAATCTGGAACGGCCGGTTTCGCGGGCAGGAGCAGAAATGGTTCCTGATGCGGTTTCTGGGCACCGATGACCAGGTTGACATCGCCACCGAACATCCCGAATTCTCGACCTGGTGCTGGCAGGATCCCGATCGGTTGATCGACGGGATCGTCGCCTTCAAGCGTGACGTCTATGCCGGTGTGCTGAAACAGTTCGCGCCGTATCTGGCCGCGCGCGACTGAACCGGCGCGCTGGCGCGGCGGCGGGCGGTCCGGAATCGCTTGGTCTTTGCCTGCCATGGGCCTTATAACGCAGCTTCAACCAGCGACGGGGAACGGACCGCGATGCACATGCTTGCAACCTTCATCAAACCGATGCATCCCGAAGGCCGCAAGTTCGTGGCGATCTTCGCGGCAATCGCGCTCGTGCTGTTTCTGGTCTCGGACTTTCTGGGCTGGATCGGGGTCGGGCTGACGGTCTGGTGCTACTATTTCTTCCGCGATCCCGAACGGGTGACGCCGAACCGCCCCGGGGTGATCGTCAGCCCCGCCGACGGAGTCGTGTCGCTGATCGAGCCGGCGGTGCCGCCTGCCGAACTCGGCATGGCCGCAACGCCCCTGACCCGTGTCAGCGTGTTCATGAACGTGTTCAACTGCCATGTGAACCGCACGCCCATCGCGGCCGAGGTCGCCGCGGTGGCCTATCGCCCCGGCAAGTTCCTCAACGCCTCGCTCGACAAGGCCAGCGAGGACAACGAACGCAACGGGCTGTGCCTGCGGCTGGCCGACGGGCGCGAGATCGCGGTGGTGCAGATCGCCGGCCTGGTGGCGCGGCGCATCGTCTGTTTCGTCGAAAGCGGCATGCAGATGCAGACCGGCGAACGTTTCGGGCTGATCCGCTTCGGGTCGCGGCTGGACGTGTACCTGCCGCAGGGCGTCGAACCCCTTGTCGATGTCGGCCAGACCATGGTGGCCGGCGAGACCGTCCTGGCCGTGCTGGACGGCCCGCAAGGGCCAGAGGCAGTCTAGACCATGAGCGAACCCCGCGACACATCCGGGCCCGGCAAGGCGCTGCCCGAAAAGGTACGGTCCGATTTCTCGCTGGTGCACATGTTGCCCAACATGATGACCATTGCCGCGATCTGCGCCGGGCTGACGGCGATCCGCTCGGGCGTATCCGGGCACTACGGATCGGCGGTGCTGTTCATCCTGGCGGCGGGCGTTCTGGACGGGCTGGATGGCCGCCTTGCGCGGCTGTTGCGCAGCGACAGCAAGATGGGGGCAGAGCTGGATTCGCTTGCCGATTTCCTGAATTTCGGGGTCGCGCCGGCGCTGGTGGTGTATTTCTGGGCTTTGCAGGACCTCAGCCGCATCGGCTGGATCTCGGTCCTGGTGTTCGCGGTCTGCTGCGTCGTGCGTCTGGCGCGGTTCAATGTCGCCGCCAAGACCGAGAAATCCGAGGTTCGGCCCGGCTATTTCGTGGGCGTGCCCGCGCCTGCGGGCGCCATGCTTGTCCTGCTGCCGATGTACCTGTCCTTCGCCTCGCGCGGCGCGATCCTGGTGCCGGATCTGGTGATCTGTTTCTACATGGGCCTGGTGGGGCTGCTGATGATCAGCCGCATTCCCACCTGGTCGCTGAAACGGGTGCGCATATCGCGCGAGAACGTGAAGTACTTTCTGGTCGGGTTCGCGTTTTTCGGCGCCGCCATCCTGTCCTATGCCTGGATCACCCTGGTGGTGTTGTGCCTGGTCTATGCCGGCACGATCGCCTGGTCGCTGCTGAACTGGAAACGCGCGGACCGGGCGGGGCCGCGCTGAACCGGGACTTACGGGCGGAATATCGGCACATGGGGGCCGGCGTCGGGCGCGAACCCGTCGGTCAGGCGCGGGTCGTCGGCGATCTCGATCTGCTGGCGCACGGGCACGAACCCGCTGCGGCGGTAGAACGACAGCGCGCCGGGATGGTCCAGCGTGCAGGTGTGAACATGGAACCGCGCGATCGGGCGGCGCCAGGCGCGGGCGATGGCCAGGTTCATCAGGCACCGCCCGGCGCCGGTGCCGATCAGGGCCGGGGTGACGCCCAGAAACGCCAGTTCGCATTCGCCGGGCGCGCGAAAGTCGAGTTCAAGCAGCCCTTCGGCCCGATCGCCGCGAAACAGGCCGTGAATCTCGACATCGGCATCCTTCAGGATCGCGGCCAGTTTCGAATCGTGCAGACGCAGGCGCGAGAACCACAGCCAGTCATGCGCGCCGACACGGGAAAACAGGTCGCGGTACCACGCAATGCCGGGATCGGCGACGCGGCGCAGTTCGGCGCCCTCCGGAACCGGACAGTCGCGCACCGGCGCCGGCGCGCGCATCTCCAGATGCGTGACGACCGATGCGACCTTGCCCGGGGGGATGTCATGAAACCCGTCGCCCAGCATCGCGGCTAGAGTATCCCTTCGCCGCGCAGGATCTCGGTCATGTTGGTTTCGGGGCGCGGGCCGACATGGGAAATGACCTCGGCCGCGCAAAGCGTGCCGATCCGGGCGCAGGTTTCAAGGTCGCGCCCCGTGGCCATGCCGTAAAGGAACCCGGCGGCGAACTGGTCGCCGGCCCCGGTGGCATCGACCGGCACCACCTTTTTCACGGGCACGTCGATGCGGCTCGTGCCTTCCATCACCGTCACCCCGTCGCCCGAGCGCGTGCAGACCACCAGCGGACACAGCGCCGCGGTCAGCATCAGCGCATCGTTGAAATGCTCGTTCTCGAACAGCGCCTGAATCTCGGCCTCGTTGCCGATCACGAAATCCATCTCGTGTTCGATCAGCGACAGAAAATCGGTGCGGTGCCGGTCGACGCAGAACGGATCGGAAATCGCGATGCCGACCTTGCCGCCGCCCCGGCGGCAGTCGCGCGCCGCTTCCAGGAAGGCCGCCTTGCCCCTGGGCTTGTCGAACAGGTAGCCTTCGAGAAACATCAGCCCGGTGCGGCCCGCCACGGCGCCGGGCACGTCGTCGGAACCGAGCTCCGAGGAAATCCCCAGGTAGGTGTTCATCGAGCGTTCGCCATCGGGCGAGACGAAGATCATCGACCGCGATGTCGGCAGTTCGCCCCCCGCCACCGGCGGATTGACGAAATCGACCCCGTCCTCGTTCATCGCGTCGGCATAGAAGCGGCCCAGTTCGTCATCGCGCACCCGGCCGATGAAGGCACAGTCGAGCCCCAGCGCCCCGGCCCCTGCGATGGTGTTGGCGACCGATCCGCCCGGGGCCTGAATCCGGCCGGACATGGCCGAATAGAGCGCCTCGGAGCGGTCCTGTTCCACCAGTTGCATGATTCCCTTCTCGATGCCCATTCGGGACAGAAAGGCATCGTCGGCATGGGAAATCACATCGACGACCGCGTTTCCGATCCCGACAAGCTGATAGGTCTTCATAGGTTCTTTTCCTCGTACAGGCACAAATCGCGGATGAGGCAGGTGCCACATAGCGGCTTGCGCGCCTTGCAATGATAGCGGCCGTGCAGGATCAGCCAGTGATGCGCGTGCTGCTGGAAATCGGTGGGCACGTTGTCTTCGATGGCGCGTTCGACGGCGTTCACGTCGCGGCCGACCGCGATGCCGCTGCGGTTGCCGACCCGAAAGATGTGCGTGTCCACCGCCTGCGCCGGGAAATGCCACCACATGTTCAGCACCACGTTGGCGGTCTTGCGCCCGACCCCGGGAAGCGATTGCAGCGCGGCGCGCGAATTGGGCACCTCGCCGCCGAAATCCTCGACCAGAATGCGGCTGAGGCTGATGACGTTCCTGGCCTTGTTGCGGTAAAGCCCGATCGTCCTGATATGTTCGATCAGCCCGTCCTCGCCCAGATCCAGCATTCTTGCGGGTGTGTCGGCAACCGCAAACAGCGCCCGCGTCGCCTTGTTGACGCCGGCATCGGTGGCCTGCGCGCTCAGCGCCACGGCGACCAGCAGGGTAAAGGCGTTGACATGCTCCAACTCGCCCCGGGGCGCCGGATCGGCGGCCTGAAAGCGCGCGAATATCTCGCGGATCGTGTGATAGTCGAGTTGTTTTGCCATCGGGTGTGCTATGCCCCAAGCCATCGCGGCCTGCAACACGCGACGTTCCCGGAAAGAAACGGGGAGGCATGTGTGCCATGCCTCCCCGTCATCGTTCGTCTGGCGTCCGGCTTGCGGCGGACGCTCAGGTCTTGCGGCGCCGCAAGGCCGCGATGCCGCCGCCCATGAGCAGCACCGGCAGATACAGCAGCGCCCCCGCCGGAAGCGGTACGACCGCGGCCGAGCGGTATTCGATCACGCCCGAACTTGGCCCGCCATCGAAGAACGCATGTGAATCCTGAAGAATGAAATCACTGCTGAACTGGGTGATCTCGGTCGAGACGCTGAGCGGTCCGCCATCGGCTTCGGTCGCGCTCAGCAGCGTGTAGTCGATGACCACCTGGTCGAACAGCAGCCCCGCCGCGAGATCCCATTCCTGCGCGCCGACATGCACATACTGCTGAAGCTGGTTGGTATCGGTCCGGCTGGCGACCTCGGAGCCGTCCAGCTTCCAGGACGTGCTGATATCCGCGACGCGGTCGCCCGATTCGGTTACCGCAAAGCTCAGCGGCACGAATGCGCCCACGACCGCGACCACGACATCCCAATAATCGGTGCCCGCCGCGCTCATGGTCAGCCTGAAGTCGTCGCCGTCGTTCAGGACGGTTCCGTCCGGCGTGTCGGATCCGCCGACCAGGCTGAGCGTGGTGCCGTCATAGACATAGTCGAAGTTGTAGGATGCGGCCTGGGCCGCGACGGACAATCCCAACAGCGCCACGGCGGACGTGGCCATCAATTTCAACATTTTCTTCCCCCACCTTTGTGTTCCTTGCGGCCATGAAAAACCAGTGAAAAAACCGCCGCGAGGCCATTGACGAGAATATCATGTCTCCTGACACTCGGCAAAGACAAAAGCGGCGGGCGCGGAATGCACAGGTTCCGGGTCGCCACCGTACCGACAGTCCCATATCCTGCATGTGAATTGACCACGGAGAGTGAACAATGAACGTCGCGGTTGCCGAGTCGAGCTACCATTTCAAGATGGTCTATCGCGCCATCGACCTGATCGACAGCGCCGGCGCCACCCTGTCGCTGGACGATCTGGCGGCGCACATGAACATGAGCCCGGCGCATTTCCAGCGGGTGTTCTCGGCCTGGGCCGGGGTCTCGCCGAAACGGTTTCAGCAATATCTGACGCTGGGCCATGCCAAGGCGCTGCTGCGCGACCGTTTCACGACGCTGGAAACCGCGGGCGATCTGGGCCTTTCGGGCACCGGACGGCTGCACGACCTGTTCCTGCGCTGGGAAGCGATGAGCCCCGGCGAGTTCGCCCGCGGCGGCGCCGGGCTGACGATCCGCCATGGCTGGATGGACAGCCCCTTCGGCGAGGCGCTGGCGATGGGCACCGAGCGCGGCCTGTGCGGGCTGGCGTTTGCCGCCGAATGTTCGCGCGCCGCGGCCTGGGACGACATGACCGCGCGCTGGCCCCGGGCGCATTTCGTCGAGGACGCGCAGGCGCTGCGCGGCTGGGCCGAGGCGGCGTTCGCGCAGAAGGGCGAGACGGCGCTGCACATGATCGGCGCCCCGTTCCAGATCAAGGTCTGGGAGGCGCTTCTGCGGGTGCCGTCGGGCCATGTTACCACCTATTCCGAGATTGCCCGGGCCATAGGCCGCCCGCGCGCGGTACGCGCCGTGGGAACGGCGGTCGGGCGCAACCCCGTCAGCTGGCTGATCCCGTGCCACCGCGCGTTGCGCAAGACCGGCGGGCTGGGCGGCTACCACTGGGGCCTGCCGGTGAAACGCGCCATGCTGGCCTTCGAGACCGCCCGCGCCGGGGGCTGATACGCAGGGTTTCGCCGACCGCACCGCTTTCCCGCTTGAGCCGGGGCCGCAGAGACGTGCTATACTGCGCCCGGACACGTCCCGCAGAACGGATCCCGAGCAGAAAGGCAGCCCATGATCGCCCTGAAAACCCCACTCGCCGCGCTGGTTTGCGCCGCGTTCGCCCTGAGTGCGTGCAACGATCCCGCCGGTCTGGCCAGCAATGCCGATCCGCAGCGGAACGCCAAGAAGGGCGCCATCTTCGGCGGTATCCTGGGCGCGGGCCTGGGCGCGGTATCGGGCGCGTCCAACAAGACCGCGGCGGTTCTGGGCGGCGCGGCGCTGGGGGCGATATCGGGCGGCGTGATCGGCAACATGCTGGATGAACAGGAAGCCGACCTGCGCGCGCAGCTGGCCACCGGCGGGATCACAATCACCAATACCGGCGAGACCCTGATCGTGACGCTGCCCCACGATCTGACATTCGCTACCGACAGCTTCACGGTTCGCGATTCGCTGCGCCCCGATCTGGCGCGGCTGTCGCAGATCCTGCTGAAATACCCCGAATCCACGGTGCAGGTGATCGGCCATACCGACAGCGATGGCGAAGCGGCCTATAATGTCGGCCTGTCCCAGCGCCGCGCCAATGCGGTGGCCGACGTGCTGCAGGCCGGCGGCGTGCCCTATACGCGGCTGACGACCATCGGCCGGGGCGAGGATCAGCCGGTCGCCTCGAACCTGACCGAGGCGGGCAAGGCGCAGAACCGCCGGGTCGAGATCGTGATCGTTCCGACCGGCTGACCCCGGCACGCGACGGCGCCGGGCGGGTGCCGCTCAGCCCATCCAGCGCCGGACCGGGGCGGCGGCCTGTTCGAGCGGCTGCACCACCACATCGACCAGCGTCGGCCCGTCATGCGCCACGGCCTCGGCCAGGGCCCGCTCAAGTTCGCCCGGTGCCTCGACGTGCCAGGATTTGATGCCGTAGGCCGCGGCCACCGCCGCCTGATCGGTGCGGGCGAAATCGACATTGTAGAACCGCCCGCCCTTGTCGGCGGCCTGGCTGGCCTTGATCCAGCCGAATCCGGCATTGGAGAAGACGACATAGGTGATCGGTGCGCCGCAGCGGGCGACGGTCTCGAGTTCGCCGCAGGCAAAGCCGAACGACCCGTCACCCATCAGCCCGACCACCTTGGATTCGGGCCGTCCGAACCACGCCCCCAGCGCCGCCGGCAGCGCGTATCCCAGCGCCCCGTGCGCCCGGTTGGTGATCAGGCGGCGGCCCGGCAGCGGCAAGCGGTAGAAGGCCGCCAGATAGGGGCACGAGGTGCCCGGATCGGAAACCAGCGTCGCATCCCCGGGCAGCACCTTCAGCAGGGCGGCGATCACCCGCTCGGGGCGGATCGGGGCGGCGTCGCTGGCCGCCCGCCTCTCGAAGGCGGCGAACTTGCGCGCCACCCGGTCGGCTACCGCGGCGGCACCGCCGAACCCCGCCACGTCCGTGCGCCCGTCCAGCAGCGCGTTGACCTCGGCCAGCGCCAGGCGCAGGTCGCCGACGACCGCCACCTCGGTGGGGTAGTTGGCGTTCATCACCATCGGGTCGGAATCAAAATGCACCACCCGCGTGCCGGGCGCGGGCGCCTCCCAGCGCGCGGTGGTGGTGGAACCCGCCCGGCACCCCATGAACACCACGAGGTCGGCGGTCTCCATCGCCTCCCAGGTCTCGTCGGTGCCGCCGTTCGACCCGACCACGCCCAGGCAGTTGGGATGCGTTTCCGCCAGCGCCCCCTGACCCGAGATCGAGGTGGCGACCGCCAGGTCGAGCCGTTCGGCCAGCCGCGCCAGTTCGTCCCAGGCGCCCGCGATCACCACGCCTCCGCCACAGACCACCAGCGGCGATTTCGCCGACAGGATCGCCTCGAGCGCCGCGCGCGCCGCCCCCGGCGCCGGTGCCTGGGGATAGGCCGGATAGGTCCGCGTGGCCGGGTCCGCCCAGATATCGGCCATGTCCACCGGGTCGTATTGCACGTCATAGGGCAGCCCGATATGCGCGGCCCCCGGCCGCCCGGTGGTCATCGCCCGGAACGCCGCGCGCACCATGCGCGGGATGTGATCGGCCCGGCGGATCACGCCGTTCCACTTGGTCAGGGGCCGCATCAGCGCCTCCTGATCGACCTCGGTCAGCGGGTATTTGCCGTAGGAGGCGACCGAGATGTCCGTCGTGATCGCCAGGACCGCGTAGGAACTTTCATTGGCCTCGATCAACCCCGGCAAGATATAGGTCGCCCCGCCCCCCGACGGCCCTTCGCAGACGCCGACCCGGCCGGTAACGCGGGAATAGCCGTCGGCCATGTAGGCCGCGTTGCGTTCGTCGCGGGTCAGGACATGGGTGATGCCGTGATCGAGCCGCAACATGGCATCATAGAAGGGCAGGGTGGTATCGCCGCACAGGCCGAAGATGTGGCGCACCCCCTGGGCCTGCAACATCCGCACCATCGCCTCGGCCCCGTTCACCTGCGCGTTCGCCCGGTCTTCCATCGCCGCCTCCATCCTCGCATGCCCCTTGCCAAAGCCTAGCCGTCATGGCCTTTGGTCGGAAAGCGGCAAATGCGGCGGCGATCCGCCGAAACCAGAGGGCGCGGCGATGAATATCCGGCGGGGCGGCAAGACCGTCTATGGCGCGACGGTCGGCATCCTGATGCTGGAAACCCGGTTTCCGCGCATCCCCGGCGACATGGGCAATGCGCTGACCTGGCCGTTTCCCGTGCAGTACCGCGTGGTGCGCGGCGCCTCGCCCGATCGCGTCGTGCGCGGCGATCCGCGCGAACTGACCGGCGCGTTCATTGCCGCGGGGCACGATCTGATCGCGGCGGGCTGTGACGGCATCACCACCAATTGCGGTTTTCTGGCGCTGGTGCAGGAGCAGTTGCGCGCCGCGCTGGGCGTTCCGGTGGCGACCTCGTCGCTGATGCAGGTGCCGATGGTTCAGGCGATGCTTCCGCCGGGCCGGCGGGTCGCCATCCTCACCGTTTCGGAGGCAACGCTGAGCGC
>JAGRMG010000138.1 GCA_020441385.1 Paracoccaceae bacterium
GGCGCGCAGCGCGCCCCGCTTGATTGCCCGAAGCCTATCGGGTAGAAATAGGCTACGAGCGAGACGTTGAGGGTATCGGACCCATCTTCGTAACCTCCTTCTCTCAATACGCGAGAAATTTGGCCCAGGGACGCAACCCCTGGGCCTTCAGGTTATGTGCATCTCACTTTCGAAGTCAACCAAAATTTCTCACACCAATTAGAGCTTTTGTCCCCGCGGAAGCGGGGAACTTTTTCCTCACCACCAACTAGAGCGGTTCATACCCGTTCGGGTTCCAACATCAAACCCCGGTCGGGATCGTAATGCAACCCCTCGCAGATCGCGCCATCCTCAGGCACAATCGCAATCGCGCGCGTGGCCCGCTCCCAGTCTTTCCACCTGGCGGTGATTGCGGCGACCTCGGGCGTGTTCTGCATCCCGGAAATCGGCAATTCCCTGTATCTTTTCAACGACATGGAGACTTCGGACAGGGCCAGCGCGCGCACCGGATCGGTATCCTTGGCCCAGGGGGTCAGCCCCCCTGCCGCGTCGCGGCGCATCAGGATCAGCACCATCTGCGCCACGCCCAGGCGGGTCGGGAACACGGTGTCGGAAAACACGTTCTCGACCGCGCCATACCCCTGCGCCGGGTTCAGCAGGTTC
The DNA here is from genome assembly GCA_020441385.1 of Paracoccaceae bacterium. Taxonomy (GTDB): domain Bacteria; phylum Pseudomonadota; class Alphaproteobacteria; order Rhodobacterales; family Rhodobacteraceae; genus JAGRMG01. The sequence goes on from JAGRMG010000138.1 coordinate 643, forward strand.
TGCCGGGCCTGCCCGGTCTCCGCCGCTTCCCTGCCGATGCGTTCGATCTCGGCCCGTTCCAGCGGCGCGGGCAGCGCAGCCCCCGCATCGCCATCCGCCGCCGCCATCAGCGCGCGCAACCCGTCCGGTGCGACGATCGCGCCGGCATCCATCAGCGCCCGCGCCGTGCGCCATTGCAAATCCTGCGGATAGACCCAGGCGCCCGCCGGTTGCACCCGATGCAGCCAGCGGTCATCGTCAACCGCATCCGGGTCGGGCGAAAGCAGATGCAGCACCGGCCCCCCGACCGGGCGCGACGCGGCTGGCCGCCGTTCCATGTGCCGCCAGAGCCGCCCGGCCCGCTGCACCAGCGCGCCCGCCGGGGCGAGGTCGGACACCATCAGGTCGAAATCCAGGTCCAGCGACATCTCGGCGATCTGCGTCGCCACCAGCACCCGGCCCGCCCTGCGCCGCCCGTCGCGCCCGAACCGCGCCACCGCCTCGCGCTCGATTGACAGCCGGTCACACATGGCGAAACGCGCGTGCAGCAGATCGGCGGCGATCCCCCGCCCGCGCAGCGCCTTGACGGCGGCAATCGCATCGTCCACCGCATTGCGCACCCAGATACAGGCCGCCCCCCGCGCCTGCGCGTCGGCGATCACCCGCACCGCCGCGTCCATGTCGACTAGCCTCCTCACCGCGATACGGCGGCAGGTGGCCGGCACCGGATCGACCGCGCGGCTGGAGGTGTCCGCCGCAACCAGGGTCAGCGCCGGATAGGCGCCGGTCATCTCGGGCAGTTGCGGATCGCCCCGCATCCTGCGGTCCCGCTTCAGCCAGGCCCGCACCAGCCCGGCGCGCCTGTCCGTCGGCAAGGTCGCCGTCATCACGATGGCCGACCCGCCAAAGGCCGCGTGAAAGCGCAAGAGCGCCTCAAGTTCGGCCTGCATGTAGGGATCATGGCTGTGGGCCTCGTCCACGATCAGGATGCGCCGCGCCAGCGCCGCCATGCGCAGCGTGTTGAACCGGGTCGGCAGCACGGCCATCAGCGCCTGATCGATGGTTCCGACCCCGATCTGGGCCAGCAGCGAGCGGCGGCGGTCATCGGCGATCCAGGCCGCGCAGCCGGCATCGTTGGGATTCTGCCCGGTATTGCCGCGCACCTCGCGGAACCCGTCGCTGAGCGCGCGGCGCCCGTGCAGCAGCGCCAGCGACGGCGCACCGGCAAACAGCCGCCCGATCACGGGGCGCATCCGCGCAAACATCGCCTCGGCGGTGGCCATGGTCGGCAGCGCGAAATAGATACCGCCCGCCTTGCCCGCTTCCATCATCCGCTGCGCCAGGATCATCGCCGCTTCGGTCTTGCCGGCTCCGGTGGCGTCCTCGATGACGGCCAGCATCGGACCATCCGGCAGCGCGCAGTCCGACACCGCCTGCTGCATCGGGCGCAGGTCGGCCCCGATCAGGGCGCGCGCGTCCATCGGTTGCAGGGTCACGGGCGCAAGCCCGGCCTCATCCACCGCAGGCTGCGCCCGGCCTTGCGCGATGTTCCAATAGGCCGCGATGGACCGGTCCGGTGCCGTGAACGGAAACCATCCGTCATTGGAGCCGATCCAGTCGGCCTGAACCGTTACCCCCGACAGAAGCCAGGACAGACGGCGTGCCGCGGCTTCGTCCAGCCCGGCAAGCGACGCCGGGGCGAAGAGCGAGGCAAGATCCCCGATCAGGGCGGCTACGTCCGCGAACGCCGCGGCGCCGATGGCAACATCCTGCCCACGGACCGGATGCGGCAAGGGCGGCCGGCCGTGGTGCCCGGCGACCGCGGCATAAAGGATCTCGCGCACCACGTCCTCGCCGCCCAGATGTGCCGCGATCAGGCCGTCATGCTGCATCAGGATGCGATAGGACAGCTGCCAGTGACGATTGTGCGCGGCGGGGCTTTGGCCCTGGACGATCTGGTTGCGGAAACTGTCCGAGATCTTGCCGCAGTCATGCAGGGCGATGAGCAGGAGCAGCGCATTGCGCAACTGTGGCGGCAGACCGGCCAGCGGGCCTTGCGGTAGAATCGACCGCGCGACGGCGGCGACGTCCAGCATGTGCCAGACCGCAGGGTGGCGGTTGCGCTGCGCGTCGGATTTTCCGGGCCAGTCAGCGACGAATGCGGTCATCATCGGGCCTTTCCCAAGCAGAACCTTGCAGATGGTTGCATCGACAAGGACGCTTTCAAAGTCGGAATCAGAACTCATGCCCGTCGGGAATCCCCCGAATGAAGACGCCGCCCGGCTGTTCCAGCAAATCCTCGGGCGCGATCCGTGTCGGTGCGCCGGGCGGCGCCGGGCCGGTGAACCGGCGCAGCAGTCGGCCGCAGACCGGGGTCGCCACGCCGACGGACGCCGCCCGCCGAACCACCACCCCGAGAAGGTCTTCGATTTCGCTCGACCGACCCCGATCGTAGTCGGCGGCCAGCGACGACCGCCCGCCCGGGTTTCGGGCCGCAAAGCGCAGGATCGCGGCATCGGCAAGCGCGGTCGGTCCGGCGATCCAGTCCCCGGCCGCAAGACCGGCGATCGGCGCCGGCCGGACGCCCGTGGCGCGCGCCGTGGCCACGACCTCGGCCACGATCGTGGCCACCAGTCCGCGGGCCGCCGGGATCCGTGCCAGGTCTCCCAGGGTCAGACCGGTCAGGGCCAGCAGCGGTCCGGTCGCGCAATTCAGCGCAAGCTTGCTCCAGCGTTCGGCCGTCAGGTCGATTCCGCCGCGCAGCGCGACCGGCGGGCCGATCAGCCGGCCGATGGCGGCAAGGCGGCCGCGGTTGTCGTCCGCGACCGCTCCGCAGGCGATCGACGGCGCGTCGGTCAGGCAGCGTACACGGGTGTCGCCGACGCTTTCGCAGGGACAGGACAGCACCAGCCCGAAGGCGCGGTTCGCCCCCGCCAGGCCCGCGATCACCTGATCGTTCAGGCCGTTCTGCGCCGAGATCACCGGCGCATCGCCGCGCAGCAACGGCAGGCAGGCCGCGACGGCCTCTGCGGTCTGGGCCGACTTGACGCAGACGAACAGGGCGGAAAATACCGGGCCGGGCGGCATGTCGCCCGCGCGCGCCGCATCGACCGCGACCCTCCAGCGACTGGACGGCGTGGCGGCCACGATGCCCTGCGCGCGCAACGCCGCGCATTGTTCGCGGCGACGCACGAGCAGGGTGACGGCGGCGCCCCGGGGCACGATGCAGGCCGCCAGAAAGCGCGCGATCGCCCCGCCACCGACGATCGCGACCCGGCCCGGCCGCTCAGCCTCGGCGGGCATCGTGCCGCGCGACGACATCGTCGATCAGCGCCACCCCGAGCCCCGGGGCACCGGGCAGCGCCAGCTTGCCGTTGCGCGGCCGCAACGGCGGGTCCATGAATTCCGTGCTCAGATGGTGCGGGTTGATCTCGATCATCCGGCATTCGCTCGAGGCCATGGCGACCTGTAGCGTCGCCGCGACGCCCGGCCCGAAATAGAACGAATGGGTGCACATCTCGACGCCGAAGGCTTCGGCCATGGCCAGGATCCTGCGCGTCGCGAGAATGCCGCCGGCCTTTATCACGTCGGGCTGCACGACATCCACGGCACCCGCCTCCAGCAGGGTTCTGAACCCGGCCGGCGCATATTCGTTCTCGCCGGCGGCGATGCGCAGGCGGCTGTGGCCGCGCAGGCTGGCCAGGCCCCGGTAGTCGTCCATCCTGAGCAGCGGCTCCTCGAGCCAGTGCACGTCCAGATCGTTCATCGCCGCCGCCATCCGGCGGCTTTCGGGCAGTGTCCAGGCACCGCTGGCATCGACCATGAGCTGCACGTCCGGGCCGATCGCCCGGCGCACCGCCTCGACCGAAGCCAGATCGCGCTGGTGCAGCTTGAGCACCGAATAGCCTTCCTCCAGAATGCGCAGCGCGGTCTGCGCGGTCTCCTCGGGGGTCGCGAACTTGTGCAGGCTTGCATAGGCGGTGATCTCCGGCCTGGTGGCACCGCCGAGCAGCGTGGCGACCGGCTGGCCGCAGGACTTGCCCAGAATGTCCCAGAGCGCCACTTCAAGCCCGCTGATCGCATGCAGGACCAGCCCGGCGCGGCCGAACCGGAAGGTCTCGCGATACATCCGCTCCCAAAGCCGTTCGATGGCCAGAGGATCCTGCCCGATCAGCATCGGCGCAAGTACTTCGTCGATGATGCTGGTCATCGTCATTGGCGCAAAGCGGAACGCCTCGCCGACACCCTCGATCCCCTCGTCGGTCCTGATCCGGATGACGGTATGATGCGCCGAGCTGTCGGCCAGCGGCGCGGGCGGGTTCATCGGAGCCAGAGGGATGAAGAGCGGGATCGCCTCGATCTCGGTGATCTTCATTGCACGGCCTCCCCTGCGGCATCGGCCGGCGCCCATACCCGCCGCAGGAAGCCGATATCGACCCGGCTGATGGTGATCTCGGTATCGCCCAGCCTTTCGGATGCGGTCGGCAGACCGTTGGCGACTTCGAGCAGGCCGCGCATGAGCCTGTCGCCCGCTGCGTCGAGATCGTATTGCCCAAGCAGGATGCCGGTGACATCGACGTCGATATTGTCGGCGAAATACTCTGCCGTCGCCGGGCTTCCCGTCACCTTGATCGTGGGCGAGATCGGGTTTCCGATCGGGTTTCCGACACCGGTATTGAACAGCAGCATCTGTGCGCCCGAGGCCGCCAGCGCGGTGGTGTTCTCCGATCCCGGCGCCGGAGCGTCCATGAAGACGAACCCCCTGCGCGACGGTCGTTCGCCATAGCCGATGACCTCGACCAGCGGCGAGTTCCCGGCCTTGCGAATCGCGCCGAGCGATTTCTCCTCGGTGGTGGTCAGGCCGCCGCGGATGTTGTCGCCCCCGAGCGGCGCCATGTCGAGACCGAGATAGTCGGCATAGGCCTCGGTGCGGCGCACCGCGTCCAGCAGCATGGCCCCGATCCGGGGCTCGCTGGCGCGGGCGGCAAGAAGGTGCTCGGCGCCGATGATCTCCTCGGTTTCCGACAGGATCACCGTGCCGCCGGCTTCGACAACGCGGTCCGATACCCGCCCCAGCGTGGAATTGCCCGTCATTCCCGACAGGGCATCCGATCCGCCGCATTCCAGCCCCAGCACCAGATCGCGCAATTCCGCCGGCTCGCGCCGGGCCGCGAGCGCGACGCCGGCCAATCGCGACAGGATCCGGATGCCGCGCGCCGTGGCGTTGACGGTGCCGCCCTCGGTCTGGATCGCGATCCATTCGACCGGCGTCCCCCGGGCCGCGATCCTCTCGGCCAGGGCTTGCGCCGAGGTCGGTTCGAGGCTGACGACGAGGCTGGCCGCGACATTGGGATGTGCCCCGTACCCGGCCAGCGTGCGGTCGTGCTGTTCCAGATCCTCGGCCAGCTGTCCGCGCCCGTGGGCGGCCGTTACCGGCACCGCCCCCCTGACCCCGGCCGCGATGCGGCGCGCCACCGGGTTGGCGTTGTCCATCGCCGACACGACGGCGAGGTGATTGCGTATCCCGATCTGCCCGTTCGGCCTGTGGTAGCCCAGAAAGTCGCTCATGCCCCGGTCTCCTTCCGGTCGACGAGGTCGCCGCGAAAGCGGCTGCCCCGGAGGTTGTGCGAGTGAACATGCGCGCCGGCCCTGATCTCCTGCGTCGCCTTGCCGATCTCGGCCCCGTACTTCACCACCCCGTCATCCCGCGCGATGTCGCGCAGCGCGAACTTGTGCCCGTAGGCGATGTCCTCGCTCAGGGCCACCCTGTATCGCGTGCCACCGGCGGCGACGGTCACGACGGTGCCGGCGTCAAGGTCGCGTATCGCGGTGGCGACGCTGTCGGCGCCGTCGATCAGCACGGCATGGCGGGTTGTTTCGTCGGTTGCTTGGGTCATTGCGGTCACATCAATCCAGGTAGCCAGAGTGTCAGTGCGGGAAAGGCCATCACCGCGATCAGCCCCAGCGCGAGAATGGCCGTATAGGGCAGCACGCCGATGATGACGTCCTTCATCGGTTCGCCGGTGATCGAGCGGATCACGAAGAGATTGATCCCGACCGGCGGCGTGATCAGCGCGAGTTCCATGTTGATGCAGAAGACGACGCCGAACCACACGGGGTCGAATCCGAGGCTTTGCACGACGGGAAACAGCAGCGGTATGGTAATCAGCGTGATCGCCGCGGCGTCCATCAGCAGGCCCAGGGCCAGCAGCAGGATGTTGATGACGACCATCACCTGCCATGGCGACATGTCGGAGTCGGCGATCCACCGCACCAGGGCGCCCGACAGGTTCATCAGCGCCATGCCGCGCCCCAGGATCAGCCCGCCCAGGATGATCAGCCCCAGCATCGCGGTGATCTGGACCGCCATGATCGCCGCGTCGTGCGATTCGCGAAAAGACAGCGTGCGCATCACGAACACGCCGATCAGCAATGCGGCCAGCGCGCCCAGCCCGGCCGCCTCGGTCGGGGTGACGATGCCGAAAAAGATGCCCCCGACCACGGTGACGATGAGAATCGCCGCCGTCCAAACCCGGCGCAACGAGATCCACCGGTCCGCCCAGGTGACTTTCGGACCCGCGACCGCGTCGCGTGCCAGGTCCGGGCGCAGCGTGAAGACGATCACGTTGAACGTGACGAAGGCGATGATCAGCAGCACCCCCGGCACGATACCGGCCGCGAAGAGCTTGGACACCGAGGTTTCGGTCATCACGCCGTAAAGGATGAAGTGGTTCGAGGGCGGGATGAGCATGCCGAGCGTTCCGCCGGCCGCGACCGCGCCCATGCCCAGGCGCATGGAATGGCCGCGCGCTTTCATCTCGGGCAGGACGACTCCGCCGATCGCGGCGGCCGTCGCGATGGACGATCCCGACATTGCCGAGAAGGCGCCGCAGGCAATCACGCTGGCCGAGTTCAGATACCCCGGCAGAAACGAAAACCATTTCGTCGCCGCGTCGATCAGACGGGTTCCGATGCCGCTATGGGTGATGTACGCGCTCATCAGGATGAAGAGCGGGATGGCGAGAAACCCGAAATGCGACAGATGATGCAGGGCCGCGCCGCTGGTCAGCGTGATCCAGGCATCGTTGCCGGTGGCCGCGAATATCCCGTAAAGCCCGGTGATCCCCAGCGCGAATGCGACCGGCAAGCCCATCAGCAGCAGCGATATCAGCGCCACCGAAAACAGCGCCCCCAGCAGTCCCAGGCTCATTTCCGCATACCCCGAAGCCGCGCCGTCCGGCGCAGACGCGCCAGCAGCCTCGACAGGATGGCGAACATCAGCAACACCGACCCGAGCGGCACGATCGCCATGACGATCCAGTGCGGAATCGGCGTGGTGCCGACGGATTTCGCGCCGGCATCGAACAGCCGCCACGTCGCCACGCTGCCGCCCCAGATCAGCAGCCCGACATAGACCGCACCGACCAGCCCCATCGCGATGTCGCGAATCGCCAGCCGCGCCAGGGGCGGCAGATTGGCCGTCACCAGTTCGACGGCGATATGCCCGCCGCGCAAATAGGTTCCGGCCGCACCCAGGAAGATCATGAACAGGAACACGAACCCGGACAGTTCGATGACCAGATGCAGCGGCAGATCGAACACATAGCGCAGCACCGCATTGGCCGAGATCGCCAGCATCGTCAGCATGATGAGGACGGCCGAGACGTTCAGCCCCGCCATCGCCAGCGCGCCCAGCAGGCCGCGCGGCCTGTCATCGGACGGGCGGTCCGGTGTTTCCAGGTCGATGTCGTGGGACATACCCGGCCCCCTTCCGGCCGATGCCTCAGCGCTGCGCCTCGATCATTTCCGAAACCCGGCCGAAGGTCTTGAACCGGTCGGCGGCAGAATCGTAGAGGGGCTGCACCTTTGCACGCAGCGCGGCGCGCTGCTCGGGGCTCGGGCGGGCGACAGGGAAACCCTCGTCGGCCCAGATCTTCGGGCAGTCGGTGTTGTCGGCCTGCGACATCAGATCCCATTCCATGTTTTCCATCTCGTCGGCGGCCTGCTGCACAACGGCCTGCAGGTCCCCGGGCAGCGAATTCCACCAATCGAGATTCACCCCCAGCCCCTCGCCGCTTTGCGCGAGATCGAGGTAGGAAACGTATTTCGCCTCTTCCGACCATCCGCGCGCGACATGCCCCAGGCAATTGGTCATCACCGCGCTGACCACACCGCGCTGAAGCGCGGCGTTGACCTCGCCCGGCGGCATGGAAATGGCGTTTGCCCCCAACACCTCAAGCGTGCGGGTCAGCAAACCGCCGAGGCCGCGAATGTCCTCGCCCTCGAAATCCTGTGGCGACAACAGATGCTTGTCGATGTGAAAGAGGTGGATGTTGCCCTTGTTGAAATAGTTCAGCAGCTTGATTCCGCGCGCTTCGTATTCGGCGGCGATGATGTCGAACAGTCCGGCATCGAGCGTACGGCGGAAATGCGCGGCATCCTCGAACTGGAACGGCAGGCTGAACACGTCCAGCTCCGGGATATCGCCGACCTGGAACGCCGAGATCATGTTGCTGGCCTGCACCGTTCCCGTCCGCACCGCCTCGAAGGATTCGTGACCGCTGATCAGGCTGGCGCCGGGAAAGCTGGTCGTCGCGATGCGCCCGTCGGAAAGTTCGGCGACCCGCGCCGTGAAGAACTCATAGCCCTTGCCCTGCACATGAGCGGTCGGAAAATGGTGGGCCAGGCGCATCGAATGGTCCTGTGCCTGCGCGACCGTGGCTGCGATGACCCCCACGGTCGTCGCCAGCACCATGCGGCGCAGGTTCCCGATTGAAAGTGACATGTGACTCTCCCCGATCATTGATAACGACGCGCCGGCCGCGCCCGACGCTCTGCCCTGACCGGATCATTCCCGTTTTCATGCAGACAGACAAATGCCGTCTTGGTATATGTTATGCGGGAATGACATAACGGGCGGCCATGGATATCCGACGACTGCGCTATTTTCAGAAGGTTGCAACGCTGGGAAGCATCAACAAGGCCGCCGCCGCGCTGAACATGTCGCAGCCGGCGCTCAGCCGGCATATGCAGCATCTCGAAGCGCATCTGAACGCGGAACTTCTCGAACGGCAGAATTCGGGCGTCATGCTGACCAGCGCCGGGCGGATCCTCTACAATCACGCCGGACCGCTGCTGGATCGCCTGGACAGCATCTGCCGCGAGGTCCGGTCCGCGAGCCCGGTGCGCGAGGTCGAGATCAACTTCGGGGTTCCGCCCGCCGTCGGCCGCCTGATCATGGGGCGGCTGATCCGCGAGGCGTCGCGCATGCACCCCGAGATCCGTCTGAAGGTATCGGAAGCGACCAGCGACAATCTGGTGGAATGGGTTCTGAACCGTCAGATCGACTTCGCCATCGTTCTCGAACCCAGGACGTCGCCGGAATTGCTCCGGGTTCCGGTCTGGAGCGAACGCCTGTTCCTGGTGGGCCTGCCCGACGATCCGATCTTCGCACGGGCGGCGCTTCGGATACGCGACCTGTCCGATCTGCCGCTGTGCCTGACCGGGCGCAAGGTCGGGGCGCGGCGCTGCATCGAAGAGAGTTTCCGCGCCGCCGGCAGCACCCTGCGCGTCACCCACGAGACGGAATCCATCAGCAGCGTAAGCGCAATGATCGAGGCGACGGGCGCGTATTCCATCATGTCCTTTGCCGCGGTCCGGTCCATCCTCGACTCCGGAGCGCTGGCCGGCCTACCCATCTCCGACCTGGAGGTGACACGGCACCTGATCTGGCGGCGCGACATCGCTGCAACCCCCGCAACCGGGAGTTTTCGCAGCCTCGTTCAGGATCTGGTCGCGGCTGAATGCGGCCGGCTGGACTGGCTCAGCCTCGCGCCGGCGGCCGAACGCCGCGATGCGCAAGACGTGTTGTCCGGGCCATAGGGCATCGGACATCGCGGCCGAATTTCCGGTTCAGGGCAGGCGGCCCCCGTCCCTGTCCGCCGCCCCATCATCGCTTGCGGCCGTGAGTGTCAGATCAAGCGGCATTCCCGCGAGCGCGGCCTTCATGGACTCCAGCCGCGCGGGCGGCACGCCGAGGGTGGCTTGCAGCGTTTCGCCGATGTCGAGCCGGACATCCCCGGGGGCGATGCCCTGGCTTTCGGCCACCGACAGCAGCGCCCATTCGATCGCCCGGCGGCGCAGCGCGGGTTTGAAGATTTTGCCCACGGGGGTCAGCGGCATGGTGTCGGAAATGCCGATGCGTTTGGGCAGGGCCAGGGGGTCGTCGATGCGCCCGCGCAGGAACTCGACCAGGGCGGACTCGTCCGCGCCGGCGCCCGGGCGCA
>JAGRMG010000013.1 GCA_020441385.1 Paracoccaceae bacterium
GGCTTATCCAGCGCACGCCGCGCGGCCGGATGCTGGCCCACAAGGCGTGGGAGCATCTGGGCATGGCGGTGCCCCGGGGGCAGGACGATCTGTTCGCGTGACGGGCGGAACCGGGGGCGCCGCCCCCGGACCCCCGGGAGTTTTCTTGGCAAGATGAAGGATGAGACGTGGCACCGGAAGAGATCGAGGCCTTGTTCACCCGCGACGACGGGCAGTTCGCGTTCGCGCGCTGGGGCCGGGCGGTCGCGCCGGTCGTGTTCGGGGTCGAGGAGCGGACGCTTGCTGTGGTCAAGGGCGCGTTCGAGGCGGTGGCGGCCCTGACGGGCCATCCCCTGGCCGAGACCGACCCGGAACTGGGCAGCAACTGCATGGTGTTCTTCTTCCGGGATTGGGCCGAGCTTTTGTCGGTGCCCGGTCTGGACCGGCTGCTGCCCGGTCTCGGCCCTCTGGTCGAACGGCTGACCGTGTCGCAGGCAAGCCAGTACCGGGCCTTCCGGTTCGACGACCGGGGCGCCATCCGGGCCGCCTTCGTATTCCTGCGCATGGATGACGCGATGTCGTCGCAGCCGGCGCAGACGCTCGCGCTGGCGCAGGTAGTGCAGGTGACGCTGCTTTGGTCGCAAGGGGCGTTCCGCGACCGCTCGCCGCTGGCGGCGGCGGGCGATACGGTGATCCTGCGGCCCGACATTGCCGGGCTGATCGCCGCCGCCTATGATCCGGTCCTGCCGGCGGCGGCAAAGGATCGCAGCCACGCGCTCAGGCTTTTCGCGCGGATGCGGCAATCGGAGGGCCGGGCATGACGGGCGAAACCCACTGGGACGATGTTTACGGATCGCATGCCGAGGAGGAGGTGAGCTGGTTCACCGAACGCCCCGAGCCGTCGCTGTCGCTGATACGCGAATTCGCCAGCGCCCCGGATCCGGTGGCCGATATCGGCGGCGGCGCCTCGCGGCTGGCCGATGCGTTGCTGGCAGAGGGCTATCGCGACATCACGGTCCTTGATCTGTCTGCCCGCGCCATCGCCATGGCGCAGGCGAGGCTCGGCCCGCGGGCCGGCGATGTGCATTGGATCGCCGCGGATGTGACCCGGTGGCAACCGCCCAGACCCTACCGCATCTGGCACGACCGCGCGGCGTTTCACTTCCTGACTACCGCAACCGACCGCGCCGCCTATGTGCGCATCATGCGGGCGGCGCTGGAACCGGGCGGGCATGCCATCATTTCGACCTTCGCCGATGACGGGCCGGAACGCTGTTCCGGCCTGCCGGTGGCGCGCTATGCGCCCGGCGCGCTGGCCGACGAACTTGAGCGACACGCCCCCGGTGCGTTCGAACCGGTGCGCGCGCAGCGCCACGAGCACGCCACCCCCGGCGGTGCCATCCAGCGGTTTCAGGTCTCGGTGTTCCGGCGGCGGGCGGCTGGCCGGCCGGCGGCCTTGCCCGGGCAGGACGAACCTGCTTGAGTGCGCCGCGAACTCAACCCGGTATCGTGCCATGATCCACCGCTTTGCGATCCGCGTCTATTACGAAGACACCGACATGGGCGGAATCGTCTATCACGCCAATTACCTGCGCTATATCGAGCGCGCCCGATCCGACTGGGTGCGTCGGCTGGGCAACGACCAGAACGCCATGCGCGAGGGCGGCATCGTCTGGGTCGTGCGCCGGATCGAGGCCGAGTATCTTTCGACGGCGAAATTCCAGGACGATCTGCTGATCGAGACCACGATCCAGAGCATGACCAATGCGCGGCTGACCATGGATCAGCTGGTCAGCCGTGACGGTACGCCGGTATTTCGCGCCAGGGTCACGGCGGTCTGCATGAACGCTGCGGGCAGGCCGGTCAGGCTGCCGCCCGAGATCCGCGCGCTGCAAGTCACCTAGCGCGGATCCGGGTCGGGGCCTGCCGGTTCGCCCAGGCGGCCAGCCGGCAAGGATTCGCGCATGATCGCGCGAAGCGGGGGCGCCGATCCGCCGGTATCGTTGGCATTGGCTTGCGTTCCGCGATAGGATCGGCACAGGCAAGGCCGAAGCAATACGGCCGGTACAAGTAGAGCAGGCTTATGGAAACAGAAACTCTGGCGCTGGCACAGGGGATTGATTTCTCCTTGTGGGGGCTTTTCGCGCGCGCCACGCTGACCGTCAAATTCGTCGTTCTGGTGCTGATCGTGTCCTCGTTCTGGTCCTGGGCGATCATCATCCAGAAACTGATCACCTATCGCGCCGCCCGCCACGAGGCGGCGGTGTTCGACCGCGCCTTCTGGTCGGGAGAGCCGCTCGACGGGCTGTTCGAGGAGATCGGGCCGCAGCCATCGGGCAATTCGCAGAAGATATTCGCCGCCGGCATGTCGGAATGGCGCCGGTCGCACCGGCTGGGCGGAGAATTGATCGCCGGTGCCCAGGCGCGGATCGACCGGTCCATGGATGTGGCGATCAACAAGCAGGCCGACGGGTTGCAGCGCGGGCTGACGGTGCTGGCCACGGTGGGTTCCACCGCGCCCTTCGTCGGGCTGTTCGGCACGGTCTGGGGAATCATGAACGCCTTTGTCGAGATCGCGCAGCAGCAGAACACCAACCTTGCGGTTGTCGCGCCGGGCATCGCCGAGGCGCTGATGGCGACCGCCCTCGGCCTTCTGGCGGCGATTCCGGCGGTCGTGTTCTACAACAAGCTGAGCACCGATGCCGACCGCATCGTCACCGGCTACGAGGCGTTTGCCGACGAATTCGCGACGATCCTGTCGCGGCAACTGGATGGATGAGCGATGGGCGCGGCGGGTCGGCAGGCAGGCGATGGCGGACGGCGGCGGCGGCGTGACCGCCACAGGCGCGCGCGCCCGATGTCCGAGATCAACATCACGCCCTTCGTGGACGTGATGCTTGTGCTGCTGATCATCTTCATGGTGGCGGCCCCGCTTCTGACGGTGGGGGTTCCGGTGGAACTGCCCAAGACGGCGGCCAACGCGCTGCCCGGCGATCAGGAGGAACCGCTGACCGTGACGATCACCGCGGCGGGCGAGGTGCAGATCATGACCACGCCGGTCGCGCGCGATCAGCTGGTGGGCAAGCTGCGCGCCATCGCCGCCGAACGCGAGACCGACCGCGTGTTCCTGCGCGCCGACGGGGCGATCTCCTATGAGGTGGTGATGCAGGTCATGGGTGCGCTGAGCGCGGGCGGGTTTTCCAACGTGGGCCTGGTGACCGATATCGGCGGGCCGACGCTGGATGCGGCCGATCGTTGAGGCTTCAGTTTGGATACCGGCACCAGGATTTCGGCCATTGCCCACCTTGCCCTGATCGGGTGGGTTCTGTTCGGCGCGGCGTTGGAGCCGCACCCGCTGCCGTTCGAGGTGCATGAGGTGTCGGTGATCTCGGAGCAGGAGTTCGCCGCGCTGACCACCGCGCCGAGCACACCCGAACCGGCGGCCGAACCCGCCGCGCCCGCAGCCCCCGATCCGGTCGCCGAATCACCCCGGGTCGCCGCCCTGCCCGATGCCGCGCCCGAGCAGAGCCAGCCCGACCCCGCGCCCGAGCCGCAGCCCGAAGCGGTGCCCGATCGCCTGCCCGAACCGAGCCCGGCCGAACCCGCCCCGCCCGCCCCGGCCCCCGACATGCAGCCGCCCGAACCGCAGGCCAGCGATCTGCCGCCGGACCCGAGCGCGCAGCCGCGCCC
>JAGRMG010000139.1 GCA_020441385.1 Paracoccaceae bacterium
ATTCGGACCCGGCGGCACTGGCCGGCTTGCGCGCGCGCCTGCGCGAGATCAACCCGCGTGCGGTTCACCACGACGCCGTCAACGGGGCCATCGACATGGCCATGCTGGAATGCAAGGGCGACGACGATGCGCAGGCGGCGTTTCACGATTTCTCGGACTGGATCGCAGCGGCGGAGGACACATGCCGCGACGCCGAGTGTCACGATCACGGCCATGCGCATCAGCACGCGCATGACGACGGTGGCATCACCAGTTTCGTTGTCCGGCTGAACAAGCCCGTGGACACTGCCGGGTTCAGCGAGTTCCTGCAAGACCTGGTGATCGAGTTCGGCGACAACCTTCTGCGCATGAAAGGCATCCTGAATGTGGCCGGCCGGCCGGACAATCCGGCCGTCATCCACGGCGTCCAGCATGTGATGTTCCCGGTATCCTGGCTGGACGCCTGGCCCGACGAGGAGCGCACGACGCGGCTGGTCTTCATCACGCAGGGTCTGGACGGCAAGGTCATTCAGGACCGGTTCGATTCCCGGTACGCCTGACCACGGCCCGGATTTTTCGAGGCTCAGCCCTAGGAAATTTCTATTACTGGGCCGGTTCCGGGCACCGTTAGACTGACACGACAACATGAAAACCGCAGATCCCGGGATCTGTGCGACACGCAGCGCCTTGGAGGCCCACATGTATGCAAATTTCGATCTTCTGGTTCCCGACGAACTGGATCAGGCCCTGACGATGATCGGCGGCGCCAAGACCGCCGAGGACTGCGCGCCGCTTGGCGGCGGTACCAACCTCGTCGTCGACATGCGCGCCAGCGGCAAGGCGCCGGCGGCTCTGGTCAGCGTGGCCCGGCTGCCCGGGTTGCGCGGCATCACCATCGCCGAGGGCACGGTTACGCTGGGCGCGGCGACGACGGTTTCGGACCTTCTGCGCGACCCCCGGATGCTGGAAGTCGGCGCCGCGATGGTCGATGGCTCGCGGGTATTTGCCGGCCAGATGGTGCGCAACACCGCAACAGTGGCCGGCAACATCTGCTGCGGATCGCCCGCCGCCGATCTGGTGCCGCCGCTGCTGGCGCTGGGCGCCTCGGTGACGCTGCGCAGCGCCGGCGGCGAACGCACCGTGCCGCTTGACGAGTATTTCACCGGCTACAAGACCTCTGTACGCCGGCCCGACGAGTTGCTGACGTCGATCTCCTGGCCGGTTCCGGCTGAAAACTCGGCCAGCCGGTTCTACAAGCTGGGCCGGCGCAAGGGCGATGCGATAACCATGGTCGGCGTGTCGGTATTGGTCGGCATGAAGGATGGCGTCTGTTCCGAGGTCCGCATCGCGCTTGGTGCGGTCGGGCCCTGCGTGTTCCGTGCCAAGACCGCCGAAACCGTCCTGAAGGGCAAGGCGCCGTCGCCTGAGCTTGTCGAACAGGCCGCGCGGAAGGCGATGGAGGAAGCCGCGCCGATCGACGATGTCCGGGCCACCGGTGCCTATCGCAAACAGCAGGTTCAGGTGCTTGTGCGGCGTCTGCTGAACCAGACCATCGAATCCCTTTCCTGAGGAGGCATCGACAGATGACAAACGTGAAAACACGGCAACTTTCGGTCAACGGTGTCAAACGTACCGTGGATGCACCTGCCAACGAGACCCTGCTGGAAACACTGCGGCGCATCGGCGCGGTCGAGGTCAAGTGCGGCTGCGAAAAGGGCGACTGCGGTGCCTGCGCCGTGCTGCTGGATGGCGAGGCGGTGGACAGCTGCCTGACCCTGACCGGCACCGTCGGAGAGCGTGCGATAACCACCGTCAAGGGGCTGGGAGGGGCCGAAAACCCGCATCCGTTGCAGACAGCCTTTGCCGATCTGGGTGCCGCCCAGTGCGGCTATTGCACGCCCGGCATGATCATCGCGACACAGTCGCTTCTGACCAATGACACCGACACGCCCGATGAGGCCGATATCCGGCTGGCGCTGAGCGGCAACCTGTGCCGCTGCACCGGCTACACCAAGATCTACGACGCCGTTCTGGATGGAGCCAGGGCCATGCGTGAAGCGGAGGCCGCGAAATGAACAAGATGGACAGCGCCGTTCCGGGCGAACAGAACGTCAGCTACCGCCAGATCGGAAAGCCGCGCACGCGCATTGATTCGCCGGGCAAGGTCTTTGGCAAGACGCCCTATGCCGGTGACTATGTCATGCCCAACATGCTTCACGCGAAGGTGCTGCGCAGCAAGTTGCCAAGCGCGCGGATGACGCGGCTCGACGTGAGCAAGGCGCGCGACCTGCCGGGCGTGGCCTGCGTGCTGACCTACAAGGATCTCAAGATCGGCACGGTCGCCACCGACATTCCGGCCCAGACCGGGTTCAGACGCCGCGACACCGACCAGCAGATCCTCGTCGACGAAATCGTCCGCTATCAGGGCGAACCGATCGCGCTTGTGGCCGCCGAGTCCGTGGAGATCGCCGAGCATGCGCTCAGCCTGATCGAGGTCGAGCTGGAGCCGGTTCCAGGCGTCTACGATGTGTTCGAGGCCCAGAAACCGGATGCCCCGAAGGTCTTTGGTGATGACAACATCGTTGCCAGCTACAAGGTGCGCAAGGGCGATGTCGAGGCCGGCTTCGCCGCCGCGGAGACCATAGTGGAGAACACCTTCAGAACCCAGTATATCGAACATGCCTTCCTCGAACCCGAAGTCGGGCTCGGCTGGGAGGATGAGCAGGGCGTGATCAATATCCGCACCTCGACCCAGGCGGTCGAGACGTTCCGCTACATTGCCGACGCGATCGGGATCCCTCACAGCAAGGTGCGGATCCGCGGGGCGCTTGTCGGCGGCGGGTTCGGAGGGAAATGCGACGTCACCGTCGAACTCTATATCGCGCTGCTGACACTGAAAACCGGCCGTCCGGTGCGGCTGGGCTACACCCGGGAAGATTCCTTCTATGGGCACGGAAAGCGGCACCCGTTCATCATCAGCCACAAGACCGGTTTTGCCAAGGATGGCAGGATCACGGCATCGAAGATTGACATCACGTCCGAATCCGGCCCCTACGCCTTCATGTCGCCCTATGTGCTGATGTACGCGACCGAAGCCGGCCCGGGCCCCTATCTTGTGGACAACGTGCACATCGATTCGCGTTCGGTTGCGACCAACAACATGTACACCAGCGCCTTCCGCGGATTCGGCGCGACCCAGGCCTGCATCGCCTATGAACAGCAGATGGACGAGGCCGCGAAGGTTCTCGGCATGGACCCGATCGAATTGCGCCGCATCAACCTGCTGAAGACCGGCGATGCCATCGCCACGGGGTTCGAGGTGCAGAGCGCGGTCTGGACCGAGGAATGCATGGACCGCGCCTGGGCGGCGCTGGGCGAGAAGCCCAAGGACGAAGGAGCGATCAGGTACGGACACGGGATTGCCGCCTATCAGCAGGGCTATGGCCGCATGATCTGGCTGCACGACACCGCCGAAGGCTGGGTCGGGGTCGAGATGGACGGCACCGTCGTGGTCCGCTCTGGGATGACCGACATCGGCGCCGGGCAGACCTCGTCATTGGCCCAGATCGCCGGTGAGTTGCTGGGCGTCGACATGATGGATATCACGGTCTACAATAGCGATTCATCGACCACGCCATTGGCGGGAACCTCGTCGGCAACCCGCGGGCTATACATGAGCGGGAACGCGGTGCGCAACGCCGCCACCGCGGTTCGCAACCGGCTTGCGGCGCGAGCGGCGCAACATTTCGGGGTGGCGGACAGCGATATCGACTTTGCGGATTCGCGCGTCTTCGTCGCCAGCGACCGCGAGAAATCGCTGCCGTTCAAGGAACTGATCGCGACCTGCGCTTCGGAAGGTATCCACCGCTCGGAGCTGGCGATCTTCCGGGCACCGTTCGGCGACTGGATCGACCCTGAAACCGGACAGGGCCAGGTGCATCCCGATTACACCTATGGCGCGCATGCGGTTCAGGTCGCGGTCGATACCGAAACCGGCGAGGTCACGATCCTGAAGAGCGTCGGTGCCCATGACGTCGGTCAGTGCGTCAATATCGCCGCCGTCGAAGGCCAGATCGAAGGCGGCGTCGCCCAGGGCCACGGCTATGCCCTGAGCGAGGAACTGATCTACAAGGATGGCTGCCTTGTGACCCCGTCGCTGAGCGAATACCTGTGCCCGACCTCGATGGACAGCCCTCGTATCGAGTGCATCATACTGGAATCGCGCAGCGGGTTGGGACCGTTCGGCGCCAAGGGCATCGGCGAACCCGGCCACACCCCCGCCGCGTCAGCGGTCGCCAACGCGGTGGCGGATGCGATCGGTGCGCGGGTCCACGATTTTCCGCTGACACCGGAAAAGATCGCCAGGGCCGTCAGCGCCACCCGCGATAACGGTTGAAGAATTCGCCGGGCGCCTCGCGAAGGCGGCCGGTGACATACCGCTCCGGGCAGCATCGGCAGACGCCGCGCCCATGGCGTTGCTGATGCGAGACGGAGAAAGCCCGCAAAGCCGGCGGCCCGGCTGTGAACGCGGGTTGCGATGCCTCGAATGCGGTAGCGCGTGTTCAAGCACCTTTCGGCCGTGTTGCGGGCCTTGTAGGCCGCCGGAAACGACCGGCGGGCCGCTGGCGTGTGAATTCGATTGAACGCGACACGCGCCAGCCCGATGCTCGGACTTGCCCTTCCGGGCGCCATGTGCATGTTGCCGGCAGGGCGGCGCCGCAAGGACGGCGGTCAAAGGGTCGAAACTGCCATGGCTTCTGCTAGATTGGATTCGGCACAGGGAGACATGGGTTGACATGAACAAGGGCAGAAAACCGGATGGCGACCCTTCGGCCAGGGATGCCGGCAACGGCCCGGTCGGCAAGGTCTTCGACATTCTCGGCCTGGTTGTCGCGTCGCCCGGCCACTCCACCACCACCGCCGAAATCGCCGAGGCCCTGTCGATTCCGCGGCCGACGGTGAACCGGCTGGTCGGCAATCTGGTCAAGCTCGGTCTGCTCAAACGCGACATCACCACAAGGCGGCTTATCGAGGGCGATCGCCTGATCGCCCTGGCGCATGGCGCCTTTCAGGGCGCGGCGAGGCGTTGCCAAAGCCACGAGATTCTCAAGCAGGTCGTGATCGAGACGCGCGAAACCTGCAATCTGGGGCTCTTGCATGGCGGACGCGTGACCTATCTGGATCGTGTCGAGGCGGCATGGCCGCTGGCCCTGCGCCTCGAGGTCGGCAGCGAGGTTCCGCTTTACTGTTCGGCTTTGGGAAAGCTGTTTCTCAGCCGCATGCCGCCCAAGCTTCGCGCCAGGCACCTTGCCGGCTGGAAACTGGAAAAGATGGCCGACAATACCATCACCGACCCCGACGCGCTGCAACGCAATCTGGACGAAATCGCGCAAAGCGGCGTCTCGTGCGACTACGAAGAATGCTTCAGGGGCGTCGTGGGCTTTGCCGTGGCCGTGGAAACCGGGCCCGGACTGCCGGTTCTGGGCCTGTCGATGGCCGCGCCGAGCGCGCGGGTGACGATCGACGACCTGCTGCACCACCTGCCGGTCATGCGCCAGGCCGCCGCGCAGCTGGGTCGGTGCTTTACCGACTGATCGCGGCCCGGCCCGCCGGCGAATCCCGGCACATTCCGAACATCGTCAAAGCATGAACGAACCGGCTCGCGTCGGCGCGGCGCCTTGGCGCGCAGCAACTGAGCGGTGCGCAGACGGGCCAAAAAATGCAGACAATCTGCTATCTTATCGTTTAATGACCCGTATCAAATCATTTAATGACAACAAACGGCAAATGTGGTAGAACCGATCGTGCCGAAGAGGTGCGCAGCAAGGGAGGATTGCCATGCGTCGTTCCGAGGTTCCGCAATCTGCGCCAGCCGCCCAGGGGCCGTTCATGCGCCTGCTGCGGCGGGTCAAT
>JAGRMG010000140.1 GCA_020441385.1 Paracoccaceae bacterium
GAGATCATCTTCCGTTTTACCGCCAGGCCGAGATCTACGCCCGGCAGGGGATCACGCTGGACCGGGCCACGCTCGGCAACTGGGTCGGCCGTGCGTGCTTCCACCTGCGTCCGATCGTCGACCACATGCGCTGCGGCGCGATGTGGGTTTCGAGAAACGTCGCGAGGCACATTGCGACGAACCGATCCGCGTGATGCCCGCGGCCGCCGCCCGCCAACGTCAGGTTGCCCGCCGACGTTTCCTTGAACTCGACCGACTGCGCCTCACGGATCAGCGAGTCCTTCTCGGGTAGGTCATGGGCGATCTGCAACGTCCCGTTTTCGAGGCATGTCGCCGCATTCTCGAACAGGAGATTCTTGCTGACCCGGACCCGTGACCCGTCGCGCGTGAACGTCGCGCCAGCGGTCATCACCATCGGCGTCGCCGCAACCTTCGCCTGCTGATAGAGACCTTCGAGCGGCGCACCCATCCCCGTCGCGTCGAAGCAGAAGCGCCAATTTTTCAACTTGCGCAAGACGGACACCGACCAGTCGACGACATCCACGGCCTCGTCGAGTTTCGCGGTTTCGGTCCAGACGACGGTCAGTTGCAGCGGCGTCAGGGCCTGCTCGAAGCCGCGACCCGTCAGGAACGGGCGACGCTCGGCCTTGATGATGCACATGGCAGACGGATCTTCACCGCGCCCACCCACGTCGAGTGAAACGGCATATCTGCGGAACCCGAGGGCACGGGCCCCTACTGCTGCGGGGTCGGCGTTGGTCGGCAGGACAAGCGTACCGTCCGAGCGTTCGATCAGTTCCAGTTCAGAGGACAAGGGCACTCTCCGTGTTATTGGTGGCCCGTTCGAGGACGGCAGACGAAAGCAGCGGGTCTCCCTACGCTTCGCCCCTTGTCTTTTCTCTTCTGGATAAGGTCGCACACTCGTGGTTTGGACTTCGATTTGTCCTCTTGGCTCGGATTGAGAAGGCCCAGCTGAATCCGAGCCAGCATGTCATCTCGCCACTTCCTGGCATCTTGGAGTTTCGAGAACGTCTTGCTGACATTGATCGGCCCGTTTTCAGTCCGGCGACGGATCTGAGTGCAGTATTTTGGCTGGCCGTCCTTGGAGAACCGCGCAGAAATGAACGGTTCATCAGAACAGTCCTCCGCCTCTGGTGGTTCGTTGACCTTCTTCGGAGCCTCGGGCTTCTTGGCCTGAGTAGAACCACGTGCGGCGCTCTTGGTGCTTTGCTTGGGTCTTTCGTCGGTTTGCGCCTGAGCGGCCAGTTCTAAGTGCCTGGTGAACGGTGAACCGGCAGAGCGGTCGCGGGAGATTTGCCGGAGGAGGCTCGAAGAGTTATTGTCGGTCGTGTGAGACATCGCGTCCCTCGCTTGTTGATCGTGGAGGATTTGGTGTCACTCAGATCTGGCCGGAAACCGTCCGAATGGGGTAACTCGAGGCGCAGCCAGAATCAGGTGGTTCGCCTGTCCCTGGCGGAACTCTGGCTCGGACATGGTTGGCGGGATGGATGTTGCTACTCGGTAGCAAGCTGTCTTGGAAAACCCACGGAAACCGGGGAAAACCCCCGGGAATCACGAGAAATCCCGTTAGGTGGCTGACTGCGTATGCGGCGAGTAAGTTTATGAAATATAATGCAAAATACGCGTCACGGCTTGCCGTGGCGCCCATGATGGACTGGACCGACCGGCATTGCCGCTATCTGCACCGGCAACTGAGCCGCCATGCGCTGCTTTATACCGAAATGGTGACCGCGCCGGCGCTGGTGCAGGGGGCGGCGCTGCATCTGCTGGAATTCAGCCCCGCCGAGCATCCCGTCGCGCTGCAACTGGGTGGCTGCGATCCGCGCGAACTGGCGCAGGCGGCGCGGCTGGGGCAGGAGGCGGGTTATGACGAGATCAACCTCAATTGCGGCTGTCCGTCGGACCGCGTGCAATCGGGCGCGTTCGGTGCGGTCCTGATGAAGACGCCGGCGCTGGTGGCCGAGTGCGTCGGCGCGATGCGCGAGGCGGTCGATGTGGACGTCACCGTGAAATGCCGCATCGGGGTGGACGATCAGGATCCCGAAACCGTGCTGCCGGCGTTTCTCGAAACCCTGGCTGCGGCCGGCTGCGGCCGGGTCACGATCCATGCCCGCAAGGCCTGGTTGCAGGGCCTCAGCCCGAAGGAGAACCGCGATGTGCCGCCGCTCGATCACGCACTGGTTCTGCGCATGAAGGCGCGCTTTCCCGATCTGCACATCTCGATCAACGGGGGCGTCGCTTCGCTGGACCAGGCGCGCCGGCTGCTCGATGCGGGGATGGATGGCGTCATGATCGGCCGTGCCGCCTATCATGCGCCGGCCGACATCCTGGCCGGGGCCGATCCGGCGATCTGGGGCGTGGGCCGCGTGCGCGATCCGGTGCAGGCGGTGCATGCGATGCTGCCCTATGTCGAGGCGCACCTGACCGGCGGCGGGCGGCTGCATCAGGTGAGCCGCCACATGCTCGGCCTGTTCGCGGGCCGCCCCGGCGCGCGGGCCTGGAGGCGGGCGCTGTCCGAGGGGGCCTGCCGGGCCGGCGCCGGGCCCGAAGTGCTGGTCGGGGCGCTGGCGCATGTGGCGCCTCTGGCCGAGGCGGCGCGGGCGGTGTAAGCAATCCCGGGGCGGAAGGGGGCGCGCGACATGCCGGACATGGGGCTGCTGGTGCAGATGCTGGCGCTGCTGATGGTCATCGGCGCCCTTGCAGGGGTGCTGGCGGGGCTTCTCGGGGTCGGGGGCGGCATCGTTCTGGTGCCCTCGTTCTTCTATGCATTCCAGACGCTGGGCTATGGCGGGCCGCAGCTCATGCAGATGTGCCTGGCCACGTCGCTGGCCACCATCATCGTGACCTCGGTGCGATCGGTGCTGAGCCACAACAGGAAAGGCGCCGTCGACTGGTCGATCCTGCGCGGCTGGGGGCCGGGGATCGCGCTTGGCGCGGTCGCGGGGGTGCTGGCGGCGGCGGGGTTGCGCTCGGTCACGTTGCAGGCGCTGTTCGGGCTGCTGGGCGTGGTCATCGGCCTCTATCTCGGCCTCGGGCGCAGCCACTGGCGGCTTGGCGCGAACATGCCCGCCGGGCTGCGCCGGGCGGCGATGTCGCCGGCGGTGGGGTTCCTGTCGGTGCTGATGGGCATCGGCGGGGGCAGTTTCGGCGTGCCCCTGATGAGCCTTTACGGCGTGCCGATACATCGCGCCGTGGCCACCGCCGCCGGTTTCGGCGTGATCATCGCGGTGCCTTCGGTGGCGGGCTTTCTGTTCTACCGGATCGAGGCGGCGCCGCCCTACACGGTCGGCGCGGTCAATCTGGTCGCGTTCGGCGTGGTCATCGCCATGACGCTTGTCACCGCGCCCTTGGGCGCGAGGCTTGCGCACGCCATGAACCCCGTGCCGCTGAAACGCGTGTTCGCGGTGTTCCTGACGCTGGTGGCGCTGAACATGCTGCGCAAGGCGCTGGGGTGGTAGAGGACTTCGCCGCCCGCGGCTGGGTCCGGTTCGCCTTCGATCGGGCCCTTGCCGCATGGGCGGCGCATGCGAGGCGCGATGCACGCCGCGCCGCGCGCGATCCCGATCTGGCGCAATGGCATGTCTGCGCAGGCACCTGGTTCATCGGTGTCGGTGCGCTTGGCAACGACGCGCGGGGCAGGGTGGGCGGATCGGGTCCGCTGACCGGGCCGGCGGTGGATTTCATCGCTTCGCGCATCGCGCCTATTCCGCGGCTGCACCGGGCGCAGGTCTCGGCCGTATACCCCGGCTACCCCCGGCCCCGCGAGGGCGAATCCTGTGCCGCCTTTCGCTATCGTGTCCGCCGTGACGGGGCGCATCTGGACGGGCTGAAACGCTGTTCCCGCGGCCGCGGGCGCCGGATTGCCGAACCCCACGCCTTCATCCTCGGCCTGCCGCTGACCCGGGCCGATCCCGGCGCCGCCCCGCTGGTGGTATGGGAGGCAAGCCACGTCATCATGGGGCGCGCGCTGCGGGGTGCGCTCAACGGCTGCGATCCGGCGGAGTGGGGCCGCGTGGATCTGAGCGAGGCCTATCAGAACGCCCGCCGCGACGTGTTCGAGACCTGCGCGCGCGTCCCGCTGCATGCGGTCCCGGGCGAGGCCGTTGTGCTGCACCGCCACACCCTGCACGGGATCGCCCCTTGGGCGGATGGCGCCCGGGCACCGCCCGACGGCCGCGTCATCGTCTATTTCCGCCCGCCGATGCCGGGCGGAGCGGCGGGCTGGCTCACGGCGCCCTGAACGCCCCGGCGCGGCCTATTCCCCGAGGCGCGCGGCGCGCCCGCCGCGGCGGCGCATCAGGCGCGGTGCGCGCCCGGGCAGCTCGGCGCGAATCCGTGCGCGCTCGGCATCGCTCATCTGTGACCAGCGCGCGATCTCGTCGGGGCTCCGGTAGCAGCCGACGCAGATGCCTTCCCCGGGATGCACGACACAGATGCGCACGCAGGGCGAATCGATCTCGTCGCGTTTCCAGGCAGGGTCGATCATGGCGCGGGCCCGTTCGTGATATGGCGCATCCGATCCAGCGCCCCTTGCAGGATATACCCGGCGGCGACGTGATCTATGACCTCGGCGCGACGTTTTCGCGACGTATCCGCCTCCAGCAGCGCCCGTTCGGCGGCCACCGTGCTCAGCCGCTCGTCCCAGAATCCGATCGGCAGGTCGCTCAGCCGCGACAGGTTGCGCGCGAAGGCGCGGGTGGACTGGCATCGCGGCCCTTCCGAGCCGTCCATGTTGCGCGGCAGCCCCAGGAGGATGCCGCCGGCCTCGCGCGCCGCCGCGATCCGCAGCAGGCTGTCCGCATCCAGCGTGAACTTGCGCCGGCGGATCGTCTCCAGCGGCGTGGCGGTGGTGCCGGTCCGATCCGAAACCGCCACGCCAATGGTCCTGTCGCCCAGATCGAGCCCCAGGATCGCACGCCCCGGCGCGCAGGCGGCGGCGAAATCCTCGAACGAATCGCAGATCAACGGATCAGCCCCGCGCCCCGCGCCGCCGCCGCGATCTCGGCCAGCGCCGCAGCGTCGCCCTCGTGGGCCGCGCGGGCATCCTCCAGCGCCGCGCGCGCCCGCGCCTCTTCACCCAGCACGGCCAGCGCCGAGATCAGGCGCGCCCATTCCGAGGCCTCGCCGCCATCCTCGGCCAGGCGGCCGGCCAGCTGATCCACCATGCCCCGGATCATCGCCTGACGCTCGGGCGCGCTCATCTCGCTCGCGGCCTGCATGTCGGCCCGCGACGGCCCGGCGCCGACCCGGGGCGTTTCGGGCAGCTCATAGGGCACGCCCGCGCGCCAGGCCATTTCCTCGATCTGGGCGCGGATCGGCTCCAGCCAGGGCGCTTCAGGCGGTCCGCGCCGCAAGGTGCGCTCCCAGGTGTCGAAGGCCAGGTCGGGGCGCCCGATCTGGGCCTGCATCAGGCCCCAGTAATAGCGCGCCGGCCCGTTGAACGGATCGCGCTCGAGCGCCCGTTTCAGCGCCTGTTCGGCCTGGGGCGAGACATAGCCCCCGCTGGCCAGGATCATCAATTCGCCCAGTTCCGCGTAATCCTCGGCCCCCGCATCCTCGCCCATCAACCCGATCGCCTGTTCCTGCGCTTTCCGCGCGGCGACGAAATTGCCGACATTGGCCTCGTGGCGCGCCAGCAGGATGTGGCCTTGCAGGTCGTCGGGGCGTTCGGCCACCTTCTGGCGCAACTGCGCCACAAGCGCGGCATAATCGGCGTCGATCCCGGGCGCCGGACGGGCGGGAATGCGCGCCTCGGCGGCGTCCTGCGCGGGGCGCTCGCGGCGCAGTTCCTCGGACAGTTCCTTGCGCAGCTGCAACGGCAGGTCGCGCCGTTCGGGGGCGCCCAGCGCCAGATAGATCCCCGCCGACCCGCCCAGCAGAACCGCCGCCAGCGCCACGGCCACGGCCGCCGACAGACGCCGGGGCTGGCCCGTGCCGGCATGTTCGGCGCGCATCTGCGCATCCGCCGCCAGGATGCGGCGCGACACCTCGGCCCGCGTGCGCTCGGCGTCGGCCTTTCCGATGACGCCGCGGGCCAGGTCGCGCTCCACGTCCTTGAGCTGGTCGCGATAGACGCGCAGATCGTAGGCCGCGGCCGGCTCCGCGCCGGTCCGCCCGCCCAGCAGCGCCAGCACCAGAAGCGCCGCCACGGCCAGCGCGAGAAGCGAAACAATGATCCAGAACGTCATGGGCACCTCGGTTTGCCCTCCATCTATCCTCGCACTGCCGGCGAAAAAAGGGCAAAATGCCCGGACCGGCGCCGATGTCGCAACCGTGCATTATTGCGCCGGATACCGGCAGGGTGACCGCCGCCCCGCCACGCCATACCGGCGTCAGATAACGGCGCCAGTCTCGAAAGGAACGGATTCGCCCATGAAACGCTACTCAGCCTTCGCCGTCGCCCGCGAGGCCCTGCGCAACCACAAGGGCTGGGGCCGCGCCTGGGCCGCGCCCGAGCCGAAACGCCACTATGACGTCATCATCGTCGGCGCCGGCGGTCACGGGCTGGCCACCGCCTATTATCTCGGCCGGAACTTCGGCATCACCAATGTCGCGGTGCTGGAAAAAGGCTGGCTGGGCGGGGGCAATACCGGGCGCAACACCACCATCATCCGCTCCAACTACCTGCAGGATCCTTCGGCTGCGATCTATGAAAAGGCCCGTTCGCTCTACGAGACGCTCAGCCAGGACCTGAACTACAACGTCATGTATTCCCCGCGCGGCGTCATGATGCTGGCCCAGACGCAGGCCGAGGTCAGGGGCTATCGGCGCACCGCCCACGCCAACGCGCTGCAAGGGGTGCAGACGGAATGGATCTCGCCCGCGCGGGTGAAGGAACTGGTGCCGATCATCAATATCGACGGGCCGCGCTACCCGGTGCTGGGCGCGCTGTGGCAGGCGCGCGGGGGCACCGCGCGCCACGATGCGGTGGCCTGGGGCTATGCGCGGGCCTGTTCGGCGATGGGCATGCACATCATCCAGCAATGCGAGGTGACGGGCATCCGCCGCGAAAACGGCAGGGTGGCGGGCGTGGACACGACCCGCGGCGCCATCGCCTGCGACAAGCTGGGCCTCGTGGTCGCCGGCCATTCCGGCGTGCTGGCCGAGATGGCCGGTTTCCGCCTGCCGATCGAAAGCGTCGCCCTGCAGGCGCTGGTATCCGAACCGATCAAGCCCTGCATGGATGTCGTCGTCATGGCCAACACGGTGCATGGCTACATGTCGCAATCGGACAAGGGCGAGATGGTGATCGGGGGCGGCGCGGACGGCTTCAACAACTACACCCAGCGCGGCAGCTTCCATCACGTCGAGGAAACCGTGCGCGCCCTGGTCGAGACCTTCCCGATGATCTCGCGCCTCAAGATGCTGCGCCAGTGGGGCGGTATCGTGGACATGACCGGCGACCGCTCGCCGATCCTGAGCAAGACCCCGCTCGAGGGCTGTTTCATCAACTGCGGCTGGGGAACGGGGGGCTTCAAGTCGATCCCCGGATCGGGCTGGGGCATGGCCGAACTGATGGCCACCGGCGAGTCGGCCCTGACCCGGGCGTTCGGCCTGGAGCGCTTCCGCGAGGGCCGCTTCATCGACGAAAGCGTGGCGGCGGGGGTGGCGCATTGATGGCAAGTCTTTCATTGGAAGAACATGTTGCCGAGACTTCGATCGCGATATCCGCTGGTGTCACCAAGGCCCAGGCGAACTCGCGAAAGCTTGGTGGAAACCCCATCGGACCCAATGGTGCGGGCGCAGAACCAGTTTCAGAAGGCGGGCGGCTCGTCAGGTTCTCGGTGCCTCTTGAAGCATCTGAACCAAAGAAATCGGAAATATCCGGGGACATCCGGGCAACATTGATTTCAGCGGCTACGGGAACCGTAGGTGCCGGTACGGGCAAGTCAAACGCGGGCAATGGTGTCCACACTGTCGAATTCAGCGTTCCGATGTACGTCCATTCGAAACGGGGCAATCCAGAGGAAAGTGAGGATGGCACCGATGTTTGATCCCACAAGCGACAGGTTGTCCTTGAGACGTTCGGAATTTGCTCGGAAGCTGGTCGTTTGATGCCCTGCCCTGAACACATCGCCGAAACCATGCGCGCCGATCTCGGCGTTCGGCCGGGCCTGTCCGAGATGAAGATGTTCGGCGGGCTGTGCTTTCTGCTGCATGGCCACATGGTCTGCGGCATCATGAAAAACGCCGCCATGTACCGCCCCGGAAAGGCCGCCCGGCCCAAGGCGCTGGCTCTGCCGGGGGTGGAGCCGATGGCGATGGGCGGCCGCCGCATGAGCGGCTTCGTCCAGGTCGCCGGGGATGCGCTTGCCGATGACGCCTTGCGGCAGAAACTCGCCGACATGTCGCTGGCCCATGCCGCCAGCCTGCCACCGAAAGGATAGAAGATGCTGATCCTGCATTGCCCCAATTGCGGCGTCGACGCCGATGAAACCGAACTGGCGCCGGGCGGGCAGGCGCACCTGAAACGCTTCGGCCCCGGCTCGTCGGACGAGGACTTCCACGACTACCTGTTCGCCCGCGAAAACCCGCGCGGCGTGCATTTCGAACGCTGGCGCCATGCCCATGGCTGCGGCAAGTGGTTCCACGCCGCCCGCGACACCGCCACGCTCGAGGTCTTCGCCACCTACAGCGCCCAGACGACGGAACCGCCACAGGCGGTGCTCGACGCCATCGCCGCCCGCCGCCCGGGCTGGACCTGGAGGCACGAGTCCTGATGCTTCTTTCTGGTTCCAAATACTCGAATCCCACCCCGATCCTGCGCGAAAGGTCAGAGACATGAGCACCCGCATCGCCGCGCACGGCCGCCTGATCGACCGCGCGAAATCGGTCGGCTTCACCTTCAACGGCAAGCCCATGCGCGGGTATGCCGGCGACACGCTGGCCTCGGCGCTGCTGGCCGGCGACCAGATGGTGATGGGCCGCTCCTACAAGTATCACCGCCCGCGCGGCGCGGTGGCCTCGGGCGCGGAAGAGCCCAACGCGCTGATGGGGCTGGGGGAGGGAGCGAAATTCGAACCCAACCAGCGCGCCACCACGACCGAGCTGTTCGAGGGTCTGACTGCCCGCAGCCAGAACCACTGGCCGGGCCTCGAATTCGATGTCGGCGCCGTCAACGGGCGGCTGTCGCGGTTTCTGCCGGCGGGCTTCTACTACAAGATGTTCATTCATCCGCGCGCCTTCTGGAAACATGTCTACGAACCCGTGATCCGCCAGGCCGCCGGTCTGGGCCGGGTGCCCGGCGGCCGCGACGCCGATACCTACGAGCATTTCCACTGTTTCACCGATGTCCTGGTCATCGGCGGCGGCGTTGCCGGGTTGCAGGCGGCCAGATCGGCGGCGGCCTCGGGCGCCAGCGTGCTGGTGCTGGAACAGAGTGCGCATTGGGGCGGGCGCGCGCCGGTCGACGGCGGCACCGTCGACGGGGCGGGCGCGGACGATTTCGTGCGCGAAACCGTGGCCGAACTGGAGGCCATGCCCAACGTCACGCTGCGCAACCGCTGCATGGGCGCGGGCGTCTACGATCACGGCTATGCACTGGGCTATGAACGGTTGACCGATCACGCCCCGCGCGCCGGCGGGCCGCGCCATCGCCTGTGGCGCATCCGCGCCCGCCGCATCGTCACCGCGACCGGTGCCATCGAACGCCCGCTGGCCTTTGCCGGCAACGATGTGCCCGGCGTGATGCTGGCCTCGGCGATGCGCGACTATCTGGTCAACTGGGCCGTGGCGCCGGGGCGGCGCGTGATCGTGGCGACCAACAACGACGATGCCTACCGCACCGCGATCACGCTCAAGACCTCCGGTATCGACGTGCTGCGCATTCTAGATGCGCGGTCTTCGGGCGGCGGCGCGCTGATGCAGGAGGCCCGCGCGCTCGGCATCCGCATCGACTGCGGCCGCGCCATCGGCAGGGTCTCGGGCGGCAAGCGCGTGCGCAGCGTGGCGGTCTGCGCCCAGGAAGGCACGGGCGGGGCGCTGGAAGAGGTGGAGTGCGACGCCGTGGCCATGTCCGGCGGCTGGTCGCCCGTGGTGCACCTGTGGTCGCATTGCGGCGGCAAGCTGATCTGGGACGAGGCCCGCGCGCATTTCCGCCCCGACCCCGAGCGCCCGCCGAGGGGGGCGGACGGCGAAGGTTTCGTGATCCCCGCCGGCGCGGCCAATGGCGAACTGGCGCTGAACGGCATTCTGGGCGATGCCGACGAGGCCGGCAAGACGGCGGCCCGCGGGGCCGGGTTCAAGCCCGCGCGCAGCAAGGCGCCCCGGGGCGAGACCGTCGAGGAGGCGCCGTTGCAGCCGGTCTGGCTGATGCCGCGCCATGCCGATGCACACCTGCGCGCCAAGGCCTGGCTGGATTACCAGAACGACGTCAAGGTGTCGGACGTGCGCCTGGCGGCGCAGGAGGGCTATCACAGCGTCGAACACACCAAGCGCTACACCACGCTGGGCATGGCCACCGATCAGGGAAAGTTGAGCAACATCAACGGCCTGGCGACGCTTGCCGATGCGATCGGATCGGAGATTCCGCAGGTGGGTACCACCACGTTCCGCCCGCCCTACACCCCGATCTCGATGGGCGCGATCGCCGGCGAGGCGCGCGGCGCGATCTTCCAGCCGGTCCGCCGCACGCCGATGCATGGCTGGCACGAGGCCAACGGCGCCGATTGGGAGCCGGTCGGGCAGTGGCGGCGGCCCTACACCTATCTGCGCGACGGCGAAAGCCAGCATGACGCGGTGATGCGCGAGGTCAGGAACACCCGCCAGGCCGTTGGATTGCTTGACGCATCCACGCTGGGCAAGCTGCTGGTCAAGGGCCCGGATGCGGGCCGATTCCTCGACATGCTCTATACCAACATGATGAGTACGCTGAAGCCGGGCAAGTGCCGCTACGGGCTGATGTGCAGCGAGAACGGCTTTCTCATCGACGATGGCGTCGTGGCGCGGATCGACGAGCACACGTTCCTGTGCCACACCACCACGGGCGGCGCCGAGCGCATTCATGCCCATATGGAAGAATGGCTGCAAACCGAATGGTGGGACTGGCAGGTTCATGTCGCCAACCTGACCGAACAGTTCGCCCAGGTCGCCGTGGTCGGCCCGGATGCGCGCAAACTGCTGGAAAGGCTTGGCGGCATGGATCTGTCGGCCGGCGCGATGGCCTTCATGGAATGGCGCGACGGGCGGATCGCGGAGTTCGATGCGCGCGTCTATCGCATTTCCTTCTCGGGCGAGTTGAGTTTCGAGGTCGCGGTGCCGGCCTCGCAGGGGCTTGCCTTCTGGGAGGCGCTGATGGATGCGGGCCGCGAATTCGGCGTCATGCCCTATGGCACCGAAGCGCTGCATGTGATGCGCGCCGAGAAGGGCTTCATCATGATCGGCGACGAGACCGACGGCACCGTGATCCCCCAGGATCTGGGGCTGGGCTGGGCGATCTCGAAGAAGAAGGAAGACTATCTGGGCAAGCGCGCCCAGGCCCGTCCGCACATGACCGACCCGACCCGCTGGAAGCTGGTGGGGCTCGAGACCGTGGACGGAGCGGTCCTGCCCGACGGCGCCTATGCGCTGGCCGAGGGCGTCAACGCCAACGGCCAGCGCAACGTGCAGGGGCGGGTGACATCCACCTACATGTCGCCCACGCTGGGGCGCGGCATCGCCATGGGGTTGGTGCTGAACGGGCCGGACCGCATGGGCGAGGTGCTGGAATTTCCGGGCACCGACGGCAAGACCTACCAGGCGCGGATCGTCGATCAGGTGTTTTACGACAAGGACGGGGAGAAACAGAATGTCTGAACCGGTCAGCGCATTGAAAGGGGCGAGTTTCGACGGCCTGGCCCATGTCGAGGAATGCGGCCTCCAGGGCATGATCACGCTGCGCGGTGCGCTGTCGGCCCGCGCGGTGCAGAAGGCCGCGACCGTGGCGAGCGGGGCAAGTCTGCCGGATGCGAACCGTGCAAACATGGCCGGCGAAGGGGGCCTGTGCTGGATGTCGCCCGACGAATTGCTGATCCTGTGCCCCTATCCGCGAGCGGCCGAGACCGTCGAGACGATGCGAAAGACGCTGGGCAAGACGCATGCGCTGGCCGTGAACGTGTCGGATGCGCGTGCCATGTTCCGCGTCTCGGGCGGCGCGGCGCGCGAGGTGCTGGCCAAGCTCTGCCCGGTGGATCTGTCGCCGGCGGCGTTCGGGCCGGGCCAGTTCCGCCGGACCCGGATGGCGCAGATCGCGGCGGCGATCTGGATGGAGGATGACGAGAGCTTTGGCATCGTCTGTTTCCGGTCTGTGGCCGAGTACGCCTTCAACCTGCTGAAGGCGGCCGCGCAGCCGGGATCGGCTGTCGGGGTGTTCGCGGCAAGGCCGGGCGCGATCTCCGGTGATTGACGGCCGGCAACCGAGGCCGGTCAATCGCTGAACAGGAAGCTGCGGAACCGCGTCAGCGCCGCGTCGGCGGTGAAATCCGCCGCCGTGACGGCAGCGCCGCCTTCGTCGGTGCACCTGCCATAGAACGCCAGGGCCTGCGCCAGCGCCGACATCTGCGCACGCCGCGCCGCCCGGTCCAGAAACGGCGCGTGGGTCGACAGGTAGAGCGCGGGCCGCTCTGCCATCAGCCAGGGAACCAGCGTGGGCAGCACCGCGAATTCCCCGCCTTCGATATCCATCTTGACCAGCGAGACGCGCGACAGATCGACCGTGCTCGCGAAATCGTCCCAGCCCACGGTCAGCGCATCGGAGCCGCCCTTGCCGCCGGCATTCAGCAGGCTGGTCATGGAATCGCCGGCCTCGCCGCCGAAACTGGCCATGCGCGCCACCCCGAACCCGCCCGAGACGGCGGCCGCGAAGGCGCTGACATTGTCCAACCCGTTCAACTCGATATTCCAGGCCAGATGGCGGAACGCGGCCGGGTCGGGTTCGAAACACCAGACATGGCGCGCCCGGCGGGCGCCGTAAAGGACGGTCGGGCCGATCCAGGCGCCGATATCGACATAATCGCGATCCGCGCCAAGATGGGCATCCAGCACCGCGAAGGTTTCCGGCTCCCAATCACCGCTCGATGCCTTGCGCCAGAACCTGCTGTGGTAAGGGTCGAGGCGGAACCGCTCGCCGCCAAGCTGCCCGTCATAGTGGCCGCGCAGGCGCCAGGCAGCTTTTTTCAACCGTGTGAACACGTCGGCCGCCCTCTGCCCGGAACCGAATTGCCGTCTCGGCACTTGACCTCGTGGGTACCGGGACGCATGTAATCCGGTGAAACGCTTAACATCAGAACAGGGGTCCAAAATGGCTTTTCAACTTCCCGACCTTCCTTATGCACATGACGCGCTGGCATCCAAGGGGATGTCGAAAGAGACGCTGGAATATCATCACGACCTGCACCACAAGGCCTATGTCGACAACGGCAACAAGGCGATTGCCGGGACCGAGTGGGAAGGCAAGTCGCTGGAAGAGATCATCACCGGCACCTATGACAAGTCGGCCGTCGCGCAAAGCGGTATCTTCAACAATATCAGCCAGTTGTGGAACCACAATCAGTTCTGGGAGATGATGGGCCCGAACGGCGCGGCAATGCCCGGAGAGCTTGAGAAGGCACTGAAGGACAACTTCGGGTCCATCGACGAGTTCAAGTCGAAATTCGCCGCAGCCGGCGCCGGGCAGTTCGGGTCGGGCTGGTGCTGGCTGGTCAAGGACAAGGACGGTTCGCTGAAAGTCACCAAGACCGAAAACGGCGTCAACCCGCTGTGTTTCGGTCAGACCGCGCTTCTGGGTTGCGACGTGTGGGAGCATTCCTATTACATCGACTTCCGCAACAAGCGCCCGGCCTATCTGGACAATTTCCTGAACAACCTGGTCAACTGGGAAAACGTCGCCAGCCGGATGTAATCCCGGTTCGATCCGGCATTGCCCCAGCCCGCCCCTCGCATCGAAGGGCGGGCCTTTCGTTTGCCGGACCCGCTCAGCCCGCCAGTTTCTCGAACCGGCAGGTGAAATGGCGCATCAGCTTCGGCTCCCACGCGATCCGGTAGCCGCGCAGCGAGTCGCGCATCTCGGCCAGTTCCCCGAATGCCTCGACGATGAAATCGGCGTGGCTCTGGGTATAGGTGCGCCGCGGGATCGCCAGGCGCACCAGATCCATCGCCGCCGGCACCTCGGTTCCGTCGGGCTGGCGGCCGAACATCACCGTGCCGATCTCGCAGGAGCGGATGCCGCCGATCTCGTACAGTGCGACCGCCAGCGCCTGACCTGGATAGGACAGCGGGTCGATATGGGTCAGCCAGCCGCGCGCGTCGATGAACACCGCGTGTCCGCCCGCCGGGCGCACCACCGGCACGCCCATCGCCGACAGCCGCTCGACGATATATTCGTTGGTGCGGATGCGGTAGCGCAGGTAATCTTCGTCCACGATCTCGCTCAACCCTTGCGCGATGGCCTCCAGATCGCGGCCCGACAGGCCGCCATAGGTCGGAAAGCCCTCGGTGCGGATCAGATGCGCGCGGGCCTGCTCGGCCAGGTCGTCGTCGTTCAGCGCCAGCCAGCCGCCGATATTGGCGAATCCGTCCTTCTTGGCGCTCATCGTCATGCCGTCGGCATCGGCGAAACAGTCGCGCACGATCTCGGGGATCGAGCGGTCCTGCTGGCCCGGTTCGCGCGTCTTGATGAACCAGGCGTTTTCGGCAAACCGGCAGCCGTCGATGAAGAACGGCTTGCCATGGGCGCGCGCCGTCGCGGCCACGGCGCGGATGTTCTCCAGGCTGACCGGCTGGCCGCCGCCGGCATTGTTGGTGATGGTCAGCATCACCACCGGCACCGCGTCGCCATGCTCGGCCAGGTAGGCATCAAGGCGGGCGATGTCCATGTTGCCCTTGAAGGGGTGTTCGCTGGCCGGGTCGCGGCCCTCGGCGATCACCAGGTCATGGGCCAGCGCGCCGCTGGCCTCGATATTGCCCCGCGTCGTGTCGAAATGGGTGTTGGACGGAATCACGCGCCCCGGCCCGCCGAAGATCGAGAACAGGATCGCCTCGGCGGCGCGGCCCTGATGGGTGGGGATGATGTGCCTGAACGGCATCAGGTTCTGTACCGCGTCGCGAAAGCGGAAGAACGAGGGCGAGCCGGCATAGCTTTCGTCGCCGCGCATCACCGCGCCCCATTGCGCCGCGCTCATGGCGCCGGTGCCGCTGTCGGTCAGCAGGTCGATCAGCACGTCGTCCGAATGCAGGCCGAACAGGTTGAAGTGGCTCTCGCGGATCAGCCGTGCGCGCTCGGCGCGCGTGGTCATGCGGATCGGCTCGACGGATTTGATGCGGAAGGGTTCGATAATGGTCTTCATCTTCAGGGCTCCGGAACGGCCCCCGATGACTCGCGGCAACCCGGAACGCGAAGGGGCCATAGCGCCACGGTTGCCCGCATCTGCCGCGGACCGCGCTCAGCGCCCATCAGGTTGCGGCGGTCTTCTCGCACGGGTGGGGCCGGGCGGTCAAGACGCTGCGCGCGCTCAGGCGAGGGCGCGTTTCAGGTGCTCCATCGCCGCCTGCGGCGTGTCGGCCCAGGTCAGGAAGCCGGTCAGCGTGCCATTGGCAAAGCCCTGTTCGATGACATGATCGACCAGCGCCTTGAGCGGATCCCAGAACCCGGCGCTGTTGATCACGACGATGGGCTTGTCGTGCAGCCCCAGCTGGCGCCAGGTCAGCGCCTCGAACAACTCGTCCAGCGACCCCGCGCCGCCAGGCAGCACCGCGACGGCGTCGGCATTCATCAGCATCACCTTCTTGCGCTCGTGCATGGTTTCGGTGACGACATAGCGCGTCAGATCGGTCTTGCCGGCCTCGCGCTCGACCAGGTGCCTGGGGATGACCCCGAAGGTTTCGCCTCCCGCCGACTGCGCGGCGCGCGCCACCTCGCCCATCAGGCCGATATCGCCAGCGCCGTAAACCAGCCGCCAGCCCTGTTCGGCCAGCGCCCGGCCCAGGGCGCGCGCGTCTGCGGCATATGCGGGCATTGCCCCGGGGCGCGATCCGCAATACACACAGACGGATTTTACGGTCATGGGCCAGCCTTTCGCGAAATGGTTCGGACGCGGGATGCATCCGCATCACCTGATAGCGGGATCGGCGGGCCGGCTCAACCAGTGGGATCGGCCAGTAGGATCGGCGCATGCGGGCGCCGTCCGCGAGGGGGAAACGGGAAAACATGGCAGCACGGTTCGCAACCGGCGGTATGGGTGCCCTGGGCTGGGCCGCCTTGACCGGCCTCGTGGCGGCCGCAGGGCTGGCGGCGTTGTATTTCTCGGGCGCGCTGCGCACGCAGCCCGACGCGCCCCCGGTCACCGTCGGGCAGCAGGCCGACACGAGCAAACCGCAAGAGCCGGTCGCGCAAGAGCCGGCGGACGCGGCCGGCAAGCCGAAGCAGGGCGCGGCGCCGCGTAAGGCCGGGCAGGCGCAACAGGTGCCAGAGCCGGAACCCGCCGCCGCCGTACCCGAACCGGCGGCGGATCAACCGGCGGCGGATCAACCGGCGGCGGATCAACCGGCGGCGGGTGAACCGGTGCCGCCGCGGGCCGAGCCCGCTGCCAAACCGCCGGCCGCGCCGGCCCTGGCAGCACCCGGTTTCGATCTGGTGCGCATCGAGCCCGATGGCACGGCGGTCATCGCGGGCAAAGGCACGCCCGGCAGCACCATCGCCGTGCTTCTGGACGATTCCGAAATCGACCGGTTCGCGGTCGATGCCTCTGGTGCCTTCGTCGCTTTCCTGCAATTGCCCGCCGGATCCGCGCCCCGGGTTCTGACCATGCTGGCGCGACTGGCCGGAGAGGAACGCCTCTCGGCCGACCAGATCATCCTGGCCCCGACAGCGCCCCGCGCGAACGCGCCGCAGGTGGCCCAGGCCGCATCGCCGGAACCGGCGTCGCCGGATGACGAGGCACCCGCCGATGCGGAGAAGGGCGCGGGCGAACCGGAGCGGTCCGCCGCTGCGCCCGGGGCGAAAACCGTGCTGGCCGACGCCGCGACCGGGGGCGCACAGCCGGAGCCGGGCGAAACCGCGGACGCGGCATCCGGCCCGGCCCCGGGTGTTGCAGAGGACGCGCCCAAGCCCCCGCCCGACGCGGCCGAGGTCGCGTCGCCCGCCCGGCCCGGCACCGCCCGGCCCGAACCCGGCAAGATCACGGCCCAGGACGCCCCGCAACCCGGCGCGGCCGGTCGGGGTGAACCGGCGCAACCGGCGCAAACGGTGCCCGAAACGGCAACCGGCGGCGATGGCGCGCCGGTCGGCGCACCGGTGCAGCAAGCGGCACCGCAAGCCGCGCCGAAGCCCGAGCCGAAGGACGCGCCGTCTGATCGCAATGTCGCGGCCGCGCCCGCCGCCCCGCCCGAACCGGCCCAGGCGGACAAGGCGCCAGGCCCCGCCAGCGAACCCGTGGTCCGCCCGGCGCCGGAACCGGCGACGCCACCGGCAGCGGAACCCGGTGCCGCAGAGGTGGCGCAGGCCGCGCGCGAACCCGCGCCTGCGGGCGAGACACAGGCCGCGCCGGTCGCGGTTCTGCGGGCCGGTCGCGACGGTGTGGAACTGATCCAGCCGGCCATCCCGGTACCTCCCGAGGCCATGGACAGGATCGCGCTTGACACCATCAGCTATTCCGAGCGGGGCGACGTGATGCTCAGCGGACGCGCGCGCCCTGGCACGGTGGTGCGCATCTATGTCGACAACCGCGCGGTGGCCGATCTGGATGCCGATGACGAAGGCCGCTGGAGGGGCACTCTGAACGGGGTCGAGCCGGGCATCTACACGCTGCGGCTGGACGAACTGGATAGCGGGGGCGAGGTCGTGGGCCGGCTGGAGACGCCGTTCAAGCGCGAACCGCCCGAGGCGCTGCGGGCGCCGCCCGAGGGCGAGGCATTGCGCAATGCGCCGCTGATCCGGGCGGTGACGGTGCAGCGGGGCGACACGCTGTGGGCGATCTCGCGCGAACGCTACGGCGAGGGCATTCTCTATGTCCGCGTTTTCGAGGCCAACCGCGACCGCATCCGCGACCCCGACCTGATCTATCCCGGCCAGATATTCACCATCCCGGACTGATCCCGCAGCGGCGCGGCGGATGCGCTCTGGCCTTTGTCATGACGGGGGCCTATGTCCCTTCGAGAACAAGGAACCGCGATGACATCCACACCCGACCCGACCGCCCGGGCCGAGCGCCGCTCGGGCTGGCGCACGATCCGCCGCGTCGCGCCCTATCTGTGGCCGGCCGATCCGTCCTGGGTCCGCGCCAGGGTGGTGCTGGCGATGGTGCTGCTGATCCTGTCCAAGCTCATCGCGGTCTATACGCCGGTGCTTTACAAGGGCGCGGTCGATGCGCTGGCCCACGAGGGGGTGCCGCCGCTCGCGCTTGGGGCCGTGGGGCTGACCGTGGCCTATGGCCTGGCGCGGATGATGAATGTGGGCTTTCAGCAGTTGCGCGACGCCGCCTTCGCCCCGGTGGCGCAGCGGGCGCTGAGGCGGCTGGCGCTCGAAACCTTCGAGCATATCCACCGCCTTTCGATGCGCTATCACATCAGCCGCAAGACCGGCGGGCTGTCGCGCATCATCGAGCGCGGCATCAAGGGGGTGGAATTCCTGCTGCGGTTCCTGCTGTTCAGCGTCGCGCCGCTGATCCTGGAACTGGCGCTCGTGGCGATCATCCTGACGGTGATGTTCGACGCCTGGTACCTGCTGATCGTCACCATTACCATCGCGCTTTATGTCTGGTTCACCTTCGCCGTGACCGAATGGCGGGTAAAGCTGCGCCGCGAGATGAACGACCAGGACACCGACGCCAACCAGAAGGCCATCGACAGCCTGCTGAACTACGAGACCGTCAAGTATTTCGGCGCCGAGACGCGCGAGGCGGCGCGCTATGACGGCGCCATGCGGGCCTATGCGCGCGCGGCGCTGAAAACCGCCTATTCGCTGGCCTTCCTGAATTTCGGCCAGTCCCTCCTGATCACCTGCGGGCTGATCGGGGTCATGGTTCTGGCCGCCATCGGGGTGCAGAACGGCAGCCTGACCGTGGGCGATTTCGTCATGGTCAACGCCTATATGGTGCAGATCACCATTCCGCTGAATTTTCTCGGCACGGTCTATCGCGAAATCCGCCAGAGCCTGGTGGACATGGGCGAGATGTTCGACCTGCTGGAACAGCCCGCCGAGGTCACGGACAGGCCCGGCGCGCCCGATCTGGATGTCAGGGGCGGGCGGATCGAGCTGCGCGACGTGCATTTCGGCTATGAGCCCGAACGCGAGATCCTCAAGGGCGTCAGCCTCGAGGTGCCGGCGGGGCAGACGGTTGCCATCGTCGGCCCGACCGGGTCGGGCAAATCCACCATCGGCCGGCTTCTGTTCCGCTTTTACGACGTGACCGGGGGGGCTTTGCTGATCGACGGCCAGGATCTGCGCGATGTCACGCAGTCGAGCCTGCATGACGCCATCGGCGTGGTGCCCCAGGATACGGTGCTGTTCAACGACACCATCGGCTACAACATCGCCTACGGGCGCGACGGGGCCACGCAGGCCGATGTCGAAGAGGCGGCGCGGGGCGCGCAGATCCACGATTTCATCGCCAGCCTGCCGGACGGGTACGAAACCCGGGTCGGCGAACGCGGGCTGAAGCTGTCGGGCGGCGAGAAACAGCGCGTCGGCATCGCCCGGACGCTGCTGAAGAACCCGCCGATCCTGCTTCTGGACGAGGCCACCAGCGCGCTGGACACGGGCACAGAACAGGACATCCGCGCCGCGCTGGCGCAGGCGGGCCGGGGCCGCACCGTCATCACCATCGCGCATCGGCTGAGCACGATCGCCGATGCCGACCGGATCGTGGTTCTCGAACAGGGCCGGATCGTCGAGCAGGGCACGCACGAGGCGTTGCTGGCGCGCGAGGGCCGCTATGCGCAGCTCTGGAACCGCCAGCAGGCGGATGCCGACGCGGCCTGACGCCGCTGGCGCATGGCGTGACGGGTCGGCCGGCAAGCGCCTTTTCAAGCCGGGCCGTCTGTGCCTAGGTTGGCCGGACCAGACCGCAACGGGGCTGTCCATGTTCAGAGCGATCCGCATTTTCGTTGTCGCTGCCGTCATCTATCTGGTGGCAGGGTTCGTGTTCCGCATGGTCTTTGCTGTGCCCGAGGCGGCGGCGCGCGTCGATGCCACGGCCATCCCCGCCAGCGAGGAAACCACGCTGGGCGCGGTCGTCCTGCCTCTGGCTCGGGCCAATCCCGGCACGTCGGGCGTGTCGCGTCTTGCCGATGGCACTGCGGCCTTTGCCGCGCGCCTGCAACTGGCGGATGCGGCCGAGGCCAGCATCGACGTGCGCTACTACATCTGGCAGAAGGACATCACCGGCCTGCTGCTGCTGGACGCCATGCGCCGCGCCGCCGATCGCGGCGTCAGGGTGCGGCTGCTGCTGGATGACAATGGCGTGCCCGATATCGGCCCGGAACTGGCCGAACTGTCCGCCCATCCCAATGTCGATCTGCGGCTGTTCAATCCCTTCGTGCTGCGTTCGCCGCGTATCCTGACCTATGTGCTCGATTTCGCCCGCGTGAACCGGCGGATGCACAACAAGTCCTTCACCGTGGACGGGGTGGCCAGTGTGGTGGGCGGGCGCAATATCGGCGATATCTACTTCTCCCGCGATCCGGACGTGAACTATTTCGACATGGACGTGGTGGCGCTGGGCCGGGCATCGCGCGACGTGTCGGCGGATTTCGACCGCTACTGGGCCAGTCCCTCGGCGGTGCCCGCCGGCCTGATCCTGCCGGCGCGCCCGGCTGACGGCGGCGTTCTGGCGGCATCGCTGGCCGCGGCCCGGAGCGCCCCCGGCAGCCGCGAGTTCGAGACCGCGGCGCGCCGGCTGCCGCTGCTGGCGCAACTGCTCGATAATGCCCGCGCGTTCGAGTGGGTGGACATGCAACTGGTCAGCGACGATCCTGCCAAGGGGCAGGGGCGGGTTCCGGACAATACGCTGATGGCGGCGCGGCTGTTGGCGATCCTGCCTGAGGTCAGGCACGAGGTGATGCTGGTTTCGGCCTATTTCGTGCCCGGAACATGGCTGACCGGCGTCCTGTCGGAATGGGCCCGCGCGGGGCGCGACGTGCGCGTCCTGACCAACGCGCAGGAGGCGACCGATGTGCTGCCGGTGCATGCCGGATACCGCAGGTATCGCGGCGAACTGGTGCGGGCCGGCGTGCAGGTCTACGAGTTGAAGGCGCGGCAGGAGCGGCCGGGCCTGGCCCGCCAGTTCGATCTGATCGGATCGACCAATTCCAGCCTGCACGCCAAGACCTTCGTGATCGACCGAAGCTCGATCTTCGTGGGATCGTTCAATTTCGATCCCCGCTCGGCCATGCTGAACACGGAAATGGGGTTCCTGATCGCCAGCCCGAAGCTATCGGGCGATATGGCCCGGGCGTTCGACACCCGGATGAAAGGCCGGGCCTATCTGGTTGAAAGTGGCCCCCGGGGCGGGTTGCGCTGGCACGATCTGTCCGAGGGCGGGGATGACATCGTTCATGCCACGGAACCCGGCACCACGGCGCTGTCGCGCGGCGTGGTCCGGGTGTTGGGCTGGTTCCCGATCGAGTGGTTGCTGTAGCGCCCCGGCCGGAAACGCGGGCCGCGCCTATTCCGCCGCCCGCAGGGGGGACGGGCCCGGGGCCGGTGTGTCGGGAGTTTCTTCGCCGTGCGCTTCGGCGGGCTGGTCGGCGGCGGGGTCGTCCGGGGCGGCGGCGGGGGCGATTGCGGCCTGCGGCGCCTCGGCCCAGATGATCTCGGTTGCCTTCAGCCCGCGCGCGGTGCGGCGCAGCGCCATGTCGCGCGCCACGCGGCTGGACCGTCCGCCGGTGACGCGCGCCAGAAGGCGCCCGATCCAGCGCGCATAGACGCCCGCCCAGACGCGCAGCGCCAGGAACGAGGGCGTGACGATCAGCGTCAGCACCGTGGCGATGCCCAGCCCGAACACCACCGCCGTGGCCAGCTGTTTCCACCAGAGCGAGGTCGGGCTGTCGATCGAATAGCCGCCGTTGATGAAATCGAGCGACAGGCCGAACATCATCGGCGTCAGCCCGGCCATGGTGGTGATCGTGGTCAGCAGAACGGGGCGGATGCGCGCTTCGGCGGTGCGCACGATGGCCTCGATCCTGGGCATGTAGCGCGAATATTCCTGATAGGTGTCGATCAGCACGATGTTGTTGTTCACCACGATGCCGGCCAGCGCCACGATGCCGGTGCCGGTCATGATGA
>JAGRMG010000141.1 GCA_020441385.1 Paracoccaceae bacterium
CCGAACTATACCTCGATCATGGGGTCGGTGGAGCTTGACAGGAACGGCCGGCGGCTGGCGGTGCTGCATCCCGAGAAACGCGACTATATCGTCAGCCGGATGCCGACCACCGAGGCGGCGATCGACTACCGGTTCCTGCGCGATGTCTATGTGGTGATCGGCGACCGGCAGGATGACGGAAGCTGGGCCATGCGCACCTATATCAAGCCGCTGGCCAACTGGATCTGGGGCGGCTGCCTGCTGATGGCGCTGGGCGGATTGCTGAGCCTGAGCGACCGCCGCTTCCGCGTGGCCGCCGGGTCGCGGCGCACGCGCGCGGCGGGGGTGGCGGCGCAATGATGCGGGCGCGCAGATCGGGCGGCGCCTGGGCCGCGTTCTGCGCCCTGGTGCTGGCGCTTGCGCTGGGCGTCGCGCCGGTCTGGGCGGTGCAGCCCGACGAGATGCTGTCCGATCCGGCGCTTGAGGCGCGCGCCCAGGATCTGGACCACGAACTGCGCTGCGTCAAATGCCGCTCGGAGGCGATCGCGTCCTCCAATGCCGACTGGGCGGCTGATGCGCGCCGCATCGTGCGCGAACTGATCGCCGGCGGCGCCAGCGATGCCGAGGTCAAGGCGTATTTCGTCGACCGCTATGGCGAATATGTGCTGATGGAGCCCAACGCCCGGGGCGCCAACTGGCTGCTGTGGGCGGCGGGGCCGCTGATGCTGCTGATCGCGGGGGGCGCGGCGGCGGTCTATCTGCGCCGCAGGGCGCAGGGTTCGCCCGATCAGGAAGCGGCCCTGAGCGCGCAGGAGCAGGACCGGCTGAGGCAGATTCTGGACGAGTGACGCGCGGTTCCGCTTTTCCCCGCGGCCCGGTTGGGACAGGGTGCATCGACATGCCAGCGCGCGGGGGGCCAATGGACTATCAGACGATCACGCTTGAAATCGCCGACGGGCTTGCGGTTCTGGTGCTGAACCGGCCCGAAAAGATGAACGCGCTGACCGCACAGATGCGCGCCGAGATCACCCACGCCATGAATGCGGCGGGGCGGCAGGCGCGCGCGGTGGTTCTGACCGGGGCCGGGGGCGCGTTCTGCAGCGGCCAGGATCTGGGCGATGCCGCCAATGCCGGCAAGATCGACATGGAGCGCGCGCTGCGCGACGAATACGAACCGATGCTGGCGTCGATCCACGATTGCCCGGTTCCGACCGTCTCGGCCGTGAACGGCCCGGCGGCCGGGGCGGGCGCCAGTCTGGCCTTGTCTGCCGATGTGGTGATCGCCACGCAAAGCGCCTATTTCCTTCAGGCCTTTGCCCGGATCGGCCTGATGCCCGATGCCGGCGGCACCTGGTTCCCGCCCCGCAACATCGGCATGGCCAAGGCCATGGGCGCGGCGCTTTTCGCCGAACCGATCGGTGCGGCGCAGGCCGAGGACTGGGGCATGATCTGGGAAGCGGTGCCCGACGACGAATTCGA
The DNA here is from genome assembly GCA_020441385.1 of Paracoccaceae bacterium. Classification (GTDB taxonomy): domain Bacteria; phylum Pseudomonadota; class Alphaproteobacteria; order Rhodobacterales; family Rhodobacteraceae; genus JAGRMG01. The sequence continues at coordinate 1,459 of JAGRMG010000141.1, forward strand.
TGCCCGCTGGCGCGAGCGCGCGGCCTACCTGGCCAACGGCCCCACGGCCGCCTTCAGGGCGATCAAGCAGGCGGTGCGCGGAAGCTTCGACAACCCCTTGGCCGAACAGCTCAAGATCGAGGCGCATCTTCAGGGCGGTTGCGGGCGCACCCGCGATTTCCAGGAAGGCGTGGTGGCGTTCCTGCAAAAGCGACCGGCGAAATTCGAGGGGCGCTGAGCGGTCCGGCCGCCCGCCCGTGCCGGCGGACCGCCGTGAAACGTGTTGACAGGCGGGCGCATTGCGCGTGCCATTGGGCATCATGACGGCCCTGCCTGCCCCCTCTGCCGCTGCCATGCTGGAACATCTGACCGGCACCAGCCGCGGCAACTGTTCCTGGATCACCGGGGACGAGGCGGGCGCATGGCTGGCCCCCGACGGGCGGTTGCGGCTGGCCGGCCGCGCTGACGGGCCGGCCGGAATGGTATTGGCGGCGCGGCTCAGACGTGTCGGGGCGGGCTTCGTGATCGAGGCGCCCGAAGGGGCCGCCCTCTGGGTCAACGGCAATCCCGTCCGCCGCGCCGAATTGCGACATCGCGACATGATCGAATTCGGCGATACCGGGCCGCTGTCCCGGTTCCGGGTATTTGACGAAACCCATCGGCCCCATGCCACGGTCGGCGACATCATGGGCAACACGCTTTCCTACATGCGCACCAGCCGCCGGCCGCTGCATCGGCGCGTGTCGCACGCGGCGGCTGATACCGCGCGGCGGCTGGCTGTCGATACGACGATGCTGTTTCGCGGCGGCGTCCTGCTGGCGCTGGCGGTTCTGGCCATCGGCGTATTCGGGCAGTACCGCGCCTCCCAACGCCTGGCGCAGCAGATCGAAAGCCGCGATCTGCGAATCGAGACCATCGCCGCCGCCCTGGCCGACGCGCGCCGCGACGCCATCAGCGAAAGCGACCTGGACGCGCTGGGCACCGATCTGCGCGCCCGGGTCCAGGCCGCCTCCGACCGGCTGCAAACGCTCGAGGCGCGGTCGGGCGCCGCGGCGCGCATCATCGCCCGGACCGCCGGTTCGGTGGCGTTCGTGCAGGGCGGCTACGGGCTGCGCGACGGCGAAAGCGGCCGGATGCTGCGCCGGGCGATGGGCCCGGACGGCGTGCCGCTGATCGGACCGGGCGGCCAGCCGCGTCTGACGCTCGATGGCGACGGGCCGGTGGCCGAGGTGCAGTTCAACGGTACCGGCTTTCTGGTCGGGGACGGCAACGTGCTGATCACCAACCGCCATGTGGCCCGGCCCTGGGAAAAGAACCCCGGCATGCGCCTGCCCTCGGATGCGATGGAGCCGGTCCTGACCCGGTTCATCGCCTATTTCCCCGGCCGCCCCGATCCGGTGGAGGTGGTCGAGGCGGCGCTTTCGGATGAGTCCGACCTGGCGGCCCTGATCGCGCGGACCGGCCGTTTCCAGGCCGCGGGCCTCGGCCTGGCGCCATCGCCGCCGCGCCCGGGCGATCAGATCATCGTGATGGGCTATCCCACCGGGCTGATGTCGCTGCTGGCGCAATCGGGCCCCGGTTTCGTCGAGGAACTGCGTGCCGCCGGCGAAACCGGGTTCTGGGCGGTGGCCGCGCGGCTGGCGGCGTCCGGGCTGATCGCCCCGCTTTCGAGCGGCGGCATCGTCGGTCAGGCGACCGGGGCGGCCATCGTCTATGACGCCGAAACCACCCATGGCGGCAGCGGCGGCCCGGTGCTGAACCTGCGCGGCGAGGTGGTGGCGGTCAATGCCGCGATCATCCCGGAATTCGGCGGATCGAACCTGGGCGTTCCGGCGACCCGCATCGCGCCGTTGCTGGAGGGTCTGGCGCCGGATGGATGAGTGCGGCGCGTCGGGTTCGGCCCGGCGGGTGTATCCGATAGAAGACGACCTGCGGCGCAACGCGCAATCTGCAATTTGCCCTGGCGTCAAAGCCCGTAAAGCGCGCCGAATTTCGCTTCCAGGTAGTCCAGCAGCGGGCCCTCCGACGGGGCCGTGCCGCAGGCCCGTTCGATGGTCTCGCGCGGCGCGTACCGGCGCCCGTGGCGTTGCAGATTGTCGCGCAGCCATCCGGTTGCGCCGGACGTGTCGCCCCGTTCCAGCTGTGCATCCAGATCGGGCACCGCGGCGCAGAGCGCGCGGTAGAGGCATCCGGCATAGACGTTGCCCAGGGCGTAGGTCGGGAAATAGCCGAACAGACCGACCGACCAGTGGACATCCTGCAAACACCCGTTGGACGGCCTGTCGACCTCTTGGCCGAAATCGGCGGCAAAGCGGTCGTTCCAGGCGGCTTCCAGATCGTTTGTGCCCAGATCGCCCGCCATCAGCGCGCGTTCCAGATCGAAACGCAGCATGATGTGCAGGTTGTACTGCACCTCGTCGGCCTCGGTGCGGATGAAGCCGGCATGAACCCGGTTGAGGGTCGCATGGAAGGCATCGGCATCGGCTATTCCGAAATCGCCGAACGCCTCGCGCATCCGCCCGTACAGCCAGCCGGCGAAGGCCCGCCCCCGCCCGATCTGGTTCTCGTAGATGCGGCTCTGGCTTTCATGTACGCCCATGGACGCGCCGCAACCCAGCGGGGTCAGGGCATAGGCCGGATCGACCGCCTGTTCGTATCCCGCATGGCCGGTCTCGTGGATGGTCGAGTAAAGGCAGTTGAACGGATCGGTCGGGCTGGTGCGGGTGGTGATCCTGACATCGGCGCCGCTGCCGGAACTGAACGGATGCACCGCCTTGTCCAGCCGCCCGCGATTCATGTCATAGCCGAACACGCGCGCGAGTTGCCGCGCCAGGCGCATCTGGGCCGAGGTGTCGAACGCACCCTTCAGTGCCGCGGGCGCAGGGCGTTCCAGCACGGCGGCCCGCAGCGCCACCAGCCGCGGGCGCATCGCATCGAAGATCGCGCCGATCGCGGCGCCGCTGGTGCCGGGTTCGTAATCCTGCACCATGGCGTCGTAGACGTTTCCGCCCGCGGCCAGCGCCGCGCCTTCCTCGCGCTTCAGCGCCACCACCTCTTCCAGCACCGGCAGGAAGGCCGCCACGTTCTCGTCGGCGCGCGCCGCCGCCCATTTGCCCTGCGCTTCCGACGTCACCTGGGCGATCCGCCTGGACAGGGCCGCGGGCACCTTCGTCGCCCGTTCGAAGGCGCGGCGGATTTCGCGCAGCTGCGCCTGTCCCGCAGCGTCGGGCGGGCTGGCCGCCTCGAGCCACTCGCCGACGCGCGGATCGCACCGGCGCGCGTGCAGCACCGCGTCGATGGCGGCCATCTCCTCGCCGCGCTGCGCGGCGGCGCCGCGCGGCATCACGGTTTCCTGGTCCCAGCCCAGCCGCCCGGCGATCTGTCCCAGCGCCTCGGTGTCGCGCTGGAACGCCATCAACGCGTCAAAGGCGCTCAAGCGGCGCGATCCCGGACCGAGCCCGCCACCGGATAGGCGGCAAGATAGCGTGCGCGCAGGATCAGCACCCACACGATCACCGCCACCAGCTGATGCGTGATGGCGATGTCCCAGGGCGCGGCATAAAGCACCGTCACGATGCCAAGGACGACCTGGGCCAGCAGCCCGGCAAAGGCGATGGCGAAGGCCCGCCGCGTCGCGCCATGGGCCGAGCCACGACCGGCCAGCCAGGCGAAGATGCCGTAGGCCAGCAGCGCATAGCCGACCATGCGGTGAATGAACTGCACCAGGCCGGGGCTTTCGAAGAAGTTGCGCCACATCGGCGTCAGTTCGGTGGCGTCGGGCGGCAGGAACTGGCCGGCCATCAGCGGCCAGTCGACATAGTTGCGCCCGGCATCTATGCCCGCGACCAGCGCTCCGATCAGGATTTGCGCGAAGGCGAGATACATCCAGCCGGTCGCGACCGCGAACAGGCGCCTTTCGCGCAGGCGCCGGGCCTGCACGAGATCGCGCTCGCCGCGCCCCAGCAGGAATGC
>JAGRMG010000142.1 GCA_020441385.1 Paracoccaceae bacterium
CTGGTGGCGCAGATCGCCTTGACCTCATTGATGGCGGTCAGGAAACCGTCCTGGATATACTCCTCGATCCCGACATCGGCGAAAGTGGCATCGGGGTTGACCCAGCTGACCACGAACAGGGTATAACCCTGTTCCGTCACCCATCTGATCAGGCTGTTCTGCGCCTTGAGGTCGAGAATGTAGAACTTGTTGATCCAGGGCGGAAACAGGACGATCGGTATCTCGTGCACCGTTTCGGTCGCCGCCTTGTACTGGATCAGTTCCATCATCCGGTTGCGATAGACAACGTCGCCGGGTGTCGTGGCGATGTTGCCGCCCAGTTCGAACGCGCTTTCATCGGCCAGCCGCACCACCAGTTCGCCGTCGTTGGCCTCGAGATCGGCCACCAGGTTCTCCAGCCCGCGGACCAGCGACTCGCCGTCGGTTTCCAGCGCCTTCTCGAGCGCATCGGGGTTGGTGGGCAGGAAATTGGTCGGCGCCATCATGTCGACGATCTGATTGGCGAAATAGGTGAGGCGCCGCTTCTCCCTTGCGTCCATGTCATCGACCGAGGCGACGGCCCGTTGAATTGCGCTGGCATTGGTCAGATACTGGTCACGGACATAATTGAAGAACGGGTTCTTTTCCCACATCGGGTTGGCAAAGCGGCGGTCGCTCCGGCGGGCCTGCTCGGCGTCCTCGTCGCGGATGCCGGCCAGCGCTTGCTGCGCCTCGGCGAAGTTCAGGACCGACTTGCCCCAGTATTCGATCTGCTGTTCCAGCAGTTGCGCCGGATTTTGCAGCGCCTCGGCCCAGTAGGACATGGCGGCCTTTGCGAAAAGCTCCTGGTCGGGCGCATCCAGCGCCCGATTGTGCGAGGTCTTGCGCGACATCACGTCGATGAGGCGTTTGGACAGGGTTTCGACCCTGGCCATGTTCTGCCTGAGTCTCTCGAGGCTCTCACCCGCGGGTCCGCCGGGCGTTCCGGGCGTGCCATCTTCGCTGGTTGTCATTTTAACAGATCCCTCATAACTTGCTGCTGTGCAGAATAACGGGACTGGCGCCATCGGGGAAGCGGCGATTGGTCCGATGTTTCTGCGGTCACGCAAAGGAGACCTCGATGCGCTACATGATGACCTACGACCTGATGGAATCGGCCCGCAACGCGAACCAGTGGTTCGGGGCCACCGCCTTGTCGTTTGCATCCTACCCGATGTTCAGCATGATGCCTTCCCCGATGCTCAACTGGTTGTCGGCATGGGGCGAAGTGACCGAACGCACCTTTGCCCGCATGGTGGCGAAACCCGACTGGGGCATTCGCACCTTCACCACCGTGGACGGCAAGGACCGTCTGGTCAACATCGAGACCGTGGTCGAGAAACCGTTCGGAAACCTCATCCACTTCGCCGTTCCCGGTCGCGAAAGGCGTCGCCGCAAGGTCCTGGTGGTGGCGCCGATGTCGGGCCACTACGCGACGCTGCTGCGCAGCACGGTGAAAAGCCTGCTGGTGGATTGCGAGGTCTTCATCACCGACTGGCACAACGCGCGCGACATTCCGGTGTCCGAGGGCAATTTCGACATCGAGGATTACACGCTCTACCTGGTCGATTTCATGCGCGAACTGGGGCCGGATACGCATGTGATCGCGGTCTGCCAGCCGGCGCCGCTGACCCTGGCCGCGACCGCCTATCTGGCGGAACAGGATCCCGCGGCGCAACCCTCTTCGCTGACCCTGATCGGCGGGCCGGTGGACCCGGACGCAACCCCCACCGACGTGACCGATTTCGGCCGCCGCGTGACCATGGGCCAGCTCGAGCACACGATGCTCCAGCGCGTCGGGTTCAAGTACAAGGGCGTGGGCCGGATGGTCTATCCGGGACTTCTGCAACTGGCATCGTTCATGTCGATGAACGCCGAACGCCACGCCCATGCCTTCAACGACCAGATCTACCGTGTGATGCGCGACGAGGCGTCCGATCACGATGCGCATAACCGGTTCTATGACGAATATCTGGCGGTGATGGACATGACGGCCGAATTCTACCTCTCGACGGTCGAGCGCGTGTTCAAGAATCGCGAGATCGCGCGCAACGACTTCGTGGTGAACGGGCACCGGATAGATATCGGCAAGATCACCGATGTCGCGGTCAAGTCCGTCGAGGGCGCGAACGACGACATTTCGGCCCCCGGCCAGTGCATCGCGGCGCTGGATCTGTGCACCGGGCTGCCCGATTCCAAGAAGGCCAGCCATGTGGAACCGGGCGCGGGCCATTACGGCATCTTTGCCGGCCGGTCCTGGCGCGACAACATCCGCCCGCTGGTGATCGCCTTCATGGATGCCAACGCCCGCCCGCCGGCGGCCGGCAAGCCGGCCAACCGCAACGCGGCGGCGAAATAGCACCATGGCAAGGCGGCGGGCAGACAACGGGCCCCTCGCCTTTTCCTGCGATTGCAAGGCGGTACGCGGACATCTTCAGGCCGGGGCGGCCGCGCGGGGGGTGCACGCGGTCTGCTATTGCCGCGATTGCCGGGCGGCCGAGCTGTGGCTGGGCCGGCCCGACCCGGCGCCCGGCCCGGTCGACGTGTTCCAGACCACGCCCGACATGATCCGTTTCCAAAGCGGAACCGACCGTCTGGGCCTGTTGCGGCTGAGCCCGAAGGGGTTGATGCGCTGGTATGCCACCTGCTGCAACGCGCCGCTGTTCAACACCCTGGCCAGCCCGCGCCTGCCCTTCGCCGCGCTCCATGTCGCCCGGCTGGACAGCCCCGAAAGCGTCGGGCCGGTGCGCGTGCACAGCTTCGTGCCCCGGCCCGGCGGCAGGTCCGCGCACCGGGGATGGGGCAGGATGATCCTGCGCCTCGTCACCGGAATGGGCGGTGCGCGCCTCTCGGGGCGCTGGCGCCGGACGCCGTTCTTCGACCCCGACAGTGGCGCCCCCGTGGCCGAGGCGACAATTCCCGACAAGGCCGCGCGCGCGGCGCTCTATTCCCGCGCGCCCGGCTCCTGATCGACCCAGGCGCGCAGCGCCTCGATCACCGCCGCGGGCTGTTCCAGCGTCGGGATGTGCCCGGCATCGGCAACGATCTCGAGGCCGGCGCCGGGGATCAGTTCGGCCATGAATTCATGCCGCTTGGGCGTGGTCATGGCGTCATGTTCGCCGCACATCACCAGCGCGGGCACCTTGCAGCGGCGCAGCGTGCCCTGCTGGTCGCCGCGCCGTTGCAGGGCGCGCGACTGGCGCACGAACATCTCGGGGCCCAGATCCATGGCCATGGCCTGCATCAGGTTCATGACCTCGACCCGCCCCGGGCCGGGGGCGAGGAACGACGGCCTGAATGCCTCGCGCATGACCTCGTCAAGCCGGCCGGCCCTGGCCCGCACGATCCAGGGTTCGCGCATCGCCGCCACCTGCGGCGGTTCGGCCAGCGGGTCGGTATCCATCAGGCACAGCCGCGTCACCCGCGCCGGCGCCCGGTGCAGGATCTCCATCGCCACGATCCCGCCCATGCTGAGCCCGGCCAGCGCGAAGCGGTCCGGCAACTGCCCGAGCAGCCAGGTGGCGATCTGTTCGATCCGTTCGCCCTGGCCGAGAGGTGCGACCATGACCGCGCGTTCGCGCGAGAACGCGTCGATCTGGGGCGCGAAGACGCGCGCGTCGCACATCATGCCCGGCAAGAGCACCAGCGGTTCGGTCATGGCCAAAGCCCTGCGATCGGGTTCATTGCACTGTCTCCGCCCTGTCGGTTTCGCCCCGAGCATGGGCAATTCCCCACCCGCCGGCAAGCCGGAAAGGAACGCGTTCAGGGATAGGCGATCGCGCGGAAGGGCGGGAAGTCGTCATAGCGCGCGCGCCGGTCCCCGGCCGGTTCGCCGGGTTCGGCACCGCCGGCCAGCAGCGTTCCGCGCGGCGCGATATAGCTGTCGATACGGCGCAGCGGCCGTGGCCGCCAGACCAGGTTGAAGGCGCAGAGTTTGGGAAAGAAACGGATTTCGGAGTATTCCAGGTGGTCATGCAGCCACCAGGCCAGGTCGCGCCAGTCGCGCCCCCGGGCGTAGCGGTCGGCAAACCAGGGGATCGCCACGCAGGCCCCGGCGATGCGCGCATCGCCCTTGCCCCGGTCCCAGATGTGGCATTCCAGCGGGTTGTCGTTTTGCGCGCAGTTCAGCCGGTTGTCATTGCCGTAGCGATTCAGCGAGGGCGAGCGGTAGCCCGAGCGCACCGCAACCCGGCCGAAGGTTTCCTCAAGCGGGTCCAGAAGGGTTTCGCACAGCGCCCGGCCGCATTCGATGGCCAGGTCGGGGTCGTGGGGAATGTTGGGTTTCTCGTGAAGATTGCCGATCTCGGAATACAGGAAATCGCGCATGTAGAAATGTCTGGACAGGCGCACGCGGCCCAGATCCTCAAGGGCGCGCATGCTGGCGGGGCGGCGCATCAGCCGTAACCGTTCCAGCGGAACGCACCCTCGGGCGAAAGCGGCGCCAACGGGTTGTGCGTGACCTCCCAGATGTGGCCGTCCGGGGTGCGGAAATAGCCGACATGCCCGCCCCAGAACACGTCCGAGGCCGGGCGCAGGATTTCGCCGCCCGCCGCGCTGGCGGCGTTCAGCACCTCTGCCACCTCGTCCCTTTCGCGGCAATTATAGGCCAGCGTCACCGCGCCGGTGCCCAGGGTGGAGGGCGCAAGGCCGATATCCTCGGCCAGCCTGTCCAGCGGATAAAGCGCCAGCGTCTGGCCGATCAGGTCGAAGGCGACGATGCCCTCGGGTGTCTCGGCCCGGCGCCAGCCCAGCGCCTCGTAGAACGAAGCGCTCGCCGCGATGTCGCGAACGCCCAGTGTCGTCAGGCTGATCCTCTGTTCCATCACATCCGCTCCTGCCGGTCGAGCCAGTCCATGATATCGCGCACCGTCTGTTCCGTCTGCCCGGGAGAGCGGATATCGCCGGTGATGACATGCGCGTCGGGGTCGTCGCCGTCACCCATCTCGACCATCTGCACCACCGCGGGCGCGCCCCAGCGCGCGGCGATCGCGCGGGTGATGTCCGGGCGCACGACGGTATCGGAATCCGAGATCAGGAACAGGGCCGGAATCGCGGCCCGCGAGACATCCATCGCCGCCACCCTCTTGACCAGCGCGGCCATGGGCAACAGCGCGCGTGTGGGATAGAGCGTGGTCCAGAATTTCGCGTGATCGTCGCTGGACGGTTCAAAACCATAGTCCGTGCCCGCCACCAGCGGCAGCCAATAGCGCGCCGCCGGCAGCGTCAGCGCCCAGGCGCCCGGATCGGCGATGCCGAAATTCGGCGAGATCAGCACCAGCGCCGCCACATCGCGCGACATGTCCGGGTCAAGCGCCGCCGCCACCGCCAGCGTGCCGCCGGTCGAGGTGGCGATGACCACCACCCTGTCGCCCACCGCCCGCGCCGCCGCCAGCCCTTCGGCCACGTCCCTCATCCAGTCGTTGACCGTGGCCAGCGCCATCGCATCGGCGCCGCGCCCGTGCCCGGACAGGCGGGTATAGACCAGGTTGGCCCCCAGCGCGTCGGCCACGCGGTCGGGCACCGGGCGGATTTCCTCGGAGGTGGCGGAAAACCCGTGGACATAGAGCACGGAAACCGGCGTGCGCCGTTCCTTCATCCCCGGCTGCCAGATCACCCGCTTTTCCACGCCGGGGGTGATGTCGTCATGCGCCGATTCGGTGCTTTCGAAATAGACCTGAACGCCTTCGCCGAACCTGCGCGGCTCGAATTCCGCGTGCAGATCGACCGGCTCGTAGGGGCCGAACCACCAGAGCGTTGCGCCGATGAGGCCGAGGATCAGCAGCAGCCGGCCGAGGAAACGCCCCGAGGCCCGCATCATGCGCCCTTCCCCGAGACATCCAGAACCGCGGCCTCGATCAGGCCCAGGCAGGGGCCGTCGGAAAACCGGTGGTCGGCGCCCTTCACCAGCGTCAGCCGCATGTCCGGGCAATCGGCATGCTCCAGAAGCCGCAGCGCGACCGCCTCGGACACGGCAGTATCGGCCGTCCCCTGAAGGCAGCGCACCGCGAACGGCAGCGCCAGGGGCGCGCGCAGCACCAGATGCGCCCGCCCGTCCTCGATCATCTTGCGGGTGACGATGTAGGGCTCCATGTAATCGGATGGCAGTTCGACCTGCCCGGCCTCTTCCAGCCTGCGTTTCTGGGCGTCGGTGAAGTTCGCCCAGTACCCGTCTTCGGTAAAGTCCGGCGCGGCGGCGATCGTGACCATGCCGGCGATCCGCTCGGGCATGGCGCGCGCCAGCAGCAGCGCCTGCCAGCCGCCCATGGAAGACCCCACCACCACCAGCGGCCCGTCGGTCAGGGCGTTGACGGCCTCGCGCGTGTCCTCGTGCCAGTCCCCGATGCAGCCGTCTTCGAACCGGCCGCCGCTCTGGCCGTGCCCGGAATAGTCAAAGCGCAGGAAGGCCCGCCCGCTGGTCCGCGCCCAGGCCTCGAGGTGCAGGGCCTTGGTGCCCTCCATGTCCGATTTCAGCCCGCCCAGGAACACGATGCAGGGGCCCCGCCCGGCGCTGCGATGATACGCCAGCCGCCGGCCCTGGGGCGTCTCGAAATGGTCGGGATCGGGCATGAAACTCTCCGTTTGCCGGGCCGGTCCTGTCCGGCCGGTTCTTTCGCGCCGATCATGACGCCGGGGGCGCTGCGGGCAACCCGTTTCTTGGTCATTGCCGCGCGTTCGCGCCTTCCACCTCGTCCAGGCCGCGCCCGGTCCAGGCCGCCGCCAGCGCCATAAGCGCAAAGCCCGCCAGCGTCGCCTGCGGCCCGATCATCGCAAACAGCCCGCCCAGCACACCCGTCGCCAGCAGGATCAGCCCGATCGCGGTGTTGGCCACGGCGGCATAGGCCGCGCGGCGGTTCTCGGGGGCCATGTCCACCAGATAGGTGGACCGCCCCTGCCGCACGCCGTGATAGGCGATCATCAGAACGAACAGCGCCGCCGGCATCGCCCAGACGGTGCGGGCAAGGCCCGCTTGCGCCAGCGCCACCGCCCCGGCCATCGCCAGCGCCCCAAGCACACCGGCCAGCATCAGCACCCGGCGGCTGGAGCGGTCGGCCAGCCGGCCCCAGACGTACGAACTGAGAAAGGACGCCACCGCCGAGGCCAGCACCAGCGCGCCCAGCCCGGCCAGCGCGCCCGCGTCGCCATCGCTGGCCAGGATCACCAGATAGGGCGGCGCCAGCGCGGTCGAGACCAGCAGCCCGCGCGTGGCGATGAACCGCCAGAGCTGGGGATTGTCGCGCAGCAGCGCGAAATCGACGCCGCCGCCATCCTGCCCGGTCTGGCTGGGCGGTTCGCGCAGCGTCGCCAGAACCAGCGCCGCCAACCCCCACAGCAGCGCCGCGAGCGCGACCGCCGCGATCACCGCGCCGGTCTGACGCAATGCCCCCGACATCAGCAGCAACGCAAATATCACGACGCCGCCCGATGCGGCCGTCCCGGCCAGGCCGGTGACGGCGCCGCGCCGCGACAGGCCCACGGTCTTGCCCAGGATATCCTTGTAGGAGACCGAACAGAGCGCCCGGAACACCGCAAGCACGCCAAGAAGCGCGCAGATCGCCAGCCCCGCCGCCCAGCCTGTCAGCACGAACGCGCATCCCGCGATGAGCGCAGCCGCCACGCCCTGCCCGGCGCTGCCGATCACCCAGGCCCATTTGCGCCGCGTCATCCGCGCCACCGGACCGGCCAGCACGACCTGCGGCACCAGCGCGCCCGCCTCGCGGATCGGCACCAGCAGCCCGGCAAGCAGCGCCGGCGCCCCGAGCGCGGTCAGCAGCCAGGACAGCACCAGCTTGGGGTCGATCAGGCCATCGGCGACCTTGGACATCGACAGTGCCGCGACATGACGCAGGCCGTTGGCCGGTTCGGCCCGGCGCGCCGCGTCCGTCAGCCCATCGGCGGGGCTGTGCGACCGGGTCAGTGCCTGAAACAGCGTCCGCGACATGGAACCTGTCATTTCGTGCCGCCTCCTTGGCTTGACTCGCCGGGATGGCGCCGTCAGATAGGGCGCATCATACCCGCAACCGGGCGTTCAGTGGGCGCCAAACCGACGAGGAGTGCCGACATGGCCCAAGTCTCCCTTACCTTTCCCGACGGCAATGTGAAATCCTTCGATGCCGGCGTGACGCCGGCAGAGGTTGCCGCAGGCATTTCCAATTCGCTGGCCAAAAAGGCGATCAGCGCCACGGTGAACGGCCGGCACTGGGATCTGCAATGGCCGATAACGCACGACGCCGGCATCGCGATCCACACCATGAAGGACGAGGCCCAGGCCAACGAACTGGTGCGTCACGACCTGGCCCATATCATGGCCCGCGCCGTGCAGGAGATCTGGCCCGCCACCAAGGTGACGATCGGCCCGGTGATCGAAAACGGCTGGTACTACGATTTCGACCGCGAGGAACCCTTCACACCCGAGGATCTGGGCCTGATCGAAAGCAAGATGAAGGAGATCATCAACAAGCGCGATCCGGTGACCACCGAGGTCTGGGAGCGCGACCGCGCCATCGCCCATTACAGGGCCGGCAACGAACCCTACAAGGTCGAACTGATCGAGGCCATTCCGGGCGACGAGCCGTTGCGCATGTACTGGCACGGCCACTGGCAGGATCTGTGCCGCGGCCCGCATCTGCAAAACACCGGCCAGGTGCCCGCCGACGCGTTCAAGCTCATGTCGATCGCGGGCGCCTACTGGCGCGGCGACAGCGACCGCGCGATGCTGCAACGCATCTACGGGGTGGGTTTCCTGAACCGCGAGCGGCTCAGGGCGCATCTGAACATGCTGGAAGAGGCGGCCAGGCGCGACCACCGCAAGCTGGGCCGCGAGATGGACCTGTTTCACATGCAGGAGGAAGCGCCGGGCCAGGTGTTCTGGCATCCGAACGGCTGGACCGTCTACACCGTGTTGCAGGACTACATGCGCCGCCGGCAGCGCGCGCACGGTTATGTCGAGGTCAACACGCCGCAGGTGGTGGACCGCAAGCTGTGGGTCGCCTCGGGGCATTGGGACAATTACCAGGAAAACATGTTCATCGTCGAGGTGGACGAGGAGCACGCGCGCGAAAAGGCGGTGAACGCGCTCAAGCCGATGAACTGCCCCTGTCACGTCCAGATCTTCAACCAGGGCCTGAAATCATACCGCGACCTGCCGCTGCGCATGGCCGAGTTCGGATCGTGCAACCGTTACGAGCCCTCGGGCGCGCTGCACGGGCTGATGCGGGTGCGCGGCTTTACCCAGGACGACGCGCACATCTTCTGCACCGAAGACCAGATCGAGGAGGAAACCCGCCGCTTCATCGAAATGCTCTCGGGCATCTACCGCGATCTCGGTTTCGAGCGTTTCGAGATCAAGCTGTCGACGCGGCCCGAAAAGCGGGTCGGGTCCGAGGAAAGCTGGGACCGGGTCGAGGCGGCGCTGGAAAACGCGATCAAGAAGACCGGCAACGCCTACGAGATCGACCCCGGCGAAGGCGCGTTCTATGGCCCCAAGCTCGATTTCAAGCTGACCGACGCGATCGGGCGCCAATGGCAGCTTGGCACCTTTCAGGTCGATCCGAACCTGCCCGAACGTCTGGATGCCGAATATGTCGGACAGGACGGCGCCAAGCACCGCCCCTACATGCTGCACCGCGCGATCCTGGGCAGTTTCGAACGGTTCCTCGGCATCCTGATCGAGAACTATGCCGGCAAGCTGCCGCTGTGGCTGGCGCCGCGTCAGGTGGTGGTGGCCTCGATCACCTCGCAGGCCGACGAGTATGTGAACGAGGTGGTCGCGACCCTGCGCGCCGCCGGCATCCGCGCCGAAGCCGATACCCGCAACGAAAAGATCAACTACAAGGTGCGCGAACATTCGCTCGGCAAGGTGCCGGTGATACTGGCCGTCGGCCAACGCGAGGTGGAAGAGCGCACCGTGTCGATCCGCCGTCTGGGTGAAAAGCAGACCAGCGTAGAGCCGCTGGGCGACGTTACAATGGCATTGTCGCGCGAAGCGACGCCGCCCGATCTGCTGTAACATCTGCCGGTCTTTCTGTCCCGCGTCGCGCCGCGCCGGGCGGGCGAATTGCGCGCGCCAGCGCTTTGTTGCGTGAAATCAGCGCGTTGGATGAACCGCGCCGGTCACATCACCTGACGGGAGCGTGAGACACGCCGTCGTGAATTCATCGCGCGCCCCGTCCCGGCATAAGATTTGGCTGTTAGAGCCCACAATCGCCAACAGGAAAGGAAATCAACCGATGTCCAACACCGCAAGAACCCTGACCGTCGCAAGCGCGTTCGCCGCAGCCCTGGTTGCCTCCTCGGCCACCAACGTCAGCGCGCAGTCGAAAGAGAAATGCTATGGCGTCGCGATGGCCGGCCAGAACGATTGCGCCGCCGGCCCCGGCACCACCTGCGCGGGAACGTCCAGCGTCGACTACCAGGGCAATTCCTGGAAGCTGGTCGATGCCGGCACCTGCATGGAAATGAACCTGCCGGCAATGGCCGACGGCACCGAACGCAAGGGATCGCTCGAACCGCTGAAACGCGACCTGCCATCCTGAAGCCGCCGCCTGGCAGGGAGGGCGCGCATGATGCCGCGCCCTCTCCGCCTTGAAGAACCAAGGTGATCGGAGCCGACATGCCCGAGGACAGCAAGGCACAAGCTCGTCTGCCCGCCGCGGCGGGTGTCGGCTACAAGGCGCAGCATTTCGCGGCGATCACGGACAACCCCGGCACCGTCGCCTGGCTGGAAATCCATGCCGAGAACTACATGGGCGACGGCGGGCGCCCGCTTGCCCAACTGCGCCATCTTTCCCGGGGCTTTCCCCTTTCGGTTCATGGGGTGGGCCTGTCCATAGGCGGTGAATCCGCGCTCGACCCCGACCATCTGGCGCGTCTTGCGCAACTGGTCGGCTGGCTGAATCCGGCCGCGTTTTCCGAGCATCTGGCCTGGTCGACCCATGGCGGGCATTTCTTCAACGATCTGCTGCCCCTGCCCTATACCGAGGCCACGCTGGCCCGCGTGGTCAGCCATATCCATCAGGTTCAGGATGTCATCAGGCGCCCCATGCTGCTGGAAAACCCGTCGAGCTATCTCGCGTTCGAGGACAGTACCTGGTCCGAACCCGAATTCCTGGCCGAGATCGCGCGGCGCACCGGGTGCGGGCTGCTGCTGGACGTGAACAACGTGTTCGTGTCGGCCGCCAACCTCGGCTTTTCGCCGCAGGGCTATATCGACGCCTTCGCGCTGGACCGGGTCGGCGAAATCCATCTGGGCGGCCATGACGAGGACAGCGACGATCACGGCGTGCCGCTGCTGATCGACAGTCACGGGCGCGCCGTGGTCGAACCGGTCTGGGCGCTTCTGGATTACACGCTGGCGCGAAGCGGGGCGCGCCCCGTGCTGATCGAATGGGACAGCGACATACCCGGCTGGCCGGTGCTCGAGGCCGAAGCCGCCCGCGCCACCAGGGCGCTGGCCGGCATCGGCCAGAGCGTGCCCGCATGACCCCCGCCGAGCGCATCTTTGCCGCGGCGCTGCTCGATGGTTCGCGGCCCGTACCCGCCGGGCTGCGCGACGGCGCGGGCGGACCGGCGGGCCGCCGCTTTGGCGTCTATCGCAACAACGTCGCGGCTTCCCTGACCGAGGCCATGCACCTGGCCTTTCCGGTCATCGCACGGCTTCTGGGCAAACAGAACATGGACGGGCTGGCGGGGCTGTTCCTGCGCGCCCATCCGCCGTCCTCGCCGCTGATGATGCACTACGGCGCCGCCTTTCCCGATTTCCTTTCCGCAATGGAACAGCTCTCGCACCTGGCATACCTGCCGGACGTGGCGCGGCTGGAACTGGCGCTGCGCCGGTCCTATCACGCCGCGGATGCCGATCCGGTGGCACCCGCCGATCTGGCGGAGGCCAACCCCGACAGGCTGGCGGACTCGCGTATCGTCTTCGCCCCGGCCATGGAAATCGTCCGGTCGCGCTGGCCGATCCACGACATCTGGCGGTTCAACACCGAAACGGGCGCGCCCAGGCCCCGAGGCGTGGCGCAGGACGTGCTGATCACCCGCCCGCAATTCGACCCCGAACCGCAGCCTCTGCCCGATGGCGGCGCCGACTGGATCGGCGCCATGCAGGGCGGCCTCACCGTCGGCGACGCGCTGGACTCGGCCCAGCGGCGGACGCCCGGTTTCGACCCCGCCCCGACGCTGGCCCTGCTGCTGGGCGGCGGCGCCGTCGTGTCGCTGGAGTCGACGGGATAGGCGATGCAGAGGCTGGTCGAAGCATACGATACCGCCATCGCCAGGGTCGAGCGCGCCGGCGACGCGGCCTTGCCACTGCTGGCGCGGTTCGTCTTTGCGGCCACGCTGCTGGTCTATTTCTGGACCTCGGCCCTGACCAAGCTGGGCGACGGCGCGTTGGGCTTTCTGCGCCCCTCGGTCGGCGCCCATGCGCAGATCTTCCCGCGCCAGATCGAGGCGGCGGGCTATGATCTTTCGCAACTGACACCGTTTCACTGGCTGGTGGTGACGGCCGGAACCTGGGCCGAGTTCGTGCTGCCCGCGCTGATCGTCCTGGGGCTTGCCACGCGGGCCGCCGCGCTGGGCATGATCGGCTTCGTCCTGCTGCAATCGCTGACCGACATCTACGGCCACGGCCTGAGCGATGCCAAGACGCTGGGCGCCTGGTTCGACCCGGCGCCGGACAGCACGATCATGGACCAGCGTCTGTTCTGGCTGTTCATCTTGTGTTTTCTCGTGGTGAAAGGCGCGGGCGCGCTGTCGCTGGATGAACTGCTGCGCCGCCGGATGGCGCCCGTTTCGCCGTAGCGGCCGGCGCGCCCCCGCTCAGCCCGCGCCAAGCGCGGCCCGGGTTCGCGCATCCCAGCCCAGATACATCGCCTCGTCCGCCACGATCAGCGGGCGCTTCATCAGCGTCGGGTGATCGGCCAGCAGATCGAGCGCCGGGCGGGCACGTTCGGCCGCATCCAGCCCGCGCCATGTGGTCGAGCGCGTGTTGACCAGATCCGCGCCAAAGCGCGCGAACGCGGCGCGCAACACCGCCTCGGGAACGCCGTCCACGCGGACATCGGCGAATCGGGCGCCGCTCAGGGCCTTCGCCGCCTTGCGGCAGCTGTCACAGGATTTGAGACCGTAGATGACCATCGCTTTCCTCGTCTTGCATGCCGAATTTCGCCGCCTTCACGGCGCCCGATTGTCTTTTTCTTGATTTTTGCCGCAACCGTGCAATCCTGTGATCCGGTGTCGCCGCCGATCAGTCTTCCGCTTTCGTGACGCGAAGTCCCGGTCGTCTGAACGATCGGCCACCTCCAAGCCTCCCGCCGCACGGCGGGAACAAGAGCAAGTCAGAAGGAGACACGGGACATGCCGACCGGCACCGTGAAATGGTTCAACACCACCAAAGGCTATGGCTTTATCGCGCCCGACGAGGGCGGCAACGATGTGTTCGTGCACATTTCCGCCGTCGAACGATCGGGACTGACGGGGCTTGCCGACAATCAGAAAGTCGCTTTCGAATTGCAGGATGGCCGCGACGGACGCAAGATGGCCAGCGATCTGAAACCACTTTGAGATGACGCCCCGCCGCGTCCCGGCCATTCCCGGGACGCGCGCCGCATTGCCGCGGGACGGGCAACGCGCCTCCGCGTATCGGAGTCGGGACACCGGGCATCGCGGATGGCCGGAACCCGGCGGATTTGCGGCCGCTCCGGATGCAGACGCCAGCCGGCGCCGGCGGGGTCGGCCGGTGGCGGCGTTTTCGGGCAAGGCCCGGCTCAACCCGCCAACGTTTCCCGGAACTCCCGCCATTCCCGCGCGCTCAGCCCCGAGGTTTCCTGCGTGACCTCCTCGCCCCGCAGCATCCGGCGCGTGCACTCCATCATCTGCGCCGACAGGCTGACCGCGCCCATGCGGTAATCCTCGAACGCGCGGTAGGCAAACGGCACCCAGTCGGCCACCGTTTCGCAGATCGCCTCGGCATAGACACGGATCTCGTACTGCGCATGAACGTCGGCGCGCAACCGCAGGAAATGAAACAGATTGTGCAGATCGACCTTCCAGTACCACTGGGTGTAGATGTTGGCCGGGAGGTTCATCCGCGCCAGTTCGCGCGCCAGGCCCTGCTGGCCGTCCTGGGCGATCATCGCCTGATAATTGTCGTAACACCGCGCCGAATCCGACTTGAGAATGTCAAGCACGCGGGCGGCCTCCTCGCCCTCGAGCGTTGCACCCCGGCCCTGGTTGTTGACCTCGGACTGGGCGGCGACATGTTCGGGCGCGGGAATGTAGAATTCGCGGTCGAGGATCGAATAGCGCGCCGAGTATTCGTTGACGTTGGCGGTGCGGTGCCGGATCCACTGGCGCGCAACGAAGACCGGCAGCTTGACGTGAAACTTGACCTCGCACATCTCGAACGGGGTCGAATGCCAGTGCCGCATCAGATAGCGGATCAGCCCCTCGTCGTTCTGCACCGACTTGGTGCCCTTGCCATAGCTGACCCGCGCCGCCTGACAGATCGCGGCATCGTCGCCCATATAGTCGATCACGCGGACGAAACCGTGATCCAGAACCGGGCGGGCGGTGTAGAGATGCGCCTCCATCCCCGGCGCCACGGCGCGCAACGTCTGCTGTTTCTGGCGGCGCTGGGCGTCGATTTCGGCCTGCTGTTCGGGCGACAATGGCATGGAGTGGCTCCTTTCCGGGCAGAATCTGTCAAGTGAACCCTATATATTGTAGTTTGCGAAACGTGAACTGCGATATCAAGGTCACTCTTTCGCCACGTTCGGCATATGCAAGACGGTTGGACGTTGACTTTTCGCCCCGGGGCGCATTCTCTGCGGGAAAACCAACAAAAACCAACCTGATCGAGGTGGGCAGTCATGAAGAAGTTGTTGGCCGCATTCGCGGCGGTTCTGGCCCTGTCCGCGTGCAGCGGCGACGACAACCCCTTCGCGCCGGAGGATGATACCGGAACCGGAGCGGGCGGCGGCGATGGCGGCGGCGGACCGATCGAGAGCGACCGCACGATCCCGCCGGGCACGACGGAGCCGAGCGCCGCAACCGGCATCTACCGGTCCGAACCCACCGAAGCGCAAGGCGGCAACCCCGGCGACGGCTTTGCCAGAGGTATCGCCTATGATGCGGCCACCGACACGTTCACCGTGGACAACCTGGCGTTTGACGGCACCAACACCTATTCGCGCGGCACCGCCGTGGGCCAGCTCGGCCCCTACGCGGTCTACGAGGCAGCGGAGCAATACCCCGACACCGAGACCGGCCGCCCGATCAACCAGATGGCGCACCGCGCCATCTATGGCGTCAGCCGGTCGAGCAATTCGCAATTCGCCATCGTGCGCACCGGCGCCTATGCCGGGTACGGGTTTGGCGGATTCGTCTATCAGCGCGACAACAACGTGGTCGTGCCCTCTACCGGTCAGGCCCGGTATAGCGGCAAGACCGCCGGCCTGCGCGATTTCGACGGTCGTGGCGGGTTGCAGTATTCGACCGGCGATATCGAGGTCGCCATCGACTTCGACGATTTCAACGACGCCACCGGCACAAGGGGCGACGGCGTGCGGGGCCACATCTTCAACCGCCGCATATTCGACATCGACGGCAACGAAGTCACCGCGGCTGTGGTGAGCGCCATCAACACCGACAAGAGCGCCAGCCTCACGGCCTATCCCGACGCGAGGTTCGACGTCGGGCCGGGCGTGCTGGACAACAACGGCGAGATCCTGGGCAGTGTGGACAGCACCTTCGTCGACAACGACGGAAAGGTGCAGACGCTGGAAGAGGGCAACTATTACGCCATCCTGGGCGGCACCAACGCCGAAGAGATCGTCGGCGTCGTGGTTCTCGAATCCACCGTCAACGCCATCAAGACCCGCGACACCAGCGGCTTTATCGTGTACCGGACGCCGCCCTTTCCATGATCCCAGGCGCCAGGCGAGTTGCAGCGGCCGCCCTTGCCACATGGCTTTGCCTGCTGGGCGCCGCCGCGGTCGGCGCGGATCCGCCGGTGCGTCTGGGGCCGGAGGAGATGCGCAAGGCCGCCGTGCTGTCGCTGCGCGCCGGCCGGCCCGACCGGGCGCTGGTGTTTTCCGACGCGCTTCTGGCGCGGGACGGGGACGACCGCAACGCGCATCTGATCCGCGCCCGCGCCCTGCGCGATCTGGGCCGCCCGGTCGAGGCAAAGGCCTCTGCCCGCGCCGCCTGGGCCCTGGCCGACAGCAAAAAGGAACGCTTTGCCACCGCCATGGTGATGGCGCAGGCCCTGGCCTCGGCCGGGCAGCGCACGCGCGCGCAATGGTGGCTGCGCCGCGCCGTGCAGGAGGCGCCAAACGAGGCGCTGGCCGACCGCGCGATCCGCGATTTCAAGTATGTCCGCGCCCGCAACCCCTGGCTGACGCGGCTGTCGTTCTCGGTCACGCCCGATTCCAACATCAACAACGGCTCGTCCTCGCGGTCGTCCTTCCTGAACTACGAGATCAGCCGCTTGCTGTTCGGCGCCCCGGTCGAATATGAACTGGGCGGCACGGCCCTGGCGCTGCCCGGGGTCGAATACGCGCTGGGCATCGACACGCGCTATCGCTTTGCCGAAAGCCCGCGGCGCGCCCATGACCTCGTGTTTTCGGCCGATCTGCGCCACTACACCCTGAGCAGCGAGGCCAAACGCATCGCGCCCGGCGCCAAGGGATCGGATTTCGCCTTTGCGTCCTACACGCTGGGCTATGCCACGCGGGGTCTGAACCTGGAGGACCGGGGCGAATATACCGTCAGCGCCGATCTCGGCCAAAGCTGGTACAGCGGCAGCGAATACGCGCGTTTCGCCCGTCTGTCGCTCGGCCAGTCCTATTCCCTGACCCCGGCCACCCGCGTTCA
>JAGRMG010000143.1 GCA_020441385.1 Paracoccaceae bacterium
AGCAAGCTGCAGGGTCACAAGCCCACACCAATCCGCGCCAACCGCATGGGCGAGGTGATGCGCAAGATGTTCACACTGGCCGTGGAATGGGAATGGCGGACGGACAACCCCGCGCAGGGGTTCCATCGGCGCATCGAACATGCGCGCGAACGCTTCCTGTCGCCTGAAGAGCTGACCCGGCTGGCGGCCGTGCTGGATACCGCCGAGGATCAACGCGCCGCGGCAATCATCCGCATGTGCATGTTGACCGGCGCCCGGGTGGGCGAAGTGCGGACGGCGCGGTTCGAACAGTTCAACCTCGACTATGCCATCTGGTCGAAACCCGCCTCGACCACCAAGCAGCGCAAGATTCACCGCGTGCCGATCTCGCAGGATGTGGCGGCCATCGTGCGGTTGCGCCAGCAGGCGGTGCCGAGCGGCAATCCGTGGCTTTTCCCCGGCGACACTGTCGGCCAGCCGGTGCGGGAAATCCGCCGTTTCTGGGCCAAGGCACAGAGGGACGCCGGGCTTGCGGACGTCCGCATCCACGACCTGCGCCATACCTTCGCATCGCTCTTGGTCAGCGGCGGCGCGTCGCTGGAAATGATCGGCAAACTGCTGGGCCACAGCCAGATGCAGACCACCCAGCGCTATGCGCACTTGATGGATTCTCCCCTGCGTGCGGGTGTCGACACGGTGGCCAGCCTCCTGCGCCCGCGGCCCCGCCTCGTGCATGACGCAGCGCAAGACGGGACCGATCTGCCGAAATCGGCCTGACCCTCACACGGTTTCTTCGCCGCGCAACTTGCGCCAGAGCGAGGTCAGCCGCTTGCGGATGGTGCTTTCATCCGGCACCTCGCCCGACTTCGAGTTCTGGACGAACCAGTCCTGCACCATTGCAACCAGCGCGGTCTGGGTATCGGGCACCCCCTTTTCGAAGAGGAGAACGGTCAGCCACGCATACATAGAATCCCAATCGTAACGCGGGCTGGCGCCGATGGTGGAGGCCGGGCGCCGCAGCAGATCGCGTTCCTCCTCGAACTGCTGCAAGGATCCCGCCGACAGCAGAAGGTCCGACGACCGGATCGGCACACCGTCGGGAGGGTCGGTCACCTTGAGCCAGGTCTTGGACCCGGGCGGCATCACCCGCCGCAGCCGCGCCTGTTCGTCGCTCGGGCCGATCCTTCTGAACATCGGCATCAGTTCGGCGATTGGCACTTCGACCAGACCGGCGACAGTCTCGTCTCCACAGCTGACCGGCGGAATGCCTGCCAACACCTGAAGGTGTCCTGCCGCGGCCCAGCCCGCGACATCGGCCGGGGGACAGCCCCAGCGCACGGCAATTTCGTAGATGGAATAGAAGGCGACGGGCGGCAAAGGCATGAACGAACTCCTCTCAGACATACGGCATCCTTCGGCCGGGGCCGTTGGATTGCGGGTTACAAAAAACCCGCCATGCCAAGCACGCGGGTGGACTGGTTGCAGCCCACGTCGTCGAGGAAAACTGCCTGTAATTGGGCACCCCACCCCAAGAGGCGCGGCACCTGACTGCGTTTGTCTTGTCGATTCTTATGTTCTGCTCGCCCAAAGATTACGCATCCGGAGGGCGAGTCTGCAACGGGGTTCCCGCGAGATTTCGCCGGTCATCGGCGGCTTCCTGCGCCGCGCGTCGAACCTCGCTGGAGCGGGACCGGAACAACCTGTTCCGGCGATTCCGGTCCCCGCGAAATCGGTGAAGCCGTCCGAATGCCGCCCAATCAGCCCCAACCTGTCGGAGCGGTGGCGACGAAGCGCGCATCGTCGCCGGGAACCGGCGCTCGGGACGCCCTGCGAGGCCTGCCGCAACGGCCGTCGTGTCGTGTGCCAACCGCCGAACTGCCAATAAAACAAGGGGTGGAACTGGGCGGCAGCGGCCAATTCCACCTTCCACCTGTCTTCCGGTCCTCGCGCTCTGCTTCGCTGAAACTGCCCCCAGCAGAGGCGCGCGAGGCGAACGGAGCAGCCCATGAAAGACATGCAAGATGACCCGGCGGAGGAGATCCCTGACCTCCTGGCCGACTGGATCAGCCGCGAGCAGCTGGCCCGCGTGCTGGGTTTGACCACAGACACTTTGTCGCGGTGGGAGGCCCGCCGCCAGGGGCCGCCCTGCACATGCATAGGTCGAAAGACCTTCTATCGCCGCGCAGCCATTCAGGAATGGATCAGGGCCCAAGAACAGGCCCATCCGGTGCGCAAGACGCGGGGGCGGTCATGACCATGCGGCCTCGCAGTTCTGCCTGGCCCGCCGACCGCGTGGCCGAGGCGCGCGCCGTGATCGCCGACGTCGCGCATCACAGCGATCTGCTGATCCGGCTCGCCTGCAACGTGCTTGCCCAACATGGCGAGACCCAAGCCGAACGTGCCGATGCCCAGCGCCTGCTGGTGGTGGTTGACGCGCGACGCCCCGTTCGGCGTGCGCAGCGCGAGGATCAGGGGAGGGCCGCGCGATGAAGCGCCGTGGCACCCCCGAGGCAGATCTGCAGCGCGCCGTGGTACAGGCGCTGCGCATCGCCCTTCCCCGCTCGGCCATCGTCCACCACTGCGCCAACGAGGTGACCGAGGCCGGGCCCCGCGGGGCCAAACGCCAGGCCATCCTCGTCGGCATGGGCGTCCATGCCGGGTTCGCTGATCTGATGGTGATTTGCGACGGCCGGATCCTGTTCCTCGAGTTGAAGGCGCCAAAGGGGCGGCTACGGCCGGAACAGGAGGCATTCCGTGATGCCGTTCTGGTGCAGAGGTTCGGCTGGGCTCTGGTGCGCAGTCTCGACGACGCGCTGGGCGCGCTGGCCGATCACGGATTCACCACGCGCATCGCCCCCGCCCCGCGGAGGCCCGCGTCATGAGCCACGAAGCCACCAACTGGGCCATCAAGCAGCGCGGGCTAAAGCCCACGACCAAGATCGTGCTCTGGCATCTTTGCGACCGGTTCAACCCGGATTACGGCTGCTTCCCCTCGCAGGACCGGCTGGCGCATGACTGCGAGATCAGCCGGTCCACGCTGAACGATCACCTCGGCCAGTTGGAGGCCGTGGGCCTGCTGCGGCGGGTGCCGCGGCTCGATCCGGTGACCAAGCGGCAGCTGCCCACCCGCTACATCCTGGGGTTCGAGCCCGGCTTCACACCTGTGGCTGGTAGCCCATGTCCGGAAATCGGACACGGGGAATGCACCCATCCGGAAACCGGTGAAATGGCAGAGGGTTCGCCATTGGATGCCGCGGCCGTCGCCCTGCCGTGTCCGGATTTCGGACACGGGGATGATGCCGGTGCCGTGTCCGAAATTCACGCTGACCCGTGTCCGGAATATGCCGAAAGCCGTGTCCGGATTTCGGACACTAACCCTGTAAGGGAACCTCTAAGTAAACCAGTAAAGGAGGAGGAGGGCGCGCAAGCGCGAGCGCCGATTTCCGATCAGGTTTTCGGGGACCTGCTCGCAGCACTCGGCCTCGACCCCACCGCCCTGCCCGGCTGGTGGCAAGGCTGGCCGCCCCGGCTGCACGTCCAGCGCTGGCGCGACGAACTGGGGCTGACCGAGGCGGAGATCATCGCCGCGGCCGAGGCCAGCCGCCAGGAGCACCCAGAACCGCCCGATGGGCCGAAGGCGCTGGACCGGGCGATGCAGCGTGCGGCCCAGCGCAAGGTCGAAGATACCGGGCGCAAACGCCGGAAGCCCAAGGCGGCCCCTGCCCCGGCCACCAAGCCGATCACCGATCTGCCCGCCTTCTACGCCGACCTCGTCAACTCCGACCGCTACCTGCCGGTCAGCGCGATCAGCAACACCATGCGCGACGCCATGCTGGCCCGGGGGCTGGTGACAGCCGAACGCCTGCGCGAGCGCGGGGTGCGGTGAATGGCATGGTGTCACGTCCCCGGCACGGATTGTCCCTCTGCGCAGGCGGCGGAGGCCTTGATCTGGGCGTCATGCTCGCCGAACCCGGCTATCACACCCGCGCCTTCGTCGAATGGGAGGACTGGCCGCGCGCCGTCCTCGTCGCGGCCCAGCGCGCCGGGTACTTCGCCCCGGCCCCGATCTGGACCGACCTGCGCAGCTTTGACGCCCGCCCCTTCCACGGCGCGTTCGATGCCATCCTGGCCGGATACCCTTGCCAGCCCTTCAGCGCGGCCGGAAAGCGCAGCGGCGCCGACGATCCCCGTCACCTCTGGCCCGACGTCGCCCGCGTCATCCACGAATGCCGCCCCGAATGGGTCTTCCTCGAAAACGTCGCCGGGCACCTCACCCTCGGCCTTGAAACAGTCCTGCGAGAGCTTTGGGGATTGGGCTACACGCCTGCGGCGGGCCTGTTCTCGGCGGCAGAGGTCGGCGCGCCGCATGAGCGGCTGCGCATCTTCATCCTGGCCCACACCGATGAGCCTGCATCCCGGCAAAGCGCCACCTTCCGCCTGCCGCCCTCGCGGCTCGCTCTCGATCCAGCCGACGTGATCTGGCTCGCGCATGATGGCCGTGAGGTGGAATTCCGCCTCGTCTCGGTCGCCGATGCCGAGGCGCGCGGGATCGAGGCCGTCCGTCAGGACCGCTCCGCCTATGATCTTCCACCTGGCGATCCGCGGCCCGCGTCGCTCGCTAGCCCCGTCGTGTTCGGCACGCCCGAGGTGGTGATGCTGGACCTGCCGCAGACCAGTGAGGATCAGCCCGCGCATCGACCCCTGATCGCCGCCAATGCCAGCCCCTGGCCCGGCGAGATCGCGGTCTTCCGCAGCGCCTCGACGGATGGCTTCAACCTCCTGACGACCCTCGGCAGTCGGGCGCGGCTCGGCACGCTCGCCTTCGATTTCTTTCCGGGCCCCACCTCACGCTTCGATCTCGGCAACGCGCTGGTGGTCGATCTTCTGTCAGGGACGCTGGAAAGCGTGACCGACGTTGCGCTGTTCGGCGGGGCAAATGCGGTAGTCGCCGAGGCCGCCGCTGGTCAATGGGAGATCGTGCAGGCGGGTCAGGCTGAACTGATAGCGCCAGGCCGCTATCGCCTGACCCGGCTCCTGCGCGGCCAGCGCGGGACTGAGTACGCGATGGGCAACCCGGCCCCGGCGGGGGCGCGGGTTGTGGTGCTGGATACCTCACTGGCCTCGCTGCCCATCGCCGAGGCTGACCTTGGCCTGCCATGGAACTGGCGCGTGGGCCCGGCTGCGCGGGCCGTCAGTGACGCAAGCTATGCCGCGCTGGGCTTCACGCCGACTGGCAGGGGGCTTGTCCCGTTTGCGCCGGTCCATGTTGAACAGCCGTGGCGGGTCGCGCGCAGCCCGGGCGATCTGACCATCCGCTGGACGCGCCGGTCCCGCGCGCTGGTCGCCGATGCATGGGAACAGGTCGAGGTGCCGCTGGCCGAAGACCTGGAAAGCTACGACGTCCAGATCCTCGACGGGACGACCGTCAGGCGCACGCTGACCAGCAGCACGACTTCCGTCCTCTACACCGCCGTCCAGCAGACCGCCGATTGGGGCGCGCCGCTCGAGCCCGGCCAGACACTGGCCATCCGCATCTACCAGCTCTCGAACCGTCTCGGCCGCGGCACGCCTGCGACCGTGACCCTCCAGTTCTGACGGGAATCCCCATGTCCGACACCACGACGCACCTTGGGCTGCCGTATCTTCTGGCCGCCCAAGCCCAGAAGCATGTCACCCACAACGATGCACTGCGCCTGCTTGATGCGATGGTGCAGCTCTCGGTCCTTGATCGGATGCGCACCGCGCCACCGGCCAGCCCGGCCGACGGCAACCGCCATCTGGTGGCCTCCGGAGCGACCGGCCTCTGGGCCGGGTGGGATCTGAACATCGCGTTCTGGATCGACGGCGCATGGATCCGGCTGGTGCCACGCACCGGCTGGCTGGTCTGGGTCGCAGCAGAGGGGTTGTTTTTCGTCTGGACTGGCAGCGCCTGGGAGGTCGTGGGCGAGCCGCGCGACGTCTCGGACGCCGTGTTCAGCCTGGTGAACGAGGCGGACCCGACGAAGAAGGCGACCTTCTCGCTGGCGGGCATCAGCGCCGGGACGACGCGGAGTTTCACCCTGCCGAATACCTCATCAGAACTGGCGATCCTTGCGGGCACGCAGACCTTCACCGGCAACAAGACCTTCTCAGGCATATTGACTGCCTCGGGCACCGTCACTGTCTCGGCCGCTTCTGCCAGCATCGGCACAGCGACGACGACCGCGACCTATGGCATGGGCACAGGCGCCACGACGACTGGCGTGACAAAGACCGTGAACATCGGCACTGGCGGCGCGTCCGGATCGACCACGGTCGTGAACATCGGCTCGGCCACCGCTGGCGCGGGCGGCACGACCGTCATCAACACGCCAACGGTCACCTTTGCCAATGCCGTCACGCAGGTCGGCATGCCCCAGGCGAACCTGACCGCGCAGCTCCTGGGCCTCGGCGGGGCCACGGCCGACAGCTACAATCGGCTGTCGGTGAACACGCCTGCGGTCCTCCTGAACAGTGCGGGCGCGGGGATCGAAGCCACGGTGAATAAGGCGGCCGCCGGGAACGACGCGGCCTTCGCCTTCAAGACCGGGTTTTCGGCGCGCGCGCTGATCGGCCTCCTCGGCAATGACGACTTCAGCTTAAAGGTCAGCCCGGACGGGTCCGCCTTCTTCGACGCGATCCGCATCGACCGCACCAGCGGCCAGCTGGAACTGCCGCAACCGACCGTACTACCCGGCCTCAGCGCCACGCCGTCGCCACCGCCCGCGGGGAAGGCCTCGGTCTACGCGCGCAACCGCGCAGGTGCGCCGTGGATTGACGTCATGCGCCCTTCGGGCCGGGACTTCCCGCTCCAGCCCCACTTCGGGGTGAACCGGATCGCCAACTGGTCGCCCTCGACCGGCACGACAGTCACCACCGAAGGCCTGCCGATCACTTCGGTCGGCACCGTTTCGACACCTACACTGGCCGCGACGAACCTTGCGACCTCCATGCGGCGCTGGCGCCTGACCTCGGCGGCCGTCGTGGACTCGGTGGCCGACCAGCGATCGGCAGGCTGGGCCTGCTGGCGCGGCAACGCCGCGGGCCTCGGCGGCTGGACGTTCGTCACGCGGATTTCGCTGACAACGCTGCAGGCGACCGGAATGGGGTTCTTCGGCCTCTACGGTTCGACCGCCGCGCTGGCCACCACCCTGACGCTGGCCGCCGCCATCAACTGTATCGGCATCGGCTTCCAGCGCGGGACGCACACCCGTTGGCAACTCGTGGCCAACGACGGCACTGGCGCGCCGACGCTCACCGAAATGGGCGCGTCCTTCGCCATTGCCACGGGCGGGGTGCTGACCCTGTTCATCGCGGCACCGCCGAACGGCAGTTCCGTCTGGGTGCGCGTCGTCGACGAGGTCTCGGGTGCGATCTTCGAGCAGGAGATCACCGCAGACCTGCCCGCCGCGACGCAGTTCCTGTCGCCGCGGCTGTTCCTGAACACCGGCGCGACCGCCGCCGCCGTCGCCTACGACTGCGCCGGTGTCTACCTCGAAACTGATTTCTGACCAACCGCAGCTTGCGGCAATGAAAGGACCATCATGAACGACCAGACCACTCTTGCCGGGGAGGTCGCGCGGGCCTTTCGGGACCACGGGATCACCGCCGCGCTGACCGCCCTGATCGGTGGCACCATGGCCCTCATCGCGGCGATCACGCGCAAGGCCTTCACCAACGAGGCCCTGCTGGACCGGCTTGATCGCGAACTCATCAC
>JAGRMG010000144.1 GCA_020441385.1 Paracoccaceae bacterium
AGCGCCATCCAGCGCATCAGGCAGGCGGAATAAAGGCCCAGCACCGAAGGCCGGTCCGCCGAAAGCCAGCGCGGCGCCTCGGCGGCGACGGCGTCGAGCAGGCCCAGATGGCTGCGCAGCCGTGCCCGTATGCCAGCGCGCAGCGCGGCCTGCGCGGCTGCGTCCGGGCCGGTGTAGTTTTCAGGGTAGAACAGGATGCGCAGATCGGCGTGCAGGGTGTCGGACACCCAGAACAGCCATTTCAGGAATGCCGCGCGCGGCGGGTCGTTGGGCACCGGCGCCAGCGCGCCATGGGTATCGGCCAGCCACAGCAGGATGGCCCCGGTTTCGAAGATCGGGCCGACCGGCGTTTCCAGAACCGGGATCAGCCCGTTCGGGTTCAGCGCCAGATAGGCCGGGCTGCGCTGGGCCCGCGCGGCCCGGTCCACCAGCACGGTGTCGTAGGGAACGCCCAACTCCTCCAGCGCCAGCCGGACGATCAGCGAGGCGTTGTCGGGGGCGTAATGCAGGCGGTAGGGCAGGATCATGGCCGTGGTGATAGGCCGAATCCCGCCCCGGCGTCATGCAAATAGCGACGTTTGCCGGCGAATTCGCGCAATCGCCGGTCACGCCCGCGCCAGGGCGCTCCGCGCCGACAAGCGCAATCCGTCGCGCATGTTCAGCGCCAACAGCGCGATGTTGACCGCGCCAGCCACCAATTCGACCGTCTGAACCGCATAGAACCAGGTATCGAACGTCCCGGCCTGCGCGCGCAGGGCCAGGAACACCGCGCTGGGCACCAGCACAATCAGCCCGTTTCCCGCGATGATCTTCATCCGCCGAACCTTGGCGGCGATCAGGGGAAGCCGCATGCGCCTGCCCAGGGCGGCGCCGCTTGCCCCGGTCGCGGCCATGGCCGGAATCAGGATCGCCATGCCGTAAAGGATCGCGGTCTTGACGGCGGCGATCTGGCCTGCGTCGCCGATCAGTTCGACCACGGCGGTCGACAGCCAGAAGGCGCCGATCGTCAGCAGCGCGACAGTCCCTGCGGCGGCGTGGAGTTTGGGGGTCACGGTGAGTCTCCTTTCAAGTAGATAGCACGCTATATAGATTAGGCTTGCATAGCGTGCTATTCAAGTGCCTTCTTGCACCATGTCCGATTTCAAGCGGAACTCGGCCGGGTATCTGGCCAATCACATGGCGCGGCTGTTCGCCAACGGGCTGCACCGGCGGATCGGGCCGCTGGGGCTGTCTCCGGCGCGATTCCCGGTGCTGCTCGAACTTTGGGAACAGGACGGGCTGACGCAAAGCGAACTGGTCCGGAGGCTGGATGTCGAACAGGCGACCATGGCCAACACCCTTGCGCGGATGGAGCGCGACGGGCTGATCGAGCGCCGCCCCAGCCCCGACGACCGGCGCGCGCGCCTGATCTTCGTGACAGACAGGGCGCGCCGGTTGCAAGGGGCGGCGATGGCGGCGGCCGCGGCCGAGAACCGGCAGGCGCTCTCGGGGCTGAGCGCGGACGAGCAGGCGGCGTTCATCGACCTGATGACCCGGGTGATCGCGACGATGCAGCGCGGGTGAACCGCCATCGCATCGGCCGCGCTGGGTTTCCGAAGGGAAGACCGCCGATATCCGGTTGCCGCTGACCCGGCCAATTCGCCCCTCGCAACCGACGCCCAAGCAGCCTATAACGCCCCCGACCCATTCGGAGTGCTGCCCATGACCGGAGAATTGTCGCCTATCGACAAGGCCAAGTTCGTCGCCGCCAAACGTGCCGCCGATTTCGTCGAGGACGGGATGCGGGTGGGCCTTGGCACCGGATCGACCGCCGCCTGGCTGGTGCGCTGCCTGGGCGAGATGGTGCGCGACGAGGGGTTGAAGATCCGCGGCGTGCCGACATCGACCCGCACCGCCGAACTGGCCCGCGAGGTCGGCATCAACGTGATCTCGCTGGACGAGGCCAAATGGCTCGATCTCACCATCGACGGCGCCGACGAATTCGACGGCGACCTGAACCTGATCAAGGGCGGCGGCGGGGCGCTGTTGCAGGAAAAGATCGTCGCCACCGCCTCCGACCAGATGATCGTGATCGCCGATATCGGCAAGGAGGTGGAAACGCTGGGCGCCTTTCCGCTGCCGGTCGAGGTGATCCCGTTCGGCTGGCAGACCACCCAGGCCCTGGTCGAGGAAACGCTGATCTCGATGGACGTTCTGGGCCGCACCGCGACGCTGCGGATGAACGGGCAGACGCCGTTCATCACCGACGAGGGCAATTACATCCTGGATCTGCACCTGAACCGGATCGGCAACCCGCGCCAGCTGGCGATGGTGCTGAACCAGATGCCGGGCGTCGTCGAGAATGGCCTGTTCATGGATATCTGCGACATCGTCGTGGTCGGGTATGGCGACGGCCGGGTCGAGCTGCGCGACATCAACCAGGGCACCATCGAACATGACAGGCTGGACTTCCTGGAAAGCGACAACCTGTTCACCGATCTGGCCGACTGAGGACCTGCGCGCATGAGTTTCGACTATGACCTCTTTGTCATCGGCGGCGGCTCGGGCGGGGTGCGCGCGGCGCGCGTCGCGGCCGGCGAGGCCGGGGCCAGGGTGGCGCTGGCCGAGGAAGACCGCTATGGCGGCACCTGCGTGATCCGCGGCTGCGTGCCCAAGAAGCTGATGGTGTTTGCCAGCGAATATTCCGGCATGGTGGAGGATGCCCGCGCCTATGGCTGGGATGTGGCGCCCGGCGCCTTCGACTGGGGCGCGTTCAGGGGCAAGCTGCATGGCGAACTCGACCGGCTGGAGGGCGTCTATCGGGGCATCCTGAAGACCAACGGTGTCGAGACCTTCGACCAGCGCGCCCGGCTGAGCGATCCGCACACGGTCGAACTGGCGGATGGCACCACCAGGACGGCCAGGCATATCCTGATCGCCACGGGCGGCCGGCCGGGCCTGCCGGGGCTGCCGGGCGACGAATTCGCCATGACCTCGAACGACATCTTCCACATGGACAGCCTGCCCAAATCGGTGCTGATCGTGGGGGGCGGCTATATCGCCTGCGAGTTTGCCGGCATCCTCAACGGTCTCGGGGTCGAGACGACGCAATATTACCGCGGCGCGCAGATCCTGCGCGGCTTTGACGAAGAGGCGCGCGGCCTGATCTGCGAGGAGATGTGCAACAACGGCATCGACGTGCATCTGGGCACCACCGTGATCGACATGGTGCGCGATGGCGACGCGGTTCGCGTCAAGGCCACCAATGGCACCGAACGCAGCTTTGACAAGGTTCTGCTGGCGACCGGACGGGTGCCCAATTCGGACGATCTGGGCCTTGAGGCGCTGGGCGTCGAACTGGGCCGCAAGGGTCAGATCGTGGTCGACGAATACAGCCAGACGGCGGTGCCCTCGATCTATGCCATCGGCGATGTCACCGACCGGATGAACCTGACGCCGGTGGCGATTCGCGAAGGCATGGCCTTTGTGCGGACCGTGTTCGAAGGCAAGCCGACGCCGGTCGATCACGACCTGATCCCGACCGCGATCTTCACGCAGCCCGAATTCGGCACCGTCGGGCTGAGCGAGGAAGAGGCGCGCGAGATCGAGCCGGTCGAGATCTACTCGACCTCGTTCCGGCCGATGCAGACCAGCTTTGCCGACCGGCCGAACCGGGTTCTGATGAAGCTCGTCGTCAGCAAGGCCAGCCGCAAGGTGCTGGGCTGTCATATCGTGGCACCCGGCGCCGGCGAGATGATCCAGCTTGCGGGCATTGCGGTCAAGATGGGGGCCACGAAAGAGGATTTCGACCGGACCGTCGCGGTGCATCCCACGATGTCCGAGGAAATCGTGACAATGAGGAACCCGGTGCGCACCGCTTGAATTGCACAAGCTCGTGCACAGGTAAGGGACAACGCCGCCCGCGCGGGCGGCCAAGCAAGGGAAGAACGGCATATGGCGGGCAACAGCGGCGGACCCTGGGGGGGCGGAGGCTCTTCCGGCGGCGGAGGCGGCCGGGGAGACAAGGGCAACGGCAGCAACGGCGGCGGCCGGCGCCCCGAGGGCGAGCGCCCGCAGATCCCCGAGATCGACGAGTTGATGAAGAAGGGCCAGGAACAGCTGCGCGTCCTGATGGGCGGGCGCGGCGGGTCCGGCAAGACCGGCGGGGGCGGCGGCGGCGGCGGCGGCATGCCGTCGTTTTCGCGCGGCACCATCGGGCTGGGTGTCCTTGCGGCCGTGATCCTGTGGGGGCTGGCCAGTTTCTATACCGTCAAGCCCGAAGAGAATTCGGTCGAGCTGTTTCTCGGCAAGTTCCATGCGATCGGCAGCCCGGGGCTGAACTTTGCCCCCTGGCCGTTCGTCACCGCCGAGGTGATCCCGGTCACGCGCGAACAGACCGAGGACATCGGCGTCGGCGGACGTGGCGGCGATGCCGGGCTGATGCTGACCGGCGACGAGAACATCGTCGATATCGACTTTCAGGTCGTCTGGAACATCTCGGACCCGGCGCGCTTTCTCTTCAACCTGCGCGAGCCGCGCCCGACCATCCGCGCGGTCAGCGAATCGGCCATGCGCGAGATCATCGCGCAGTCGAGACTCGCGCCGATCCTCAACCGTGACCGCGGCATCATCGCGTCCCGGCTTCAGGATCTGATCCAGTCGACGCTGGACAGCTATGACAGCGGCGTGCGCATCGTGCGGGTCAACTTCGACAAGGCCGATCCGCCCGAACCGGTGATCGGCGCGTTCCGCGACGTGCAGGCTGCGGAACAGGAACGCGACCGCCTTCAGAACGTCGCCGACGCCTACGCCAACCGGGTTCTGGCCGAGGCGCGCGGCGAGGCGGCGCAGGTGCAGGAACAGGCCGAGGGCTATCGCGCCCGCGTCGTCAACGAGGCCGAGGGTGAAGCGAGCCGTTTCACCGCCGTCCTGACGGAATACCGCAAGGCGCCGGAAGTGACGCGCAAGCGGCTTTATCTCGAAACGCTCGAACAGGTATTGGGCGATGTGGACAAGGTCATTCTGGACGAGTCCGCAAGCGGGGAAGGCCGGCAGGGTGTCGTTCCCTATCTGCCGCTGAACGAGTTGCGCCGCAGCGCGCCCAGCCCGACCAAGGAGCAGAACTGATGCGCAAGACGACCTTCATTCTGCCGATTCTGGTCATCCTCGTGGTGGGGCTTCTGTCGGCGATCTTCATCGTGGACGAACGCGAAAAGGTTCTGGTGCTGCAATTCGGGCGTGTCGTCGCGGTCAAGGACGAACCGGGTCTGGGCATCAAGATTCCGATCATCCAGGAGGTCGTGCGCTATGACGACCGCATTCTCAGCCGCGATGTGGACCCGCTCGAGGTGACTCCGCTGGACGATCGCCGGCTGGTCGTGGACGCCTTCGCGCGCTACCGGATCGAGGATGTCAACAAGTTTCGCGAGGCGACCGGTTCGGGCGGCGATCACGCCATCGAGGTCGCCGGCCAGCGGCTGGATTCGATCCTGCGTTCGCAGACCCGCGAAATTCTCGGGTCGGTGTCCTCCAACGACATCCTCAGTTCCGACCGGGCGGCGCTGATGCAGCGCATCCGCGACGGGGCCGAAGGCGATGCCCGCGAGCTGGGGCTGGAACTGCTGGACGTGCGGCTCAAGCGCACCGACCTGCCCAAGGAGAACCTCGAAGCCACGTTCGCGCGGATGCGCGCCGAACGCGAACGCGAGGCCACCGACGAACGCGCCCGCGGCAACGAGGCGGCGCAGCGGGTACGCGCGCAGGCCGACCGGACCGTTGTCGAACTGACATCGGATGCCAAGCGCGAGGCCGAGATCATCCGCGGTGAAGCCGATGCGCGCCGCAACGCGATTTTCGCCGAGGCTTTCGGCCGCGACCCCGAGTTCTTCGATTTCTACCGCTCGCTCACGGCCTATACGCGGGCGCTGAAGGGCGGCAATTCGTCGATGGTCATCACGCCCGACAGCGAGTTCTTCAACTATCTCAAGTCGCCCGACGGCGCTGCCGCGGGGCCCGGACAGCCCGCGCCGGCCGAGTGATGGCGATCGCGGTTCTGGCCTTCGGGCTGGTCCTGATCGTGGAGGGGCTGGTCTGGGCGCTGGCCCCTTCGATGGTCGAGCGTCTGCTTGAGATGCTGCGCGATCTGGCCGAACCCGCGCGCCGCCAGATCGGCGCGCTGGCCATCGTCACGGGGCTGATTCTGGTCTGGATCGCGTTCCGCCTCGGCGTCTGAGCGCGACCTTGCGCGATTGGCCGGCCGCCTCGGGATGACCGGGGGATGACAGGGTTTGTAACCTGCATGACGGGGATTGTAACCGCCGGCGCCGCCCGCGCGTCTTTCACAATGCGTTCAAAGCATGCAACACTCGGCGCCAGGACTGGAAAAGTCACGCCGCTGACCCCAGCTTTGTGACAGAAGGCCCCGGCACCGGGGCCGGACAGACCCCAAGGCAAACCGCGATAAGGAGAAGTCCATTGCATTCACAGGCACTCGCCATTTCGCCACAATACGGACGGGCGGCCACGCATGCCCGCGCGCTGTGGCTCGGTCTTCTGGCCACGCTCTTCGTGCTGGCCCAGGCCGCAATCGCTCTGGCCGCGCCGGACAGTTTTGCGCCGCTGGCCGAGAAAGTCAGCCCGGCGGTCGTCAACATCACGACCACGACCCTGGTCGAGCGTCGCACCGCGCCGCAGGGCATCGTCCCCGAGGGCTCGCCCTTCGAGGACTTCTTCCGCGACTTCCAGGATCGCAACGACAACGGCAACCGGCCGCGCCGGTCCAACGCGCTGGGATCGGGATTCGTGATTTCCGAGGACGGGTACGTCGTTACCAACAACCATGTGATCGACGGCGCCGACGAGATCTCGATCGAGTTCTTCTCGGGCGAGGAACTGCCCGCCGAGGTGGTCGGCACCGACCCCAACACCGATATCGCCCTGCTGAAGGTCAAGACCAATGCGCCGTTGCCCTTCGTCTCGTTCGGCGACAGCGACAACGCCAGGGTCGGCGACTGGGTGATGGCCATGGGCAACCCGCTGGGCCAGGGTTTTTCGGTTTCGGCCGGCATCGTGTCGGCGCGCAACCGCGCGCTCTCGGGCACCTATGACGACTACATCCAGACGGACGCCGCCATCAACCGCGGCAACTCGGGCGGACCGCTGTTCAACATGGACGGCGAGGTCGTGGGTGTGAACACCGCGATCCTGTCGCCCAACGGCGGTTCCATCGGCATCGGGTTCTCGATGGCCTCCAATGTGGTCGGCCGGGTTGTCGATCAGCTCAAGGAATTCGGCGAGACGCGGCGCGGCTGGCTGGGCGTGCGCATCCAGGACGTGACCGACGACGTGGCCGAGGCGATCGGGCTCGACAAGGTCGCGGGCGCGCTTGTGACCGATGTCCCCGAAGGGCCGTCGAAAGAGGCCGGACTGAAGGCGGGCGACGTGATCCTGTCCTTTGACGGTGTCGACGTGAAGGATACCCGGGCGCTGGTGCGGCAGGTCGGCAATACTACGGTCGGCAAGACGGTGCGCGTGCTGGTTTTCCGCGACGGGCGCACCGAAACGCTCAAGGTGACGCTGGGGCGGCGCGAGGAAGCCGAACGCGCGGTTCCCGCCGCGATGGGCGGTGACGAGAAGCCCGGCGTGACCGAGAAGGAGGTTCTCGGCCTGACGCTGACGCCGCTGACCGACGAGATGCGTTCGGAAATGGGCCTTTCGGACGATCTGGAAGGGCTGATCGTGCTGAACGTGGACGAAAGCACCCAGGCCTTCGAGAAGGGGCTGCGCGCCGGCGATGTGATCACCGAGGCAGGCCAGCAGAAGGTGACTTCGCTGAGCGACCTGTCCGACCGCATCGACGGGGCGAAGGAGGCCGGGCGCAAATCCCTGCTGCTTCTGGTGCGCCGGGGAGGTGAGCCGCGCTTTGTCGCGCTGGGGCTGGACGGCTGACGCGGAGCACCTGAAACCACCACTCGACGGATGGGCCACGCGCGGCGCGCGTGGCCCTTTCCTTCGCGAACCCCGTTGCCTTCAAACAAGATCCGGATCGGCCAGAACCTGCAAGGCGGCGCGGTCGCGGATCACGACTCCGCCCCTTGTCGCCGCGATCACGCCGGCGCGTTTCCACATGCCCAGCGTCTTGGAGACCGCCTCGCGGGTGGCGCCGACGAATTCGGCCAGTTCGGCCTGCGACAGGTGCAGTTCGGCCGGCCCGCCGCCAGGGTCGGCGGTCAGGTACAGAAGCTTGCGCGCCAGGCGGCTCGGCATCGGCAGGAACACCTGTTCGATCAGTTGCCGACTCATCCAGCGCATGCGCTGACCGGCCAGACGGATCATGTCGGCCGAAAGGTCCGGGTCGTTCCGGATCTCGGCCAGAACATCGGCGTTGCGCACCCGGCAGACCCGGGCCGGGCTTGCCGCGGTCACGGTGGCGGTGCGCGGGCCGGGATCGAACAGGGCGATCTCGCCGAACACCGCGCCCGGCCCCATCATGTCGAGCGCCAGCTTGCGCCCGTCGCGCGACAGGATCGAGAATTCGAGCCTGCCCTCCAGGATGGCAAACAGCGCATCGCCCATGTCGCCCTGTTCGAACACGACCTCGCCGTCGCCGAGTGCGATTTCGTGTGCCTGTGCGACAAGGACGCGCCGCAACGCATCGGAGGCCTGGGACAGAAAGCCGGTTTCGGGCAGGGTCGTGGTGGTCATGACGGGGCCGGTCTGCTGGTCCGGGCCACCATAGGACGCAGACCGTGGCTTGAAAACAGCTTTTGCGCGCATGAGGGTGCGCAAGATCGCGCCCTTGTCAGCCGTCCTTGCCCGGCGGGTCGATCATGTAGTGCTGCAATTGCACCACCTGCCACCACAGGAAGGCGAACAGCGCGATCGGAAAGCCGAAGGTCTCGATCTTGACCCAGGTATCGTCGGACATGGTGCGCCACACGACCTCGTTGGCCCCGGCCAGCACCACGAAACCCAGACACAGGCGGCGGGTCAGGATCATCCAGCCGGCTTCCTGCATCGGCAGCATCTCGGCCATGACATAGGCCAGGTAGGACCGGCCCTGCAACAGCCCGACGCCCAGGATGCCGGCGAAGACGCCATAGACGATCGAGGTCTTCATCTTGAAGAACCGTTCGTCGTTGAACCACGCGGTCAGCCCGCCGAAGAAGATCACCATGAAGGCGGTGAAGACCTGAAGCCGGCTGATATGGCCGGTCAGCCGCCATAACACCGCCATCGCCCCGAGCATGATGGGAACGAACACGATGGTGGCGACGATGAAGCCCGAATAGTCGGTGCCGTTCCAGTGATAGCTGTTGTCGCGGATCACCATGTAGATGCCGAAGAAGGCCAGCGGCGGGCCCAGTTCCAGCACCTGTTTCAGGATCGGGTTGATCGGTTTGTGCTTTGCCATGGTACCTGCCATCTATGCCCTTCCGCCGCCCATCTCAACCACGACCGCGCCGGCCGCGATCAGCGCCATCAGCGCGATGCGGCGCGGGCCCACGGTTTCCTTCAGCACCAGCCAGCCGATCAGCGCGGCGAACACGGTCGAGGTTTCACGCAATACCGCCGCTTCGCCGACCTTGTCCAGCCGCGTCGCCAGCATGACCGCGCCGAAACTGCCGAACGCCACCAGCCCGCCGATCACGCCGCGCGCCAGCAGCGGCCCCGGCGCGGGGCGGTAGGCCATGTTGCGCCAGCGCAGATAGGCCACGGGCGGCATGGCAAGGCCGTCGATCATGAAGAACCAGGCCAGAAAGGTGAACGGGTCGCCGGTGGCGCGGATGCCATAGGCGTCCCACGTCGTGTAGAGCGCCACGAACAGGCCCGTGACCACCGCCAGCCCAAGCGCCAGGTGCAGCGTGTCGCGGGCCGTTTCGAGAAACACCAGGTTGTAGGCCGCAAGCCCGAAGATGCCGGTCAGCAGGATGGCCACGCCCAGCCACTGAACCGGCGTGAACAGCTCTCCGAACAGCAGCCAGGCGCCGATCACGGCAAACAAGGGGCCGGTGCCGCGCACCACCGGATAGACCACGGTGTAGGACCCCTTGGTATAGGCGGTGGCCTGGAGGATCTTGTAGACGACGTGGATCGCCCAGGCACAGGCGAAGATCGGCCACATGTGCGGCTCGGGCCAGGGCACCACGAACAGCGCGAAGGGGGCCGCCATCAGCCCGTAGGAGGCATCGATCGCGCCGCGCGAAAGCCATGGGTCGTGGCGCCCCTTCTGGAGCGCGCCGAACACCGCGTGCAGGAAGGCGGCGGCCATGGCCAGCCAGAGCGCGGCGGCATGTCCCGCGGCGGTGCCCTCGAGCGAAATCAGCCAGTCGCTCATGCCGCGGCCCCCGGGGGTTTTCCACCCCCGGACCCCCGGAGGATATTTTCGGTCAGAAGATGAGGGATGGGCGGCTGCCCGGTCATGTCAGGCTGCAAGCCCGGTCAGGGCGGCGGCGAATTCGTCGGGATCGAAGGCGGCCAGATCGTCGATCTGTTCACCCAGGCCGATGGCGTGGATCGGCAGGCCGAAGCGGTCGGCGAGCGCCACCAGGATGCCGCCCTTGGCGGTGCCGTCGAGCTTGGTCATCACCAGCCCCGAGACGTCCGATATCTTCAGGAAGGTCTCGACCTGGCTCAGCGCGTTCTGGCCGGTGGTGGCATCGAGCACCAGCAGCGTGTTGTGCGGCGCGCCCGGATCCTTCTTGCGGATCACGCGCACGATCTTGGCCAGTTCCTCCATC
This sequence comes from Paracoccaceae bacterium, assembly GCA_020441385.1. Taxonomy (GTDB): domain Bacteria; phylum Pseudomonadota; class Alphaproteobacteria; order Rhodobacterales; family Rhodobacteraceae; genus JAGRMG01. Next base: position 10,719 of record JAGRMG010000144.1, read on the forward strand.
AGGTCGGCGCGGTTCTGCAGGCGCCCGGCGGTGTCGATCAGCAAGAGGTCGGCGCCCTCGGCTTCGGCCCGGGTCATGGCGTCGTAGGCCAGGCTGGCCGGGTCGGAGCCCTGCGGCGCGCGCATCACCGGCACGCCGGCGCGGTCGCCCCAGACCTGGAGCTGTTCCACCGCCGCGGCGCGGAAGGTGTCGCCGGCGGCGATCACCACCGACTTTCCCGCCGCCTTGAACTGGCTTGCCAGCTTGCCGATGGTCGTGGTCTTGCCCGAGCCGTTGACGCCCACCACCAGCACGACCTGCGGGCGTTTGGCATAGATCGGCAGCGGCCTGGCCACCGGTTCCATGATGCGGGCGATCTCGGCCGCCAGGAGGTGCTTGATCTCGTCGCTGGACAGTTTCTTTCCGAACCGGCCCTCGGCCATGTTGGCGGTCACGCGCAGCGCCGTGTCGACCCCCATGTCGGCGGAAATCAGCAGATCCTCGAGCTGTTCCAGCATGTCGTCGTCCAGCGTGCGGCGCAGCACCGGGCGCGCGTCGCGCCGGCCCAGCAGGCGGCCCAGCAGGCCGCTGCCCGGGCCTTGCGTTTCCGGCGGCGGAACCGGTTCCTCGAGCGGCGCCGGGGCTGGTTGCGGATCGTCCGGCGCGGGGCCGGGTTCGGGCGGAGGCGGCGGTTCCTCGGCGGGGGGCGTCGGACGGGGTTCCTCTGGCGGGGCCGAGGGTTCGGAGGGTGCGGGTTGCGGTTCCGGTATGGTCCGGGGGTCGGGAGCGGGTTGGGGCCGCGGCTGCGCCGGTGTGGGATCGGGCGGCGCGGGATCGGGTTCTTCGATACCGCCATCCTCGACGATCGCGTCCAGACCCTGTTCGATCTTCGACGAGGACTTGAACAGCCGGTCCCTGAGTTTCGTGAAAAACGCCATCTGCGCCTCCGTTGCTTTCCCTTCACCTAGTCCAGCATGGCCGCGGATGGAAGGGCGGGCGGCATTCCCGCGCGCGATTCCCGGCGGTCATTGTCGCCGGTTCCGGCTGCGGATAGGCTCGCGCGCATGACATCGGATTGCCCGCCCGAACTGATTGCCGAACTGGCCGCGCATGCGAGGGCCGCGGGCGCGGATGCGCCGCGCATCGAGCGTCTGGACCTCGCCGGGCGGGTATTCTGGGTCAAGCGGGTGGAGCGGCCCGGCCTGCGGATGCGGCTGCAGAAGGGCGAGCCACGCCGCGCGTTCGAGGCCGAGCGCCAGGCCCTGCGGGTTCTGTATGCCGCCGGTGCGCCGGTGCCTCCGGTTTGTGCCGAGGGGCCGGATTTTTTCGTCACCCCCGATTGCGGGCGCATCGTGGCGATGATTCAGCGGCTGAGCGGCGATCGGGCCGAGCGCGCGGCGGCGCTGCGCGAGGCCGGGCGCGCGCTGGGCCGTCTGCACGCGCTGGGGTTCAGCCACGGCCGGCCCAGCCCCAAGGACATGTGCATGCAGGACGGTCGCGTGACGCTGGTCGATTTCGAGAATTTCCGGCCGCGGCTGAACACTCCCGAGGGCCATGCCCGCGATCTCGTCGTGTTCGTCTTCAATGTGCTGGTCAATGCGCCCGACGATGCCCCGGAGGTGCGCGATGCGCTGGCCGGCCATGGCGAGACGGCACCGCCCGAAATCTGGCCGCTTGCGCGGGCCTGGTGCCGGCGCATGGCCTGGGCGGGCTGGCTGACATGGCCGGTGCGCCGGCTCAGCGGCACCGGCCGCGCGCGGGAGTTCAAGGCCGTTCCGCGCACGCTGGCGCTGTTTGGCGAGGGCTGAGTGTGGTTTAGGTGAAGGCGGCCAGGAATCCGGCCTGCGCCCCCCAGTAGAGCGGCCAGACCGCGTATGGCGCGATGCGGCGCGCCGGGTGGCCGGCCGGCAGCATGAACCTGTCGATGGCCAGAACCAGATCCGACGCGATGAAGGCCAGCGCGGCGGGAAAAGCCAGCGCCAGGGAGCCGGCGGCAGGCAGGGCCAGCGCGGCGATTCCCATGCCGAGGATGATCGGCACATAGGCCAGGACCGGGCCGCGCAGCGCGCCCGCCCGAGGCGCAAGCATCGCGGCCACGACGATGCCGAACCCCGCCAGCGCCGCGCCAATCCAGAGTTGCGGCGCCTGCGCCAGTGCTTGCGGATCGGCGGCCGGATGCGTCAGGAACAGGGCCGCATAGATCAGGTGCCCGGCGGCGAAGGCGCCGATGCCGGCCATGAAGGCCCTGTCGCCCGGGCGCGACAGGAACCAGTCGCCGAGCGCGCACAGCGCCAGCGCCGGGGCCAGCAGGGGCGGCGCCTGCGCCAGCAGCGCGGCCAGCGCCAGAAGCGCCACCGATGCGGTCTTGACGATCGAGCGCGCGAGGCCCGGTGCCCGGCCGGTCAACGCCAGGTAGGCCAGCGCGCAAAGCCCGGCGAGCAGCAGGCAGAGAGTTTCGATCATGGGGCCGGGCATGGGGTTGCACCTCGTTTCGCGCCATGGTGACGGCCCGCCCGGGTCGCGTCAAAGCTGACGTCGCGCAAGCGCGGGTTTGACAGCGGCGCGCGCTGTGCCGATGCTGGCGGCGCCAAGGAGATCGCCCGCCCATGATCCGGTTCGCGCTGGCCAGCCTGGCCCTTGTCGCCCTGCTTGCCGCGGCCTGTCTGGCCGGAGGCGTCTGGCCCGTGGCGGCACTGGTTTATGTGACCTTGTTCGTGGCGCTCATCGACCGGCTGGCGGCCCGGCCGGCGGCGGCCCGGGAGGGCGCGGGGGCGGAAAGGTTCGCGCGCGCCCTGACCGCGGCGCTCGCGCTGGCGCATGTCCTCCTGCTGGGCCTCGGGGTTTGGGCGGTGGCGCGCGCGCCCTGGCTGGGGCCGGGACAGGCGGGTTGTCTGGCCGTGGCGCTGGGGCTGTTCATGGGGCAGGTATCGCACCCCGTCGCGCATGAGTTGATCCATGCCCGGGCGCGCCGGCTCCGGCGGCTGGGGGCGGCGATCTATGTCTCGCTGCTGTTCGGGCATCACGTATCGGCGCATCTTCGGGTTCATCATGTGCATGTGGCAAGCGCGCGCGATCCCAACTCGGCGGCGCTCGGGGTCGGCTTCTACCGGTTCTGGCCGCGCGCCTGGGCGGGCTCGTTCATGGCCGGTCTGCGGGCCGAGACCGCCGCGCGCAGACGGGCCGGAGGGCGGCGGCGCGGGCTGCATCCCTACCTAGGCTATTGCGCTGGCGCGGCGCTGGTGCTGGCCGTGGCGGGCGTCCTTGCGGGACTGCGCGGCGTTGCGGTCTATCTGGGACTTTGCGCCTATGCGCAGATGCAGATCCTGCTGGCCGATTACGTCCAGCATTACGGGTTGCGCCGGCATATGGGTGGCGATGGCCGGCCCGAACCGGTCGGGGCGCGGCATGGCTGGAACGCGCCGCACCGCTGTTCCTCGGCGCTGATGCTGAACGCGCCGCGCCATTCCGATCACCATTGCAACCCCGCGCGCGCATTTCCGGCGCTGCGGCTGGATCCGGCGAGGATGCCGATGCTGCCGCATGCGTTGCCGGTCATGGCGGCCGCGGCGCTGGTGCCACCGCTCTGGCGGCGCATGATGGACGGGCGCGCCCGGCGCTGGAGCGGGGCGGATGGTGGCGCACGGGGCCTGCCGCATCCGGCCGCCTTCGCCCGGCCGGCCGAAGGCGGCAGGCCATAGATTTCGGGTGCGCCGGAACGCGCGGTGGCGCGCGCCGGGGCGATCTGGCAGACTTGCGCCATGAGGGCCCTGTTGGTGATTCTGTCCTGCCTGACTGCGCCGCTTGCGGCGGCGGAGACCCGCATGACGGCCGAGGCGTTCGATGCCTATACCAGGGGCAAGACGCTGTTTTACGGCTTCGAGGGCCAGCTCTATGGCGTGGAGCGCTACATGGATGGCCGCCGCGTGGTCTGGTCGTTTCTGGACGGCCGGTGCCGCGACGGGATCTGGTATGAGGAGAACGGCCAGATCTGTTTCGTCTACGAGGACCGGCCCGATCCGCAATGCTGGAGTTTCGCGCAAGGCGCCGGCGGGCTGATCGCCCGGTTCGAGAACGACCCGACCGCGACCCAGCTTTACGAGGCCGAGGATATCGGTGAGGACATGATCTGCTACGGGCCGGAAGTCGGGGTCTGATCGCGCGACGGCGTGCCGGTGGGCAGGCGCGGGACTTTGAGTATTTTCAACCAGAAAGAAGCAGCGGGCCGTTGCATCAGAACAGCGAGCCCTGGCCGGGGTCGCCCGGTTTGCCGGGTTTGCGTGCCGGTTTGCGCCCGACCTTGAGGCGCCCGTCGGAAAACTCGATCTCGAGCGTGCTGGCGCTTGCCGCCGTGGCAAGGCTGGTGAGCACGCCGTCCGGCCCGTGGATGACGGCATAGCCGCGCGCCAGCGTCGCGCGATAGCCAAGCGTTTCGCGCAGCCGGTCGGCGGCCTCGATCCGGACCCGCAGGCGTTGGGTATGATTGCGCCCGGTGGCCCCCAGCCGCTGCGCCAGTGCTGACAGCGCGCTGCGTTTCTGGCCGATGTCGCGGGTCAGCAGGCGCGGGCGCAGCCGGCCGGCGCGCTGGTACAGGCTGTCGCGGCGGGCCAGCAGCATGCGCCGCAGCAGGGAGGGGCGCAGGCTGCCCGAGACGTTGGAGAGTGCGATGCGGCAATGCTGTGTCCGGCGCGTCAGGGCCGCCGGCAGACGTTCGGCGGCGATGTCGAGCCGCTGGCGCGGGCCCTCCAGCAGGGTATCGTGGCGGGGCAGGGCGCGCGACAGGTCGGCCAGGCGCTGACGGCGCCGTCTCACGCCGTCGGAGGCCGCGCGCACCAGCCGCGCGCCCAGATCGTTGATGCGGGCCACGAGGTCGAGGCGCACCGGGACCGCCAGTTCGGCGGCGGCGGTCGGCGTCGGCGCGCGCCGGTCGGCGGCATGGTCGATCAGTGTCGTGTCGGTTTCGTGGCCCACCGCCGAGATCAGCGGAATCGCGCTGGCGGCGGCGGCGCGGGCGACCGCTTCCTCGTTGAAGCCCCAGAGATCCTCGACCGAGCCGCCGCCGCGGGCGACGATGATCAGGTCGGGCCTGGGCAGCGCGCCGCCGGGGCGCAGCGCGTTGAAGCCCTCGATGGCGCGGGCCACCTGGGGGGCGCAGTCCTTGCCCTGCACCGCGACCGGCCAGATCAGGACCTTGCGCGGGAAGCGCTCGCGCAGCCGGTGCAGGATGTCGCGGATCACCGCGCCGGAGGGCGACGTGATCACGCCGATCACCTCGGGCAGGAACGGCAGCGCCTTCTTGCGATTGCTATCGAACAGACCCTCGGCGGCGAGCTGCCGTCTGCGCCGTTCCAGCAGCGCCATCAGGGCGCCCTGGCCCGCAATCGCCACGTCATCGACGTTGAGGTTGTATTTCGACTGTCCGCCGAACGCCGTCATGCGGCCGGTGACGACCACTTCCAGCCCTTCCTCGGGGATCACCGACAGGCCCGGCACCTGGCCCTTCCAGGTGGTGCAGGCCAGCACGCTGCTTTCGTCCTTCACGTCGAAGTAGAGGTGCCCCGATCGGGCCCGGAACACGCGGCCGACCTCGCCGCGCACCCGGATGCGGCCGAAACCGGCCTCCAGGGCGCGTTTCACCTCGCCGGAGATTTCCGAGACGGTGTATTCGGGCAGGTTCCGGCCCGGAACGGGATCGTCGATGAGATCGGACATGGGCTGCATCATTGCCCCATATCCGGCACCGGGAAAAGGTCAGGCGGCGCGATTGTCGTGCCGGCCTTCGGAAATTTCCTCGATCAGGGCGTCGCAGAACGCATCCAGGTCGCCGGGGCTGCGGCTGGTGACGAGGCCCTGGTCGGTCACGACCTCGCTGTCCTGCCAGCGACCGCCGGCGTTCTCCACGTCCGTGCGGATGGATGTATAGGACGTTATGCGCCGACCTTTGGCGATGCCGGCCTCGATCAGAAGCCAGGGCGCGTGACAGATCGCCCCGATCGGCTTGCCTGCACGCCAGAACGCGCGCACGAACTCCACCGCGCCGGGATCGGTGCGCAGCAGGTCGGGGTTGATCTGCCCGCCGGGCAGAACCAGCGCGTCGTAGTCGCTTTCGCCCGCATTCGCGAGCAGCCGGTCGACCGGCACCGAATGGCCCCAGCCGCTGCCGGACCAGCCCTTGATCCGTTCGCCGTGCGGGGCGACCACATGCACCGTTGCGCCTTGCGCGCGCAGGGCGTCGAGGGGCCGGTCCAGTTCCGACTGTTCAAAGCCGTCGGTGGCCAGAATGGCGACGGTCTTTCCGGTAAGGCGGGGCATTCTTGTCTCCTTTTCGCGTGCGCCTCGGGTCCGAGGGGTCGGCGGACCAACGCCCGCCGGCGCGCCCGGGTTCCCGGCCTGCGGCGCGCGCTTGCCAATATGCGCCGCCGCCCCTATTGAGATGGCGGTTTTCGACAGGGGGCGTCATGAACATTCTGATCCTGGGCGGCGGTGGACGCGAGCACAGCCTTGCCTGGGCGGTGATGCAGAACCCCAAATGCGACAAGCTGATCGTCAGCCCCGGCAATGCCGGGATCGCGCAGATCGCGGAATGCGCGGCGCTCGACATCGTCGACGGCGGCGCGGTGGCCGAGTTCGCGCAGCAGAACGCCATCGATCTGGTGATCGTGGGGCCCGAGGCGCCGCTGGCAGCCGGCGTGGCCGACCGGCTGCGCGATACCGGCATCGCGGTGTTCGGCCCGTCCGCCGCGGCGGCGCGGCTGGAGGCGTCCAAACGCTTTACCAAGGAGATCTGCGATGCGGCCGGCGTGCCGACGGCGGCCTACGCCCATTTCAGCGACCCGCAGGCGGCGCGCGCGCATGTCCGGGCCAGGGGGGCGCCGATCGTGGTCAAGGCCGACGGGCTGGCGGCCGGCAAGGGGGTGATCGTTGCCGAGACCGAGGCGCAGGCGCTTGCAGCCATCGACGAGATGTTCGCCGGCAGCTTCGGCGCGGCCGGGGCCGAGGTGGTGATCGAGGAGTTCATGGAGGGCGAGGAGGCGTCGCTGTTCGTGCTGTGCGATGGCAAGACCGTTCTGCCCATCGGCAGCGCGCAGGATCACAAGCGCGTGGGAGAGGGCGACACCGGCCCCAATACCGGCGGCATGGGCGCCTATTCGCCGGCGCCGGTGCTGAGCCCGGACATCGAGGCCCGCGCCATGGACCGGATCGTGCGCCCCACTATCGCGGAAATGGCGCGGCGCGGGACGCCCTATCAGGGCGTGCTCTATGCCGGTCTGATGATCCGCGACGGGCAGCCGCGGCTGGTGGAATACAACGTGCGGTTCGGCGATCCGGAATGCCAGGTGCTGATGATGCGGCTGGGCGCGCAGGCGCTGGATCTGATGCATGCGGCGGCCGAGGGGCGATTGGCCGGGGCGCGCGTCAACTGGGCCGACGATCATGCCATGACCGTGGTTCTGGCGGCGCGCGGCTATCCCGGCGCCCATGCCACGGGCAGCGTGATCGGCGGGCTCGATGGCCTGCCCGAGACCGCGTTCGAGATGTGTTTTCACGCCGGCACCGCGCGCCGCGACGGCAAGGTGGTGGCGGCGGGCGGGCGTGTGCTGAACGCCACCGCGCGCGGCGACACGCTGGCGCAGGCGCGCGCGCGGGCCTATGCCATGGCCGATGCGATCGACTGGCCGCAGGGGTTTTACCGGCGCGATATCGGCTGGCGCGCGCTTGACGGCGCGTGATGCCACCGCCGGGCGGCGCCGGGCGAACGGGTCGGCCGCGCGGTTTGCAGCGGGCCGGTTCAGCGGCTATCCTGCCGGTACAAGACCGAGGGGGCGATGAACGGTTCGAAGGATAGGCCGGATCTCGACAGGCTGTTTGCCGCGCGTGATTTGGCGGGGCTGGCGTTCACCCATGCGCCGGTGGGGCTGGTGGTGACGGAGAACCGCGTGATCCGGGCCTGCAACCAGAGCTTTGCGGCGATGTTCGGCTATGAGTGCGGGGAGCTGTGCGACCGGTCCTTCGCGATCCTCTATCCAAGCCAGGAGGAATTCGTGAACATCCGCAACCGCGGCGTGCGGGCGCTGCGCGAAGGCGGCGCCTACTGGGACGAACGCGTGATGATGCGCCGGGGGGGCGATTTGTTCTGGTGCCGGGTGCGCGGCCACACCTTCACCCCCGAGGAGCCGCTGGCCCGCGCGGTGTGGAGCTTTGCCGATCTGGCCGATACCCGCCCCTATCTGCCGCTGACCCGGCGCGAACGCGAGGTGTTCTCGCTTCTGGGCGAGGGCAAGACCAGCAAGGAGATCGCGCGTTCGCTGGAACTCAGCTATCGCACGGTCGAGGTGCACCGCGCGCGGCTGCTGAAGAAGTTCGGCGTCGCCAACACCGCCGGGCTGTTCCAGTCGCTGGGCGATATCGGCGGCGATCATGTGGTCAGCAGCAGCTGAGATCGCCGCGCAACTCGCGCCCGGTCAGATCAGCCTGACCAGTTGCTTGCCGGTATTGCCGCCCTTCAGCATCGACAGGAAGGCGGCGGGGGTGTTTTCAAGCCCCTCGGCGACATCTTCGAGATAGCGGATTTCGCCGCTGGCCAGTTTCGGCCCGACATCGGCCAGGAATTGCGGATAGCGGTCGTAGTGGTTGGAGATGATGAAGCCGTTGACCGACAGGAATTTCTTGAGGATGGTGCTCCAGAGGGCGGGCAGCGACAATCCTTCGCTCGCGGCCTTGGCGCCCAGCCCGCCGGCATCATACCAGCTTATGACGCCGCAGAGCGGGATTCGCCCGAAATCGTTCATCAGCGGGATCACCGCTTCGAGAACCTTGCCCCCGACATTCTCGTAGTAGATGTCGACGCCTGCGGGGCAGGCGTCGCGCAGGGCGGCCCGCAGATCGCGTGCGCTGTCATGGGCGCGGTGGTCGATGCAGGCATCGAACCCGAAGGTGTCGGTGGCCAGTGCGCATTTTTCGGCCCCTCCCGCGATGCCCACGGCGCGCAGCCCGGCCAGCCGTGCAAGTTGCCCGACCATCGAACCCACCGGCCCGGTTGCGGCGGCCACGACAAGGGTTTCGCCCGGTTTCGGGCGGCCCAGTTCGTTTAGCCCGTACCAGCCGGTGAAACCCGGCATGCCGAGAACGCCCAAGGCCGTGCCGATCGGCGCCTGCGCAGGGTCGAGCCGGCGCAGCTGGTTGCCGTTCTCGCAGGCGTGGGTCGTCCAGCCGAACATGCCGAAGGCGAAGTCGCCGGGCCGGAAATCGGGGTGATTGGAGGCGACCACCTCGCCCACGCCGCCGCCTCCCATGATGCCGCCGACCGGCACCGGGGCGGCGTAGGATTCGGCGTCGTCCATGCGCCCGCGCATGTAGGGATCAAGCGAGATGTAGTGCACCCGCACCACCACCTCGCCATCGCCCGGGGCCGGGACGGGCGAAGTTTCGATGCGGAAATTGTCCTCTGACGCGGCGCCCTCGGGGCGGCTGGCAAGAACGATGCGGCGCATCTGGTCTGTCATCTTTCTGGTCCTCCTGTTCGGGCGGCAGGGTGGACCCGCGCGCGCCGGATGGCAAGCCGTGGCCCTTGGCAAGGCGCCCGCGCCCGCGTATACGCGCCTCTCGACCCGGGCCGGAGCCCGCCCCGACCCTCACAGGAGCCCGCGACATGGTAGGCAGCGCAAACCTCAACATCATGCTCAAGGCCGCGCGCAAGGCGGGGCGGTCGCTGGTCAAGGATTTCCGCGAGGTCGAGAATTTGCAGGTGTCGATGAAGGGGGCGGGCGATTTCGTGTCCAAGGCCGACATCAGCGCCGAGGCGATCCTGAAAGAGGAACTTCTGGGCGCCCGCCCGACCTATGGCTGGCTGGCCGAGGAGGGGGGCGCCATCGAAGGCCAGGATCCCACGAGGCGCTGGATCGTCGATCCGCTGGACGGCACCACGAACTTCCTGCACGGACTGCCCCATTGGGCGGTTTCGATCGCGCTGGAACACAAGGGCCAGGTGGTCGCCGGGGTGATCTTCGATGTCGCCAAGGACGAGATGTTCCTGGCCGAGAAGGGGCAGGGAGCCTGGATCAACGAACGCCGGTTGCGGGTGTCGGGGCGGTCGCGGATGATCGAATCGATCTTCGCCACCGGCCTGCCGTTCGGCGGGCGGCCCGATCTGCCCGCGACCCTGAAGGATCTGGCGCGCCTGCTGCCCTCCTGCGCCGGTGTGCGGCGCTGGGGTTCGGCGGCGCTGGACATGGCCTATGTCGCGGCGGGCCGCTATGACGGGTTCTGGGAACGCGGTCTGCACCCATGGGACATGGCCGCCGGCATCGTCATCGTGCGCGAGGCGGGAGGTCTGGCCGAGTCGCTGCGCGACCCGCGCGGCCACATCCTGGAGGATGGCGAGGTGATCTGCGCCAACGCCGCGATATTCGAGCATTTCGCCCGGCTGATGCGCAACTGAACCGCGCGGGCTTCAGCGGCGCGGCACCTTCGGGATGCGGCTGGCGGCAAGCTTGTATGTCTTCTCGGGATGGGGCGGCCTGCCGTGCGTCCGGCTCCAGAATGCCGCCCCGCCGCGGCGCAGCCAGAACGGCAGCGTCAGCACCAGCCCGACGATGAAGCCGCCGGTATGCGCCCAGTAGGCGACACCCCCGCCATTGGGATCGGCATGCAGACTGCCGATGAACTGCAAGCCCAGCCAGACCCCCAGCATGAGCCACGCCGGCACCGCGACCACGCGGAAGAAGATCACGATGATGAACAGGATATCCACCCGCGCCCTGGGAAACAGCAGCAGATAGCCCCCCATCACCCCGGCGATGGCGCCCGAAGCGCCGACGGTGGGCACAAGCGATTGCGGCGCGGTGATCACATGCACCAGCCCGGCGCCGATGCCGGCGGCGAGGTAGAACAGGGCAAAGCCCGCGTGTCCCATCTCGTCTTCGAGGTTGTCGCCGAAGATCCACAGGAACAGCATGTTCCCGGCCAGGTGCAGGAACCCGGCATGCAGGAACATCGAGGTGAACAGGGTCTGGTATCCGTGGCCGTCGCTGATGCGCGCCGGCACGATCGCCCATTCATAGAAGAAATGCGACAGCGCGCGATCGTCGCCCATGATCCCGGCATAGCCGAGATAGGCCAGGACATTCGCCGCCATCAGCGCATAGACGACATAGGGCGTGCCGCCCGAGGGGTTGTGGTCGCGGATCGGGAACATGGCGCGACGCTGACGCCAAAGCGCGCCGCGGTCAAGATGCGCGCACGCCGGGTTCAGGCCGCGCCGCCCAGAAGTGCGGCGTTGCCGCCCGAGGCCGTGGTGTCGACGCAGACGTGACGTTCGCCCATCACCCGCGCGATGTCGGGGGTTCCCGCGATCAGCGGCACGATCGGCCCGGCGCGGCGCGAAAGCGCCATGTCGATGGCGCGCGCCATGTCCTCGTCGCCCCACCACAGGACGGCCGAGAACCCCGTCAGCGTTTCCAGCCGCGCCGGGTCTATTTCGCCGGTGGCCCGGATCGCGGTTCCGCCCAGGGCGCCGACGGCCCTGGCCTGGGCCTCCACCGCGCCGGTTCCGGGGCCAAGGCACAGCAGCGGCGCCCTTGCCACCAGGCTGAGCCGGTTGGATTCGCCCGTGGGCCCGGGCAGCGTGAACGTGACGGCCGGGGCCGGGGTGCCGGTGGCACCGGGCAGCGCCGTCATCCCGTTCTGCCAGGGCGTTTCGGAGGTCTGCCGGTCGGGGGCGCCAAAGCGGGGCATGTAGTGCGGCCCGCCCGCCTTGGGGCCGGTGCCCGACAGCCCCTCGCCGCCGAACGGCTGGGAGCCGACGATGGCGCCGATCTGGTTGCGGTTGACATAGATGTTGCCGGCATGGATCCGGTCGGTCACATGCTGCACGCGGTCGTCGATCCGGGTGTGCAATCCGAAAGTGAGGCCATAGCCGGTGGCGTTGATGGCGTCGATCACCCGGTCGAGATCGGGGCCGCGAAAGCGGGCCACATGCAGCACGGGGCCGAAGATCTCGCGCCTTAGCGCCGCGATGCCCGGCACCTCGATCAGCGTTGGGGCGATGAAGATGCCCTCGGAAGGCACCGCCACCTCCCTGAGCACGCGCCCCTCGGCACGGGCGCTCGCGACATGTTCGGCAATGGTGGCGTGCGCGGCGGCGTCGATCACCGGGCCGCAATCGGTGGACAGGTTCCACGGATCGCCCAGTTTCAGCGCGTCCATGGCGCCTTTCAGCATGGTCAGGACATCCTCGGCGATATCCTCTTGCAGATAGAGGCAGCGCAGGGCCGAACAGCGCTGGCCGGCCGACTGGAAGGCGCTTTCGACGATCGACTGCACCACCTGTTCGGGCAGCGCCGTGCTGTCCACGATCATCGCGTTCAGGCCGCCGGTTTCGGCGATCAGCGGCGCGCCGGGGGCCAGGTGCTCGGCCATGGCCGCGCGGATCTTGCGCGCCGTGGCGGTGGAGCCGGTGAAGGCGACACCGTTGACGCGCGAATCCGAGGTCAGCGCCGCGCCGACCGCACCGCCGCCGGGCAGCAGTTGCAGCGCCTCGCGCGGCACGCCCGCCTCGTGCAGCAGGCCGACCGCCAGATGCGCGATCAGCGGAGTCTGCTCGGCGGGCTTGGCCAGCACCGCGTTGCCGGTGGCCAGCGCGGCGCCGATCTGCCCCGAGAAGATCGCCAGCGGGAAGTTCCAGGGCGAAATGCAGGTGAAGATGCCGGCCGGGTCGCCGCCGGGGATGTTGGCGGCATAATAGCGCAGGAAATCCACCGCCTCGCGCAGTTCGGCCACCGCGTCGGGCGGGGTCTTGCCGGCCTCGCGGGCCAGGATCGCGAAGATCTCGCCGTGGTTTTCCTCGTAAAGGTCGGCGGCGGCGTTGAGAACGCGGGCCCGGTCGGCAGCGGGCGCATCCCAGGGCCGCGCGGCGGCCAGCGCGCATTCGATATCTTCGGCACTGGCGGCGGCTACGGTGCCCGGGCTGTCGCCGGGCAGGGCCGGGTTGCCGACCGGCTGCGCGGTTTCGGGTTCCGGCTTTGCGGCGATGATGGGCGTGGCCTGCCAGCGATGCTCGCGGAAGGGGGCGCGCGCCGCATCCAGCGCGGCGAGCGTCGGCGTGTGGCGCAGGTCGAAGCCGCGCGAATTGGGCCGTTCGGGCAGGAACAGGTCGGTGCCCGGCGCGATGGCCGGGGCCGGTTCGCCGACCTTGTCGAAGGGATCGGCGGCAACCACCTCGGGCGGGACGGTTTCATCGACGATCTGGTTGACGAAGGACGAATTGGCCCCGTTCTCCAGCAGCCGGCGCACCAGATAGGCCAGCAGGTCGCGATGCGCACCCACCGGGGCATAGATGCGGCAGGCGGTGGCGTTCTGCGCCTTGACCAGCCCGTGCAGGGTTTCGCCCATGCCGTGCAGGCGCTGGAATTCATAGGGCCGGTCGCCGGCCATGTGCAGGATGGCGGCGACGGTGTGGGCGTTGTGGGTGGCGAATTGCGGATAGATGCGATCGGTCATGCCCAGAAGCTTGCGCGCATTGGCGATGTAGGACACGTCGGTCGCCGCCTTGTGCGTGAACACCGGAAAGCCGGCCATGCCCGCCACCTGGGCGCGCTTGATCTCGGTATCCCAGTAGGCGCCCTTGACCAGGCGCACCATGATCTTGCGGTCGTTCCGGGCGGCCATGTCGTAAAGCGCGTCGATCGTCACACCGGCGCGCTGCCCGTAGGCCTGCACCACGATTCCGAAACCGTCCCAGCCCGAAAGCGCGGGTTCGCTCAGCACCGCCTCGATCACGATCAGAGACAGCGCCAGGCGGTCGGCTTCCTCGGCATCGACGTTGAGCCCCATTCCGGCCGATTTCGCCAGCAGCGCCAGCGCCCGAAGGCGCGGCACAAGCTCGTCCATCACGCGGGCCTCCTGCGCCAGGTCATAGCGCGGATGCAGCGCCGAGAGCTTGACCGAAATGCCCGGATTGGCGCGGATGTCGTCGCTGGTGCAGGCCTCGGCGATGGCCGATATGGCGCGCGAATAGCTGAGGTGATAGCGCGCCGCGTCGGCATCGGTGCGCGCCGCCTCGCCCAGCATGTCATAGGAGTAGGTATAGCCTTTCGCCTCCATCCTCGCGGCGCGCGACATGGCCGACCCGATGCTTTCGCCCAGCACGAACTGGCGGCCCATTTCCTTCATCGCGCGGCCCACGGCGGTGCGGATCACCGGTTCGCCCAGCCGCCTGATGGCGCCGCGCAGGGCGCGGGCCGGGCTGGGGCGGTCGTCGTCCAGAACCTTGCCGGTCAGCATCAGCGCCCAGGTCGAGGCATTGACCAGCGGCGATGTCGAATGGCCCAGATGGCGGCCCCAGTCGCTGGGCGCGATCTTGTCCTCGATCAGCGCGTCGATGGTGTCGGCGTCGGGCACCCGCAACAGCGCCTCGGCCAGGCACATCAGCGCGACGCCCTCGTCGGTCGAAAGCCCGTATTCGGCCAGGAAGACCTCCATCAGCCCCGGCGCGGTGCTGGCGCGGATGTCGCGCACCAGCCGGGCGGCGCTGGCGCCGATCGCCTTGCGATCGTCCGCCGTCAGCGCCGCGGTCGCCACGAGGTCGGCAAGGACGGCGTCCTGATCGGCGTAGGTACCGGCGTCGATGCGGGCGCGCAGGGGCAGGGGGGAATCGGACATGGGCTTGCTCTCCGGTCGTTTCGGGCGTTATATCCGCAAATTGGCAGGAAGAACGACCGAAATGTCGCCTTTTCAAGGTGAATTGGCTTTAGATGTGAGGGTTGGCAATGCAAATGGACTTTCCCGGCCTCGACCGGTTCGATCGGGCCATCCTGACGGCGCTGGCCGAAAACGGGCGCATGTCCGTCGCCGATCTGGCGCGCCGCATCGGCCTGTCGAAATCGCCCACGCAGGCCCGGCTGCGCCGGCTCGAGGCGGACGGGATCATCGCCGGCTATCGGGCGCTGCTCGACCCGATCCGGCTGGGGCTGGATCACGTCGCCTTTGTCGAAGTGCGCCTGAACGACACCCGCGAGGCGGCGCTGGCGGCCTTCAACGCGGCGGTGCGCAGGATCGGCGAGATCGAACAGGTGCATCTGATCGCCGGAAACTTCGATTACCTGATGAAGGTGCGCACCCGCTCGATGGGCGAATACCGCATCGTCCTGGCCGAGAAGATCAGCACGCTGCCGCATGTCTCCAACACCTCGACCTATGTGGCGATGCAGGCGGTAAAGGAAGGCGGGCCGCTGGGGCCGCTCGAAAACGTGACTTGACCGGCGTGCGTTCCCGACCAGACTCGGGCCATGAGATACCTGTTTGCGGTTGTCGCGCTGTGCCTGTCGCCGCTCGAGATCCGGGCCGATACCTGCCCCGCTTCGCCCGACCACGCTGCCGAGCTGGACCGGCTTTATGCCCAGGCGCAGGCCGCCGGGAGCGAGGCCGAGGCGCGCGCGTTCACCAACCGCATGTGGGAATTGTGGGCCGACGCGCCCGACGAACCCGCCCAGGCGGTGCTGGACCGGGGCATGTCGCTGCGTGCATCCTACGATTTTCTTGGTGCGCTCGAGGAATTCGACCGGCTGATCGCCTACTGCCCGAACTATGCCGAAGGGTACAACCAGCGCGCCTTCGTGAATTTCCTGCGCCAGGATTACGCCGCCGCGCTGCCCGATCTCGAGCGCGCGCTTGACCTCTCGCCCGACCATGCCGCGGCGATGAGCGGCCGGGCGCTGACGCTGCTGGCGCTGGGCCGCACGAGCGAGGCGCGCGCGGCGCTCGAGCAGGCCCTGGCGCTGAACCCGTGGCTGCCCGAACGCCACATGGCCGCCCCGGGCGGACCGCTGGCGCCTGAGGGCGAGGATATCTGAACCGCTTTGGCGACGGTACGCGCCGCCCGGGCGGCGCATCTGGCACCGGCAATCGAGATTGTGATCGCAATCCGATCCGGCTAGACCTGTGCCGTTGCCGTGGCGCCCGCGCGCCGCCGCAACGGAGCGGGCGTGATGGAATGGTAGACATATCAGACTTAAAATCTGAAGGGGATGTCCCCGTGTGGGTTCGAGTCCCACCGCCCGCACCAGAATGTCAATGAAATCAAGATGTTGATGTGCGGACTTTCACGCGCAGCCCGGTCATGCCCCCTCCGGCAGGCGGGCGGGCGAGAGATCGGACGGATCGAGCCCGGCATCCGCGATGTCGGGGGGCACCGGGCGGCCAAGGATCGCCGCGGCCGCGAAGCGCGACAGCGCGGGCGCGGTCTGGATGCCGTAGCCGCCCTGACCGGCGAGCCAGAAAAAACCGGGCGCCCGGGTCGAGAAGCCTGCGACCGGGCTCTTGTCGGGCACGAAGCTGCGCAGCCCGGCCCATTTGCTCTCGATCCGGCGTACCGACAGGTCGAACGCCGTCTCGATACGGTCGATGCAGACCGCCACATCCATCTCGTCGGGCTGTGCGTCGCAGGGCCGAGAGGGCGTTTCGTCGGCGGGCGAAAGCAGCAGCCGCCCGGCATCGGGCTTGAGGTAGAATCCTTCGTCGATGTCGATGGTGAGCGGCAGCGGGCTGGCGTCGAACCCGTCGGGCGCCGCGACCGTCAGCGCCGTGCGCCGTTTCGGGACAAGCCCGATCTGCCCCGCACCGGCCATTTCGCCCAGCCGGTCCGCCCAGGCGCCGGCCGCATTCACCACGAGTGCCGCGACGACCGCCCCGTTGCGCGTGATCACCGACCAGCCATCGCCGCCGCGGGACAGTCCGGTGACTTCGCTGCGCGTCATGATCGCGCCGCCGGCGGCGCGCAGGCGGCGCAGATAGCCCTGATGCAGCGCGGCCACGTCGATATCCTGCCCGTTCTCGTCCAGCATGCCCGCCGTGGCATAGCCCTCGCGCACCAGGGGGTTGATGGCGCGCAGCTCCCGCTCGCCGATCCGCGACACCGGCGATGCCTCGCCGAGTTCCGCGATCAGCGCCTCCAGCGACGAAAGCTGATCCTGCCGGGCGATCATCATGATCCGCCGCGGTGAGAACAGCGGTATTTCGGCGAAACCCGGAGGGGGCGACAGATAGAAGCCGCGCGATGCCCGGGTCAGCGCCCGTACCGGCGCGGGGCCATAGCTCGGGGCGAAGATCGCGGCCGAACGCCCGGTGGTGTGATAGCCCGGCTGCGCCTCCATCTCGAGCAGGAGAACCTTCGCATGGGGCGCGAGTTCGGCCGCCACCGAGGCGCCGGCGATGCCCGCCCCGATGACGGCGATGTCGCAGCTTGCAGTTGTTCTGGCCAAGGCTGTTCCGTTTTGACGATGCGTCGAATTCAGATCGTGTGCGACTCTGTGTTAGCGGGGTTTCGGGCCGAGAAACAGCGCGATTCGTTGCCGCACCGACGATGCCGTTCTCCAAAATTCGCGCTTGCGCCTGGCTTGGCGTGCCCTCGGACGGTGGCCATGGCCGCGTACCGTCTTGGGCGCCGCATTGCCCCGCGCACCGACAGCGGCGCCGAGAATTTCCATGACATTGGCCCGCCCAACCGGCATGACTGTGTCTGCCGGGTGCCGCATCGGGGTGTTTTCCAGCCTGGGGCGGCCGTCGGATCGAAACGCATGCCCGCGCCAGGCGGATCGCCACGATGGCCGGGCGGCGTTGGGGAAATGGCAAGGAGTGTGCCGCATGAAACTGATGAGGATCGGAAACCCGGGTGCGGAACGCCCCTGTCTGCTGGATGCCGGCGGAACGGTGCGCGACATATCGTCGATCGTCGGCGATATCGGCCCCGGCACCATCGACGGGATCGTCGAGCGGCTGGCCGGCGTCGATCCCTCGGCCCTGCCCGAACTGGCGAGCGAGGGCGTGCGCATCGCCCCACCCATGGCGCAGCCGCGCACCATCTTCTGCATCGGGCTGAACTATTCCGATCACGCCGCCGAGTCCGGCCTGGCGGTGCCCGATGAACCGATCCTGTTTTCCAAGGCCGCGGCCGCGTTCTGCGGCCCCAACGATCCGGTCCCCTATTCGGACCGGATGAGCAAGCTCGACTGGGAAATCGAACTGGGCATCGTCATCGGCAAGCGGGCGCTGGGCATCGGCGAAGATGCGGCGCTGGATCACGTCCTTGGCTATACCATCGTCAACGACGTGTCCGAACGGGCCTGGCAGCAGGACCGCGGCGGCCAGTGGGTCAAGGGCAAGAGTTTCGTCAATTTCTGCCCCACCGGGCCTTGGATCGTGACCCGTGACGAAATTCCCGATCCGCAGGCGCTGGACATGGAACTGGACGTCAACGGCAGGCGGATGCAGACCGGCAACACCGCCACCATGATCTTTTCGGTACGCACCATCGTCGCCTATCTCAGCGAATTCTGTGCGCTCGAACCGGGCGATCTGATCTGCACCGGCACGCCGCCGGGCGTGGGCATGGGCATGTCGCCGCCGCAATGGCTGAAACCCGGCGACGTGGTGGACCTGCGCATCCCGGGGCTGGGCGCGCAGCGCCAAAGGGTGACGCGGCTGGAAGACATGAAGGGATAGGAGGCGATCATGCCTGGCGAACATTCGACCCGGCGCCTGGCCGGAAAGACGGCCATTGTCACCGCGGCGGCGCAGGGCATCGGGCGCGCGGTCTGCGAACGCTTGCTGGCCGAGGGTGCGCAGGTTCACGCATCCGATCTGAACGGCGAGGGCCTGGCGACGCTTTCGGGGGCGCAGACGCGCGTGCTTGACGCAACCGATCTGGGCGCCGTGCGCGCCTATTTCGACGAGTTCGACCGCATCGACGTTCTGGTGCATGCGGTGGGCTATGTGCATCAGGGCACGATCGAGGAATGCGGCCCCGACGACTGGCAGCGTTCGGTCGATATCACCCTGACCAGCGCCTATAACGTGCTTTCGGCCGCGGTGCCCAGGATGAAACGCCACGGCGGCAGCATCGTGACCATCGGATCGGTGGTCAGTTCCATCAAGGGCATGCCCAAGCGCGCGGCCTATGGCGCGGCCAAGGGCGGTGTGATCGGGCTGACCAAGTCGGTTGCCGCCGATTATGTCGGCGACGGGATCCGGTGCAACTCGGTGTGTCCGGGCACGGTGCAGACGCCATCGCTGGATGAACGCATCGACGAGCTGGCCGAAAAGCTGGGCGGGCGAAACGCGGCCTACCGGTTCTTCATCGAGCGTCAGCCCGGCGGCCGGTTCGGGCGGGCCGAGGAGGTCGCCGCGCTCTGCGCCTTCCTGGCCTCCGATGACGGAGCCTTCGTCACCGGCCAGACGATCAACATCGACGGCGGCATGACGATCTGAACGGGCCTGGGCGCCGCCCGCGGCCCCGGGCCGGATGCACGGCGCGCCGCGACTTGCGCCCGCGCCGGTCCGGGCATCACGACCCCGCCGTCGTGCGGCATCCCGCGGTCAGGTCGAGAGCGGGTTTGCGTACCCCGGTCCGGATATCGGCAAGCCCGAGAACGGTATGAAACAGGTTGTCCTGGCTGACCGGCCGACCCGCGCTTTGGGACAGGCACGTCATGTCGATGTTCATCGCCTCGCTGAACCGTTGGGGCAACCACATCATGAAGGGAACCCGCGTCTGGACGTCCGGCGCCATGAATCTGGGCGCGGCATGCAGGTAGAGTCCGTGCTCGCCCAGGGATTCGCCGTGATCGGACAGGTAGATCAGCGCGGGCAGGACGCGCGTATCCGATTGCAGCATGTCGATGGCCGCCGAAAGTACGCGGTCGGTTTCAAGGATCGAGTTGTCGTAGGCATTGACGATTTCCTCGGCCGTGCAATCGGAAAACTGCGCCGTGCGGCAATCGGGGCCAAACACGGCGGCCTCGGGCGGGTAGCGCAGATAATAGGCCGGGCCGTGACTGCCGATCATGTGCAGCACCAGAACGGTGTCGCGCTCGATCGCCGCCAACTCGCGTTCGAGCAGGGGCAGGAACACCGCGTCGGTGCACTCGCCCGTCGCGCAGGCCGAAGGATCGAGCGTCGCATCGACGCGCTGCCAGCCGGTGCGCGCGGCGATCTGCTGATCGCCGGTGTTGTTGTCCCACCATTGCACGTCGATCCCGGCATGGGCCAGCACGTCAAGCAGGTTTTCGGAGGCCAGAAAGCCCTGACGCGAATAGTCCCGGGCGTTCAGGGGCGAAAACATGCAGGGCACCGAGACTGCCGTCGAGGTTCCGCAGGACGTGGCATCGAGGTAGATCACATCGCGCCGGCGCAGCCCCGGCGTGGTATCGCGCGCATAGCCGGCGAGGCCGAAATTCTGCGCCCGGACCGTTTCGCCCGCGAACACCACCAGAAGGATAGGCCGCTCAGCCGCCTGCAACAGCGGCCCCTTGACCGCGTCGCGACCCAGCGGGCGGGCCATTATGGCTGCGGTTTCCATCTCTTCGCGCGAATAACGCAGGACGGCATTGATCGTCGCTCCGGGCTGATAGAGCCGCATGAGTTCGTGATGTTCGCGCAGGACCGAAGCATTGGCCTTGTAGTCGAGCGACAGACACCCCAGCGTCAGGGCGACGCCCAAGACAATGCCCAGTGGCCAGCGCCACAGCACATGCAGCAGCCGCGGCCGCTTGACGCGCGGTACGAACAGCAGCAGCGCCGGAACCACGCCGGTCAGGAATATCTGCGCCGCGGCATCCATCGTCAGCAGGTGACGGGATTCCGTGACGGTCGTCTCAAGCACGTTGCGCACCATCTCGCGGTCGATGATGATGCCCATGCTCTGATGGAAATAGCCGGCCGAGGCGGCGATCAATACCATAACCGCGGCCAGGGGCCGGTGTAGCCGGGGCAGGCTGACGAGCGCCAGAAGCAGCAGCGTCAAGCACCAGACCGCAGCCCCCAGAATGGCGACATTCGCGGCCGAGCCGGGAAATATCGCGCGCAGCGTATTCCAGAAGCCGGGATTGAGAACGACCATGATATAGGTGGCCACGGCAAGGTTCAGCCCGAGGGCGGAGACCTCGGGGCGTCGCCACACCCGGGGGTGCGCGATTGCGGATACGTCCGTTTCTGCCATTCCTGCCACCTGCTCTCTGGTGGCGGCGCATTCGCACGCCGGGCTTTCACCAAGCTTACAACGCCTCCGGGCGCGGAATTTTCTCGCGCCGGTCCGTCGGTGCCGTTATGGCTCGCCCATGAGATTGTTGCTTGTCGAGGACGCGCCGGACCTGGCGGAGGCGCTTGTACGCTTTCTGCGCAAGGAAGGTTACGCCCCAGACCTTGCCGGCAGCCTCGATCTCGCCGAAACCGCCTTGCGGGTTACCGACTATGCCTGCGTGATCCTGGATTTGGGCCTGCCCGACGGATCGGGGCTGGATCTCTTGCGGTCACGACGCGCCGCCGGCGACCTGACCCCGGTCATCGTCGTGACCGCCCGCGACCAGATCAGCGACCGGATTGCCGGCCTCGACGCCGGGGCGGACGACTATGTGACCAAACCGTTCGACCTGAACGAATTGTCCGCGCGCATCCGGTCCAATGTCCGCCGCGCCGAGGGGGCGCCGGCCAATCGCCTGAGGGTGGGCGACCTGGTCATCGACCGGGCCGGCGCGAAAGTCTGCCGGGACGGGGCCGAGGTCGTGCTGACCGGGAGGGAATGGGCTGTGCTCGAGGCGCTTCTGGGCGCCCGTGGCCGGATTCTGTCGCGCCAGGCGCTGGAGGATGCCATCTATGCCTTTGACGACCATGTCGAAGGCAATGCGGTCGAGGTCTACATTTCGCGCCTGCGTCAGAAACTCGGTTCCGGCATCATCGAAACCCGGCGTGGCCTGGGATACATCCTTCGATGAGCCGCGGGGCGGTCAGGCGGTGGACGTTGCGCGGGCGGCTGTCGCGCAACGTGCTGTCCGCCGTCGCCCTGGGCTGGGCCGTGATGATCGCGCTTGCCCTCGTGGCGCTTGGTCACGAGATGAACGAGGTTCTCGACAACGAAATGGAAGCGGTCGTGGGGCTGTCGGTACAGTTTTTCGACAGTTCGGACGATCAGACGATCCCGCAGATCCTGGGCTTTCAGGAGGAGGAGGGCGAAAAGGCCCTGCGGATATTCCGGGCGGGCGGCCCGGTTCCGGATGCGCCCTGGGGCCGTATGGCCGGGGATGGCTTTTACGATCTCGACGGCTGGCGGGTGTTGCGTCAAAGCACCGGCGGAACGATCATCGAGATCGGGCAAAGCAAGGCCTGGCGCCGTGAGGAAATGCTTGAAAGTGCCGGGTTCTTTCTGGTTCTGATGGCCGGTCAGCTTGTGCTGCTGCTGCTGGTCATCCGGCGCGCGGTCAACGCGTCGATGGAACCGGTCGACCGGTTCGCGCGCACCATCGCCGGGCGCAGGCCCGAGGACATGTCCGACCTGCCCGCCGACAACCTGGCCGAGGAACTGGCCCCGCTGGCGCTGGCGCTGAACGGTTATCTGGGCAGGATCAGGGATCTGCGCGATGCCGAACGTCAGTTTGTCGCCAATGCCGCGCATGAATTGCGCACGCCGCTCGCCACGGCGCGCGCCCGGCTCCAGGCCGACGGAACCGCGTCGGGCCGGGCCGTGATAGATACCCTGGACGCGATGGCCCGGCGCGTCGAACGCCTGCTGCAACTTTCGCGCGCCGAGGCCGGGATCGGCCGGAGTGGTGGCCCGACGGATCTGCGCCGCGTGCTGGGGCTGCTGATCGGCGAAGCCGAGCGCCGGTTTCAGCAGCCGGTCGCGTTCGACGATGACGCCGCCGGATCGCCGGTATTGCCCGTCGACCCTGACGCCCTGGCGATCCTGCTGACCAACCTGCTGGAAAATGCCATCCAGCATGGCGCCGGGAATGTTCGTGTCGCGCTTGGTCCGGATTTGCGGCTCGCGATCTGCAACGACGTCGCCGAGGGTGCCGAATTCCATCCGGGCCGGTTCCGGAAAGGCAACGCTTCGGGGGGCAGCGGGCTGGGACTGGCCATTGCGCAGATGATCGCCAAGGATCTGGGGGTCGCGCTGAATTGGTCGATCCGGGGCGGCAGGGCGACCGTTGCGCTGGACCTTTCCGGTGCCGCGGCCGGCCGGTGAATGCGATTGGCCGCGACGTGCCCTAATGGAAATCCCTGCTGGGAAACAGCCGTTTGGCTTGGTCGCGGGGGTGCTTGGCGCGGGGGGGCTGGCGGTGGCGGCGGGGGGCGTCGTCGGCCCGGGGCCCGGTGATGCCGATGGCGTCGTCCATCGGGTGGCCCAGATCGGAGAGCCGGTGCGAGAGGTCTTCCATCTGTTGCGCGATCAGATGCACGATGATGCCCTCGCGTTGCAGAAAGCCCGATACCCGCAACAGCCGCCCGCCCATGACGATGCGGCGGAAGCGTTCGTAAACCCTGGGCCAGACCACCACGTTGCAGACGCCGGTTTCGTCCTCCAGCGTCAGAAAGATCACACCCGAAGCCGTGCCCGGGCGCTGCCGCGTTATGACAAGGCCGCAGACGCCGACCCGCCCCGGCGGCACCGCGGACAACCTGTCATGGGGGGTCAGGCCGGGGATCGTCGGGCGCAGCAGTTCCATTGGATGCGCGCGCAGCGTCAGGCGCATGGACACATAATCCTCCACCACTTCCTCGCCCAGATGCATCGCCGGCAGATCGACCCGCGGTTCGCGGATGCTTTCCCCGTCGACCGGGTCGCCGAACAGCGGCAGCGGGGCCTGCCCCCGGACCGCCCTGACCTGCCAGAGCGCATCGCGCCGGGTCAGGCCCATATCGGAAAACGCATCCGCCTCGGCCAGCCGTTCCAGCACCGCCGGGGTGATGCCGGCGCGCAGCCAGACGGCTTGCGGGTCGGGATAGCCGTTGCCGCGGGCCGCAACGATCCAGGCTGCGTCCTCCTTCTTGAAGCCCTTGATCTGGCGAAAGCCGAGCCGCAGCGCCAGCGCCCCGTCGGCGCGCCGCTCAAGCGTGTTGTCCCAGTCGCTGCCGTTCACGCAGACGGGGCGCACCTCGACATGGTGGTCGCGCAGATCGCGCACGATCTGGGCCGGGGCATAGAACCCCATCGGCTGGGAATTCAGAAGCGCGCAGGCAAACACCGCCGGGTGATGGCATTTCAGCCAGGCGGACACATAGACGAGCATGGCAAAGGCCGCCGCATGGCTTTCGGGAAACCCGTAATCCGCGAACCCCTCGATCTGTCCGAAACAACGCTCGGCCACCTCGGCGCTGTAACCGTTCTTCAGCATTCCCCTGGTGAACTTGTCCCTGAATGCGCCGATCGTGCCCATGCGCCGGAACGAGGCCAGCGAGCGGCGCAGATGGTCGGCCTCTTCCGCGGAAAACCCCGCACCGACCACGGCGATCCGCATCGCCTGTTCCTGAAACAGCGGCACGCCGAGCGTGCGCGCGGTGACGGCCTCCAGCGCCGGGCCGAGAGGCTCGGGTTTCTCCAGCCCCTGCCGCCGCCGGATATAGGGCTGAACCATGCCGCCCTGGATCGGCCCGGGGCGGACGATGGCGACCTCGATCACCAGATCGTAGAAGGTTTGGGGCTTCATCCGGGGCAGAAAGTTCATCTGCGCCCGGCTTTCGACCTGAAACACGCCGACGGCATCGGCCCTTTGCAGCATGTCGTAGGTCGCGCGATCCTCCTGCGGGACGGTGGCGATTGTCAAATCCCGCCTTTCGTGCCGCGCCATCAGATCGAACGCCTTGCGGATGCACGACAGCATTCCCAGCCCCAGAACATCGACCTTCAGAATGCCCAGCGTGTCGATATCGTCCTTGTCCCATTCGATGACGGTGCGATCCTCCATCGCGGCGTTCTCGATGGGGCAAAGTTCATCCAGCCGCCCCCTGGTGATGACGAAACCGCCCACATGTTGGGACAGGTGGCGGGGAAAGCCGATGATCTCTCCGATAAGGCGGATCGTTTGCGCAAGGCGGCGGTCGTCCGGGTTCAGCCCCAGTTCCCTGATCCTGTCCGGGTCCGCGCCGCGGTTCGACATGCCCCAGATCTGGCCGGACAGCCCGGCCGTCACGTCCTGGGACAGGCCCATCACCTTGCCCACCTCGCGGATCGCGGCCCGGCTGCGGAAATGGATCACCGTGGCGCAAAGCCCGGCGCGATGGCGGCCGTATTTGCGGTAAATCCACTGGATCACCTCCTCGCGCCGCTCGTGTTCGAAATCCACGTCGATATCGGGCGGTTCGCCCCGGTATTTCGAGATGAAGCGTTCAAAGACCATGGCGATCTGGTCGGGCGACACATCGGTTATGCCCAGCAGATAGCACAGGACGGAATTGGCCGCGGAACCGCGCCCCTGGCAGAGAATGCCCTGCGAGCGGGCGAACTGGACGATGTCGTGGACCGTCAGGAAATAGGCGGGAAAACCCAGTTCCGAGACAAGCGCGAGTTCCTTGGCGATGAGATCGTGCACCCGTTTCGGCGCCCCATCCGGATAGCGGCGTTCCAGGCCCTGCCGCGTCAGCCGTTCCAGCCGCTGCTGCGGTGTCTCGTGTTCGGAAATCTCGTCGGGGTATTCGTAGCTGAGTTCGCTCAGGCAGAAGCAACACCTCGCCGCGATCTCCAGCGTGCGGCGCAGGGCGGCGGGGTGGTTGCGAAACACCCGCGCCATGTCGTCATGCCCTTTCAGCCGCCGTTCCGCATTGGGCAGGGCGCGGGTGCCGATTTCGTCGATGGTGACATGTTCGCGCATGCAGGTCAGCACATCGGCCAGTTGACGGCGCGAGGCCCGGTGCATCAGCACATCCCCCACCGCCACCATGGGCGCCGAGGTCTTCAGCGCCAGCCGGGCGCAGGCATTCAGATAGGCCTGATCGGAGCCGTCGTAACGCGGCGCAGCGCCCAGAAAGACATGCCCCGGAAAACGGCGCTGCATCCGTTGGATATGCGGCGCCGCGTCTTGCAGCCGCCCTTGAGGAAGCGCGATCAGGATCATGCCCGTGCAGGCGTTGTGCATGTCGTCCAGATCGAGATGGCATGCGCCCTTTTCCGCCCGCCGCTTGCCCAGGGTCAGCAGCCGGGCAAGCCGGCCATAGGCGGCCCGGTCGCGCGGCAGGGCGACCCAGTCGACCGGACTGTCGCGCAGCACCAGACGGCTGCCGACGATCAGCTTTGGAAGTTGCGCGGCAGGAACGGCCTTTCCGGCGCTGCGGGTCAATTCCCTTAGCGCCGAATAGGCCCGCACCACCCCGGCAAGCGAGTTGCGGTCGGTGATCGCGACCGCCGACAGGCCCAGTTCGGCCGCCCGTGTCATCATTTCCTCGGGGTGTGACGCCCCGGTCAGAAAGGTGAAATTCGTGGTTACGCAAAGCTCGGCATAGCCCGCCTCGCCGGGATGGCGCGGCCTGTCGGAACGGCCGGTTCCGGGCTGTCCATGGGCGCGCGTGCCTTCGGTCATGCGAATTCTCCCTGCACGAACCAACCGGGGTTCTGCGGCGTATGGCAAAGCCAGAGCCGGCGCCCCTGCCGGGTCTCCACCAGCCAGTAGTCGCGCATTCCGCTGCGCCAGTTGTCATCCTCCAGCCACCATTCCGGGGCGATCCGTTCCGGCCCCGTGGCGCGGGCCACGGACAGCGACATGCGCCGCCAGCGAAACCGTGCGGGGGGCCGCAGCCCGGTCCCGGCGATGGGTTCCGGTGCAAACAGGCGCAACGGGCGCGGGCGCAGGCTGACCCATGGCCCGCCCGGTTCCGAATAGGCGGCCGCGGCGATGACAAAGCCGCGCTCGGGGATGTGGCTGTCGGC
>JAGRMG010000145.1 GCA_020441385.1 Paracoccaceae bacterium
CGCGCGAACGGGCCGACCGGCGGCATGATCCCGGCGTTGTTGACCAGCACGTCGACCGGCGCGTCGGCGAGGGCGGCCTGCAGCGCGCCGGCATCGCCCAGATCAAGCGCGAGCGGGCGAATTCCCGCGCGGCCGGCCAGCGCGGCAAGAGCTTCCCGGTTGCGCCCCAGGGCGATCACGTCATGGCCGGCATCGGCCAGATCGGCGGCGATCGCCTTGCCGATGCCACTGGTGGCGCCGGTGACGAGGGTGATCGGCCTGGCTGTCATGGTCTCTCCGGCACCGGTCAGCCCTTGCCATGCAGCGCGTCGAGCCGGCGGTTGGTGCTTGCGGCGTAGTCGGCGGGAATGCCGGCGGCGGTGGCCAGGCCGTTGCGGATCTTGTCGGTGTAATCCGGTGTCGGCCGATGCGGGGGCGGGTTGTCGGGGATGGTGTAGGTCGTGGTTTCCACGCGGTTGCCGTGCAGATCGGTCAGGGTGACGGGGATATTCACCCACAGCCGTTCGGGGATCCCCGCCGCGGCATCCATGCTTTCCCTGTCGGCATCCGTCATCTGGTATTGCATGCCCCAGACCTCGCCCCCTTCGGCCGGGCGCAGCCAGCAGCCGCCGGTACCCTCGCGGCTGGTCGCGGCGAAATCGAGCTCGTAGCCCTCCAGGCGCATCGCCCCCACGGGCTGCGCCGACGGGGCCAGTTCCCGCATCGCCTCTGTCCCGATGAGCGTGCCGTAGGCGAAATAGGTCTTCATTGGATGTCCTCCGTGATGTCTGTTGTCGCGGTATCGTGCCAGGTTGCAAACCGTGCCGCCCGCGGGCGCAGGCCGGGGATCTCGGCGTTGCGGTGACAGGCCGAGCGGTGCCCCTCGCCCACCGTTTCGAGAACGGGAGGCTGGCTGCGGCAGACGGGCAGCGCAAAGGGACAGCGCGGCGCGAAGCGGCAGCCCTGCGGCATGTCCACCGGATCGGGCGGCGCACCGGGAATGGCGATGGGTTCGCTGGTGCGGTCGATCCGGGGCAGGGAATTCTTCAGCCCCAGCGTATAGGGGTGAAACGGCGCGTTCACCACATCGGCAACCAGCCCCTCCTCCACGATCCGGCCCGCATACATCACCGCCATCCGGCTGCAATTCTCGATCACCACGGCCAGATCATGCGTCACCAGCAGCATGGAAAACCCGAGTTCCGCCTGCAATGAGCGTATCTTGCGGAAGATCTGATCCTGCACGATCATGTCGAGCGAGGTGGTCGGTTCATCCGCCAGGACCAGGCCGGGTTGCAGCACCAGGGCCATGGCGATGATCGCGCGCTGACGCATGCCGCCGGAAAACTGGTGCGGATAGTCGCGGGCGCGGCGCGGTTCCACCCCGACGAGGGCCAGCATTTGCGCCGCCATCTCGCGCGCCTCGGCGACGGATACGGGTCTGTGCGCGCGGATCGCCTCGACTATCTGGTCGCCGACCGTGTGTACCGGGTTCAGCGAGTTGAGCGCGCTTTGCGTGATCATGGAAATCTCGGCCCAGCGTTTGCGCCGAAGGGTTTCGGCGTCGGCCCGCAGCAGGTCGGTGCCGTTGTGCAGGATTTGCCCGGCGGTGATTTCGGCATTGTCGGCGAGAACGCCCATCACCGCCTTCATCAGGGTGCTTTTGCCGCAGCCGGATTCGCCCACCAGCCCGACGCTGGTGCCCGCCGGAATGACGAGCGACGCGGCGTCCAGCACATCGCCCGGCCCGCGTTTGGTGCGAAAGCGCACCGACAGGCCGGCGATCTCGACAAGCGGGGAAAGCGGCGCGGGATCGGTCATTGGCGGGCCAGTCTGGGGTTGATGACATGTTCGTAGGCGCGGCCCAGGAAATACACCGACGACACCAGCACCATGATCGCGATGCCCGGCGGCATCACCCACCACCACGCCTGATACATCAGCTGCGAGGCATAGGCGTCATGGATGATGGTGCCCCAGCTGATCGACTTGGCCGCACCATAGCCGAGAAAGCCGATGCTGGCCTCGGTGATGATCGCCCAGGCCAGCGAAAAGGCGACGTTGACCAGCGCGATGGGCATGATGTTGGGGGCGATCTCGCGATAGATGATGGTGGCGTTGCTGCCCCCGGTGGTGCGGGCGGCCGCGACGAAGGGCTGCTGCTTGAGCGACAGCACCTGCGCCCGGATCACCCGCGCGGCGGAACGCCACATCACCAGCGTCATGGCGATGATGATGGTGGTGGTGTTGCGTTCGGTGATCGACAGGATCACGATGATGAAGGGCAGGAACGGCAGGCCGAGGAAGATGTCGGTGATGCGCATCATCAGGGCGTCGATCCGCCCGCCGAAATAGCCCGAGACAAGCCCGATATTCACCCCGATGGCGACCACCCCGAAGGCGGTGGCAAAGCCGATGATCATCGCCGAGCGCACCCCCCAGAGCATCTGGCTGAGCACGTCGCGGCCCAGGTTGGTGGTGCCCAGCCAGTGTTGCGCCGATGGCGGGCTGAGCCGGACCAGATCGCCCGCGCCGTCGTAGACCCGCTCGAACGGGCCGTAGGGCGCGATCCAGGGGCCGATCAGCGCCAGCACCAGAAACCCGGTGACGATGTTCAGGCTGATGCGCCCTGAGCGCGACTGGCGCACCGCCTGGACGAAATGAACCAGCGCGTTCATGCAGCCCCGCCTTTCGCCTCTTCAGTCATAGACGATCCTCGGGTCCAGGATGCCGTACAGGATGTCGGCCACGAAGGTGCCCAGGATGGTCAGCACCGCGATCAGGTAGAACGCCGCCTGCACCACCGGGAAATCGGACCGCTGGACGCCCTCGATCATCAGCAGGCCCAGACCGGGCCAGGAAAACACCGTCTCGATCACCACCGAGCCGGCCAGCGCCCAGCCCAGGATCATCGGGATCGTGGTGGCCACCGGCAGCATCGAGTTGCGCGCGGCGTGGCGGAACAGGATGCGCCGTTCGGGCAGCCCCTTGATGCGGGCGAATTCCACGAAATCCTCGCCCGCGGTGCTGAGCATGGAAGAGCGCATGAGAAGCAGCGGAAAGGCGATCTGATAGGAGGTATGAACGATGAACGGCAATGCCAGGTGATGCAGGAAATCGGCCGACAGGTACATCCACAGATCGCGGTTGACGAACATGCCGGGCGTCACCAGGTGCCCCGGCGGAAACCACCCGAGGTTGATCGAGAACAGCAGGATCGCCAGCATGCCGAGCCAGAACACCGGGGCGGCCTGCAACACGGTAAAGACCAGCACCATCGCGGTTTCGAACCGGCCGCCGCGATACCAGCCCATCAGCGCGCCCAGCACGGCGCCCAGCAGATAGGCCAGGATCATCGACGGCAGGATCAGCACCAGCGTGTTGACGATCCGCCCGCCCAGCAGTTCGGACACGCTGCGCGAGGAATGAAAGGAATAGCCGAAATCGAAGGTTATCAGGTTTTGCAGATAGATCAGGTATTGCTGCAACAGCGGCTTGTCGAGACCGAACTGCGCGCGCATCGCCTCCTGTGCCTTGGGGTACATGGCCGAGGAAATCACCGTCATCGCCGGATCGCCCGGCAGCAGGCGGAACAGGAAGAACATGATCGTCATCAGCGCGAACAGCGTGATCAGCATGTGCCAGCATCGGCGCAGGATGTACTGCCTCATGCCGGCACCGCTGCGCCGGGCGCCAGTCCTCGCGCCTCGTCCGGTTTGTGGCAGGCCACGGCGCGCCCTTCGCCGCGATCCTCAAGCGCAGGATCGACCCTGCGGCAGATGTCGCCGGCGATCGGGCAGCGGTCGGCAAAGCGGCAGCCCTTCGGCAGATGTACCGCGTCATGTACCCCGCCCGAGATCGGCACCGCCATTCGCTGCCGCCCCGGATCGGGCGAGGGGATCGCCGAAACCAGCGCGTGCGTATAGGGATGGGACGGCGCGCGCAGCAGATCGAGCGTCGGGCCGGTCTCGACGATACGTCCGAGATACATCACCGCCAGGCGGTGACAGATCGTCGGCACGCTGGCCAGATCGTGCGTGATATAGACCATCGACAGCCCGCGGTCGGCCACCAGACCGCGCAGCAGGCGGATGATGTCCCATTTGATCGACACATCCAGCATCGAGATGGGTTCGTCCGCGACCAGAAAGGACGGCTCGAGTATGATGGCGCGGGCGATACAGAGGCGCTGTCGCTGGCCGCCGCTCAGCAGGTGAGGATACTTGCCCAGATAGACCTCGGCGGGGCGCAGGCCGACCAGATCCATCGCCTCCAGCACGCGGCGGCGGATGTCCGCGCGATCGCGTATGCCCTGATAGACCAGCGGACGGGAGATGACGGCTTCCACGTCATGCGCCGGGTTGATGGATCCGTAGGGATCCTGGAAGATCATCTGCGCCCGGCGATAGAACGCCTTGCGGTCGGCGGCGTGCAGCCGGTTCAGATCCTCGCTGTCCAGCGTCATGCGGCCCGATGTGGGTTCTTCCAGCCCCACCAGCATCTTGGCGGTGGTGGATTTGCCGCACCCGCTTTCGCCGGCAATGCCCAGAACCTCGCCCGCCGCCACCTCGAACGAGATACCGTCGACCGCATGCACCACCTTGCCGCGCTCGCGCGAGAACAACGAGCGCAGACCGGCGACGACCGGGTAGTGCTTGACCAGATCCTTCACGGCGAGCATTCGGGGCGGGCTTCCGTTGGCTGGGCGGGAATGCATCCGCCCCGTACGGGGCGGATGCGGGTCGGCCCGCCTATTCGGGGGGGAAGTGCAGGCGGCCGTCGTCGTCCCAGCTGAAACCCGCCTCTTTCAGGATCGCGCGGGCCTTGTCCAGATCATGCTCGGGCGCCGGGATGTCCGGGTTGTGCCAGAAGGCATTGACCGGCGCGATGGGCGTGGAGGTCAGCACGGCGTTTCCGTCCTGGATCTCGTCGCGGATCTTTTCGTAGGGAACCGCGTAGAACAGCGCCCGGCGCAGATCGCGGTTGGAAAACACCGGGCCGGTAACCTTGTAGCGCACCGCGTTGATGCCGTTGGACTGGGCCTCGTAGAGCTTGAGGTCGGGATGTTCGCTGAACTCCTCGACACCGTTCGGCGGCACCGGCTGGAACGACACGTCGATCGACCCGGCCTTGAGCGACTGGCCGACGATCTCGGCCGAACCGAACACCACATGCAGGATGTCCGACAGCGCGGGCGCAAAATGATCGGCGCGGCGCGCGAGGTACAGTTCGCTGCCCTCGCGGCGGTATTTCACTGTGAACGGGCCGCTGCCGACGGGGTTGTCGTTGGCGAACTGCTGGGGCGTTTCGATGCCAAGATCGTCCACCAGCGTTTCCCAGACATGTTTTGGCAGCACATACATCTGCCCCAGCGTGTTCATGATGAAGGGCGCGTAGGGTTCGGTCAGCGTGAACCGGACGGTCGTGGCGTCCACCGCCTCGACGGTGTCCACCCGCGACAGATACTGCACGAAATAGGGCGCTTCCCATTTCTTCATGTAGTCGAACGAGAACTTCACATCTTCCGCGGTCACCGGCTTGCCGTCGGAAAATGTGTGATCGCCGCGGATCTTGACGATGATCTCGGTGTCGCTGACCTCTTCGACGCTGGTGGCGAGCCAGTTCTGCGGAACGCCGTCGGATCCGATCCAGAGCAGCCGGTCGTAAAGCAGCGCCGCGATTTCGGTTTCTTCCAGAGTACGCGCCGCGGTGGGGTTCAGCACGCTGAACTCCACGGTCCAGCCGATCCGCACCAGGTTCTGATCGCGCTTGGAGCGCATCCGCATCACGTTGGCATTGGCGCGCAATCCCTGCGGGTTGTCCTCGTAGCCGTCAATTTCCATGTTCTTGGTATTGACGGCGAATCGGCGCACCGGGGAATAGAGCACCGCCTCGGGCTGGTCCTCGAAAAGGATGCGTTGCAGTTCGTAGATGATCTTTTGCCGCTTGGTCTTGTCGAAGATGCCGAGCTGTTCGTTGCCGAGCCTGTCGAACTCGGGGTTGGAATATTCGCCCACGTTCCAGCTGCCCGGCGACGAATTGGCCGAATTGAACTGCGCGTTGGTGAAGAAGTCGGGCTCAAGCCGGTGCGGAGCGCCCGACAGGCTGGACAGGACGGCGTCGAAGTCGTGGTCGTTGAACCACATCTTCAGCATCGGATTGGGAAAGGCCTGCTGATCCATGAAGACCTTGAGCCCGAGCTTTTCCCACTCCTCGGCAACGTAGTTCGCGCTTTCGGCATATTGCGAGTAGCTGGCGGCAGGCCAGCTGAGAAAGTGAACCTCGGGCACCGGTTTGCCCTGTTGCGCGGCCGCCGGGCCGGCCAGCGCGACCGCTGCGGCACAAAGCAATTGTCGTCCCATCATCATTTGGATGTCCTCCCTGCGTCGGTCTCTTCTTATGTTGCGGGCATTCGACGATACCGAACGCCGCCTTCGCCGGGTTTCCGGCGCGGGCCGGCCTGTCGCCGCCGGCGCAGGGTCGCCCGGGGCAACCATGAGCGTATCCAAAATCAAAAGCAACAAAAAGTTCCACAATGCGTTTGATTGTGTATACACTTAAGATGACGCGGTACGCTCAGCGGCGTGACGGCGGCAGGTGACGGTTGGGGAAATGCCGGGTAAGAGGGCGCGATGACCAAGGAAAAACCGATTCCCGGCGCCTATGGCGCGCGCTCGCGCGCCGCCGATACCGGCCAGCGGGTCTATGAGGCGCTGCGCCAGAAGGCCATCGACTATACCCTGCGGCCCGGCGAGCGGGTCAACGAAGTGCGCCTTGCCAGCGAACTCGATGTCAGCCGCACGCCGGTTCGGGCGGGGCTGAACCGCCTTGTCAGCGAGGGGTTTCTGAAGCTGGTGCCGAACAAGGGGTTCTATCGCCCCGCCATCGACATCGAGACGATCCGCTCGCTGTTCGAGATGCGCAGCGCGATCGAGCTTCTGTCGGTGCGGCTGTTCTGCGAACGCGCCGGCGACGACCAGATCGACGCGCTCGAGCATCTGGCGACGGTGTTCCAGCGCGCGGATGATACGCTGTCGGTGCCCCAGATCGTGGACGAGGACGAACGGTTTCACGAATCCATCGCGCACGGGTCGCGCAACAGCGAGGCGGCGCGGCTGCTGTCGGACATGAATTCGCGGATGCGGTTCCTGCGGCTGGTCGCGCTCGAGCGGCAGAACTGCAATCAGGTCACGGGCGAGGATCACGCGCGAATCGCGCGCGCCATCCGCACCCGCGACAGCGCGCAGGCGGTGGCGTTGATGCGTGAACATATCGACCTCATGCTGAATGACGTGACCGAGATCGCCCGCGAGGCGGTGGTGCGCATCTATCTTGGCGCCGGCGCCTCGGAATCGGGCGACAACACCTTTTCGTAACAACGGCTGCGCGGATTGTCGGCACTCTCCCCCCAGCAGGGAATCGGGCGAAAGCCGCAGCTTTCATAAAGCGCCACCGATTCCGGCTGTTCGGTCCCGGTCTCGAGGATCAGCCGCCCATAGCGGCGGCGCGCATGGTCTTCCAGCCCGGCCATCACGGCCCGGCCCAGCCCCTTGCGCCGCGCCGCGGGATCGACGTAGAGACGGCTGATTTCGCCGGTTTCCCCCTCGAAGGGGACGACCGCTCCGCAGCCCATCGGCGCCCCGTCCAGATAAGCGGCGACAAAGAAGACATCCTCGCCCGCGAGGCTTTCCAGCCTGCGCCCGCCATCGCGCCCGTAGCGGTCGATCTGCTCCTGGCTCAGCCGTGCGAACAGGCTGCGCCCGTCTTCCGACAGCGGGTCGATCCGTCTGATATCCACCATTGCTCCGCTCCTGTCCTCAGGCATTGACGATCGCGCTCAGGAAAGCCTGCGTACGCGGCGATTGCGGCGCGGTAAAGAACTGCTGAGGATAGGCGCACGCCCGGCCGCAGCGTGCCAGATCATGGTAATTTCGGTCACCTTCTTGATGTCATCTTCCTGATGTCATCGACGATCAGCCCCTCGAATTCCCCGGTGGTGGGGTTCTTGGCGACAAATCCGTTCCACGGCGCCGCCCCGACGACGATCCTGTTTTCGGACATGATGCGATCGAACGTGTCGCTCGCCGTGGCGGGGGTGACGGCCAGAAGCGCGCAAAGCGCCGTCACGGCGGCGGTAAGTTTCCTGAACATGGTATCCTCCCTGGGTTCATGGATGGTATCGCGTCTTGCCTAGTGGGTCTGTGCCACCGAAACGGGATCGTCCAGCCCGACGATGGGCGCCATTGCCTCGGCGTCGATCACCGCGTCGATCACGTAGGTGCAAGCCGCCGCCAGGCCGCGATCCAGCGCCGCGCCCAGGGCGTCGGGCTCGCTCACCCGCTCGCCGTCGCAGCCCAGCACGCGGGCCAGCGCCGCATGGTCGATATCGGACAGATCGCATTCGCCGTACTCGCCGAACAGCTTGTTCTCGAAATGGCGCTGAAAGCCGAGAGTGGCGTTGTTGAGAACCACGACCACCACCGCAATGTCGCAGCGCGCGGCGGTTTCCAGTTCGGCCATCACATAGCCGAAGGCGCCGTCGCCCGTCACGCAGATCACCGGCGCGTCCGGTGCCGCCAGTTTCGCCCCCATCGCCGCCGGCAGCGACCAGCCGATTCCGCCGGTGCCGCGCGGCGACAGGATGTTGCTGCCGGCGGCGGGGTTGTCCACATGGCTGAACGTCCAGCCGGACGAATAGCTGGCATCGTTCACGAGGATGGTGCCGGGCGTCATGCGGTCCGAAATCTCGGCCAGCACCCGCTCGGGGCGCATCGGGGTGGTATTGGCAAAGGCGGCGGCACGGAACTCGGTGCGCCAGGCGTCCTTCCCGGCGGCCAGCCGCGCGGCGGCCGCTTGCGCCGCGCCGGGCCTGTCGATGGCGGGGTGGGCAAGCATTTCGGTCAGCGTTTCGCGCACATCCCCGATCAGGGTGATGTCGGTGTCAAAGTTCCGGCCCGGTTCCTCGGGGTCGATGTCAAGGTGGATGATCCGGGTGTCCGGGCCCGGCTGTTCCCAGTTCATGTAACAGATCTGCCCCGTGCGCGAACCGCAGATCAGCACCGCGTCGGCCCCGGCGACCTCGGCATTCGCGATCCTTCCCCGGCCCAGCGTGCCCCCCGTCGAAGACCCCAGCGCGCCCGCGCACAGCGGGTGGGAATCGGCCAGCGTGCCGCGCCCCGTCATCGTCGTCGCCACCGGCGCGCCCAGCCGTTCGGCAAGCGCGGCGATCTGATCGGACGCACCCGACAGGATGCTGCCGCCGCCGGCGATGATGACCGGGCGTTCGGCGGCGCCCAGAAGCGCGGCGGCGGCGTCAATCCCGGACCGCGGCGGGCGCGGCCTGGTTGCCGGAAAACGGGCGAAGGCGGGCTCGGCATGGGTGAAGGCTTCGGTCTGCATGGTCATCACGTCCGCCGGACACAGCACGGCGACCGGGCCGGGCCTGCCGCTGGTGGCCAGCCGGAAGGCGCGCCGCACGATGTCGCAACAGCGTTCGGGGGTGTCGATGCGAAAGACCTTCTTGGTATAGGGCGTGAGCGCCGTGATATGGTCGATCTCGCTGCTGGCGTGGCGGTCGCGCTGGCTGGCGGGAATCTCCTGGATGAACGCGATCACCGGCACCGAGGATTTCTGCGCCTCCAGCAGCCCGGTGATCAGGTTCGTCGCCCCCGGCCCGAAGGTCGCCGCACAGATGCCCGGCCGCCCCGAAGTCTTGGCATAGCCATGCGCCATGATCGCGCCGTGCTTTTCGTCGCGGATGGTCACCGCGCGGATCCGCCGGCGGTCCAGGTGATGATAGAGCTGCACCGGATCTTCCATGCCGAAGATCACCTCTACCCCGTAGGCATCGAGCGTCCGGGCCATGAGAGCGGCGACCTTGCCCGCAACGGGGCGGCGTTCGGCATTTCGGTCTGACACTTTAGGCTCCATTATATGAAACACTGATCGGCCAGACGCTGACAACCGACTCGGAATTCGTCAATAAATAATTGCGTCTTGGGGGAATATGGGTGTACATGGGGTATTAATGTTCCACAATGTGGAAATCGAATGAAGACGCTGCGCAACGCCACCACCGCCCTTTCGGTCATCGCCGAATCACCCTGTCCGGTTTCAGTCGGCGAAATCGGCGATCATCTCGGCCTGCCCCGCAGCAGCGCGTCGCGGCTCCTGTCGTCGTTGCGCGACGGCGGGCTGATCGAACAGGATCCGCTGACGCGCCACTACCGCCCCGGCGCGCTGGCATGGCGGCTGGGGGTCGGATTCCGCCCCGCCGGCCACGATCTGGATCTGCTGACCGGGGCGATGACCGCCCTCAGCCAGTCCACGGGTTTCACCTGCTGGATGGCGGTGCTGGACCGCACCCGCATCGTGCTGCTGCGCCAGCATCAGGGAAGAACCCCGGCGCATTTCTCGGTTCGGCTGGGCCAGACCCTGCCGGCGCATACCACCGCCGTGGGCAAGGCGCTGCTGGCGCGCCTGCCCGACCGTGGCATCACCGATCTGTATGGCGAGACGCTGAGTCAGGAAACCCGCAACAGCCTGCACGATCGCGCCGAACTGATCGAGAATATCCGCATCGTGCGCGAACGCGGCTATGCGGTCTCGCGGCAGGAGACATTTCCCGGCGTGGTTGCCGTGGGCGCGTCGATCCATGGCCGCGCCAGCAGTTGCCCGATCGGGCTGAGCCTGTCCTTTCCCGCCGAAATGGCCGAGTCAGACAGGATCGCGAGGCAGCTCATGGATGAACTGGCGGTCATCGGACGCGATCTGGCGGATCCCTACTGGACGTGACAGGATTTCGGGCCAGGGGTTGAACCGGCCCGGCGCGCGCCCCGGCGCCTTGCCGGCGCCGTGCGCACCCTACGGCCATCGGCAACTCCCTGCGCCGGATTCCCGATGCGACCTTCGATCAGCGTCGCGCCGACAGCCCAGGCGGGCGGGATGGTCCGACGAATTCGCCCGATCCGTCATCGGTCACAAATCCCTGCCCGACCCCCCTTGTCCAACGCCCTGGCCCATCCTAGGTTGGGGCGTGGCGGGTTCTGCCCTTCGCGTGGACGGTTGCATTCCGGTGGCCTTAAATATTTCCGAGGGGGCTGGCTCTGTTCAGGTCCTGGCCTGATTACCCGGCGCCCACCTGTACATGCAGGTCCTCGGGAATCATAACCGCACGGTTGCCTGGTGGTCCCGCCACATATCCAGCATTTTCAAGCACATGCGGGCCGGCCTTCAGCCGCGCCAGCGGGGCTTTCGCGCCGTGGCCTTCACGGCGAGGGGGCGCAGCGCGCCCAGCGCGGGCGTTCCGCCGCGCCGGTCGTCGTCGCGCTCGGCCATCGCCATCACCGCCCAGCCGAACTGGACACCCGCGAACACGATGCCGTGGGCGAACCACAATACCACGACCGCCAGGACACCGACGTCGGACGTGCTGACGAGATGCCAGAGATTCATGACGTTGAGCCACAGCAGCCCCCCGACGAAAACCGCGGCAACGCCGAATCCGATCAGGACGTTGCGAATATAAAGCCGGACCAGTTTGGGCATGGTATCCTCCTGACCCTGCAAAGCTAGCACATCGGCCCGCACCGTCCATATCAGACATGCAATTTCCTGAAGACGGGCGCGTTTTCGCCTCTCAGGGGTCGCTGCGCAGGCGCCGGCCTTGCGGGATCAGGGGCAGCCGGGAGCGGGCAGTGCCGCCTGGCGCGAACTGGTCCCAGACCAGGAACAGCCCGGTGCCGACGACGATCGCCACACCCAGCCAGTTGCCCGGCGCCGGATACTCCTGGAAGAACAGCGCACCCAGTATCACCATCCAGACGAATTGCAGGTTCATCAGCGGCGTGACCGCATAGGCCGCCAGCATCCGCAGCGCCACCACCAGCACCCAGCGCGCCGCGAACAGCAGCACGGCATAGCCCGCCACCCAGCCGAGATCGGCCAGCGGCATCGGCCGCCACACGAACGGCAGCGCCAGCGCCATCGTCGCGCAAAGCGCGAGGTTGGGATAGAACACCTGCGCCAGCGCGTTGGCCTCGAACCGGCCGATATAGCGCGCCAGCACCATCGAGAAGGTACCCGAGACCGCCGCCGCCAGGGCCCAGACATGCCCGGCGGTGACCGCATGCAGCCCCGAGGGAAACAGGCACATGACGCCGACGAAACCCGCCGCCAACGCCGCCCAGGCCGCCGGGCGGACATGTTCGCCCAGCACCGGCCCCGACATCAGGCCGGCCAGGATCGGCATCAGCCCGATGAACAGGAAAACCTCGGCCAGCGGCAGCAATCGGAAAGCCTGGAAGAACGACAGCGCCGCCACGACCGTCGCGGCCGAGCGCATCGCCATCGCGCGCGGGCAGCGCGTTGCCAGCCCCCGGCGCTGGCCTGGATGGCGGTCGACGGCGACGCTGAGGGCGATCACGATCAGCCCCGACAGCGCGTAAAGCTGGGGGGCGGCGTATCCGCCCGCGACAAGCTTGGTTATGGCGTCAGCCGACGATATCAGCGCCGTGTAGAGAACGACCAGCCCGGCGCCCAGCGCCGAAACCCTGGCCGCGGGCCGGTTCACAGCGCCACCCCGCGCAGCCCGGTGCGTGCAAATCCGGCGAAGAAGTCGGAAAAGCGCGCGCTGCTGGCCTGTGCCTCGGTCAGGATGTCGTGGCCGATGTCGGTCAGGGCATCCTCGACATGCGGGCGCATCGCCTCCCAGTCGTCGCTGCGCGCATCCTCCAGCCGGAACATGCACTCGGACATTTCGCGCAGCGGGCCAACGTGGGGTTGGGCGCGATGGAACGCCATGCGGTCGTCTTCGGCCGGCTTGACGAACGCATCGCGCCCCGAGGCCGCCATCAGCCAGTTGCAGACGAAATAGTCATGATAGTCGTCCGCCGCCGATGCCTGCGGCCCATGGCTCACGGCAAAACGGTGGGTCTCGCGCTCCAGCCAGTTCTCCCAGATCGGCGAGGGCTCGGCTCCGGCAAACCGCAGGGCGACGCAGATCTCGGCAAGCAGATCGGCATTCTGCTCGAGATAGGCGAGGATTCCGGCATATTCGAGGCTGATCCGCGCCGCCGCCGAAAGCCCGGGGTCGCGACGGCCGTACTCGCTCAGGTAGAACACGATATGGGTCAGTTCATAGGCCGCCTTCTTGTTCGGCATGGCGAAGGTTTCCGAGCGGTCGACAAAGCGGTGCAGCCGGTCGGTCAGGCCGGTATCGTCGGGCAGCGGGTCGATTCCGCGGCGCAGCATCAGCCGCCGCGCCTCGGCGCGTTGCAGATCCGACAGTTCGGCATCGGCCAGCCCCTCGCGCGCGGCCCAGTGGCACAGCGCCTCGGCCTTGGTGCCCGGCAGGCCGAGATCTTCCAGATCCAGGCAGATCGACAACAGGAACCGGTAATATTGCGGAAAGAAGCCGAGCCGCTTCTCGACCTGGTCGTGAAAGCCGCGATGCGGGGCCAGCGCCGCGTCGTCCAGGCTCTGGCCGGTGCATTCCATGATGTTGAGCAGTTCGGCGTTTTCCTTCAGCCAGAACACGTCATCGCCGAACCGGCGATGCTGTGCAAAGCTCGAGATCAGGGCGCGCCGGCGCGCGGCCGCGCCCTGGGCGCGGGTCGGGACGTTCAGCTGAATGACATTGGACATCTCGGCTTCCTTCTTCTGAACGTCCCGGTTTCCGGCTCAGCTGCCCGACGAGAACATCTGCGTCGCATCGCCCACCGTGGTTTCGCCGCTGGCGACCGGTGCCGACCCGGACGAGAACATATGCGTGCCTTCGCCGCTGGCCGCATCGCCGCTGGCGACCGGCGCGGAGCCTGACGAGAACATATGCGTGCCCTCGCCGCTGGCCGCATCGCCGCTGGCGACCGGTGCGGAGCCGGACGAGAACATATGCGTGCCCTCGCCGCTGGCCGCATCGCCGCTGGCGACCGGCGCGGAGCCTGACGAGAACATCTGCACCAGATCGCCGCCGATCACGGTGCCCGAAAGCACGGGGGCCGACCCCGAGGAGAACATGCCGACGCAATCGCCGGCCAGGCCGTCGCGGGCGGCCATCGGGGCCGAGCCCGACGAGAACATCGAAACCGCGTCGCCGATCAGCGCATCGCCCGATCCCACCGGCGCCGAACCGGACGAGAACATCGCCGTGCCCTCGCCTTCGAACAGGCCGGTCGTGGCTTCTTTAGTGGTGAGAGGGGCGTTGGTCGCATAGACTTTGTGTTGAGCGTTCATGGCAGACTTCCTGTTTGAGAGTTGATCGCCCCATCACGGTTGCAGCTTATGGGCGATTTGCAAAATATTTTTTCTACCATTAGATGCATTCCGATTGAGTTATCCACATTAAATGCGTGCGTCAAAAATCTGAAACTCAACCCAAACGTGTTATTCGGCCATGTCAAAAAAAACTTGTCCACAGGCCGGAAACCGGCCGTTTTCCGCCGCACATTTGATGCCCCGGCACCGCCGGGCGGCGCGCAGGGGCGGCGAATCGACCTCCCGAAAGCCCCCTTGATCAGGCCGTGATTCGCCCCCGGCGCGGCTGCCTTCTTGCCCTGAGGGCGCGCAATCGTCATAGATCGGCACGAACCCTGAAGGGAGGCGCGCATGAAGATTGCCACGTTCAACATCAACGGCATCAAGGCCCGCGCACATGCGCTGCCCGACTGGCTGGACGAGATGCGACCCGATGTCGTGTTGTTGCAGGAGATCAAGTCGCCCGACCAGGCGTTCCCGCGCGATTTGTTCGAAGACCGCGGCTACAACGTCGAGACGCACGGGCAGAAATCCTTCAACGGCGTTGCGATCCTGTCGAGATTTCCGTTGGAGGATGTCAGCCGCGGCCTGCCCGGCGATGATGGCGACGATCAGGCCCGCTGGATCGAGGCGACGGTTGTCGGCAAGGCCGCGCTGCGCGTCTGCGCACTGTACCTGCCCAACGGCAACCCGGCGCCGGGGCCGAAATACGACTACAAGCTGGCCTGGATGGAGCGGCTGCGCGCCCGGGCCGAAGAGCTTCTGGCCGCGGAGGAACCGGCGCTGATGGCGGGCGATTACAACGTCATCCCCCAGGCCGAGGACGCCGCACGCCCCGATGCCTGGGAAAACGACGCGCTGTTTCTGCCCGAAAGCCGCGCCGCGTTTCGCCGGATCGGAAATCTCGGCTTTACCGATGCCTTCCGGGTCCGCCATCCCGGCCCCGGGCATTATTCGTTCTGGGATTACCAGGCCGGCGCCTGGAACCGCAACGACGGCATCCGCATCGACCACGTGCTGCTGACGCCGCAGGCCGCCGACCTGCTGACCGACAGCGGCATCGACACCGAAATGCGCGGCCGCGAAAAGCCGTCCGATCACGTTCCGGTCTGGGTCGAACTCGACCTCTGAGCGAGGTGCCGGCCGTTCAAAGGGCCGTCCAGCCTCCGTCGACGCTGATCGTGGTGCCGGTGATCTGCGCGGCCGCGTCCGAACACAGGAACACCGTGGTGCCCCCCAGCTGTTCCACCGTGGCGAATTCGCGGCTGGGCTGGCGTTCGAGCATCACCTTCCTGATGACCTCCTCGCGGCCCATGCCGTATTTTTCCATGGTCGCCGGAATCTGCGCCTCGACCAGCGGCGTCAGCACATAGCCGGGGCAGATGGCGTTGCAGGTGATGGGCTGTTCGGCGGTTTCCAGCGCCGCCGTTTTGGTCAGCCCGACAATCCCGTGCTTGGCCGCGATATAGGCCGACTTGAACGGCGAGGCGGTCAGCCCGTGGGCGCTGGCGATGTTGACGATACGGCCCCAGCCGGCGGCGCGCATCATCGGCAGCGCCGCCGCGGTGGTGTGAAACGCCGAACTGAGGTTGATGGCGATGATCGCATCCCACTTTTCGGGCGCGAAATCCTCGATCGGCGCGACGTGCTGGATACCGGCGTTGTTGACCAGGATGTCGCAGCGCCCGGCGGTCTCGATCAGGGCGCGGCAATCGGCGCCACTGGCCATGTCGGCGCGGACATATCGCGCCGCGACGCCGGTTTCCTGCGCGATATCGCGCGCCAAAGCGTGATCCTCTTCCCGGTCGGTAAAGGAATTCAGCACGATATCGGCCCCCGCCCGGGCCAGTTCCCGGGCGATGCCGAGGCCGATTCCCGAGTTCGATCCGGTGATGATTGCGGTCTTTCCGCGAAGTGACATGGAACGCGCGCTCCTGTTGTTGCGATTTCGGCGGCATCATAGGCCGGCAACCCGCAAGTTAAAGCGGATTTGGCCCCGCCCCTGCCGCCCCTGCGGCGGGAACCATCGGCCTTGCCGGACGTTGCCCCCAGGTAATGCGAAAATCCCGACAACGGAGGTTGGATACTTCTCCCATGGCAGACAGACAGACCTTTATCGAGAGCGCGCAGGCCGATCTGCGCGAGACGCAGGCGAGAATCGACAAGCTGGGCGAACGGGCCGACGATGTGTCAAAGGATGCGCGCGTTTCGTTCCAGAACTGCCTTCAGGAGGCCCGCGCGCATCAGGACGAGGCACAGCGCAATCTCGACAAGCTGAAGGCGAGCGGCGACGAGGCCTGGGACGAACTCAAGTCGGATTTCCAATCGGTCCGGGCCGATCTTCGCGAGTCGGTCGAACAACTGGCCGGCCAGTTCGAGTGACGCCCGCCGCCGCGCCCGGCCGGCGCAAACGACACAGCCCGATCATCCAAAAAAAAACGCCCGCACGAAGCGGGCGTTAAGTTATTGAGGCAGGTTTCATACAGGCAAGAAACCTATCGAGCAGTGGCACCTTTATAAGCAATTTCCGCGCAACATCCAAGCTAAAAGTTTGAAAAGACGTGAATCCCTCATTAGCTTCGTGGTCAAGAAAACAAGGGCAGAGCGGGATTGTTGCCGATATGGGGCCAGTTTTTTTCTCCGCGTCGCGGCGGCTGCTAGCCGGATTCGCGGCGCTGGCTCTGGCGGTTGGCTGCACCGGTTCGGCTGCCGCAGACCCAGCCCACGCCATAGCTATGTATGGCGAACCCGCCCTTCCACCGGATTTTGTGTCGCTGCCCTATGCCAACCCGGACGCGCCCAAGGGCGGGCGCATCGTGTTCGGCAATACCGGCGGGTTCGATTCGCTCAACCCCTTCATCCAGAAGGGCACGCCGCCCTGGCAATGGCGGTTCTGGGGGTATGAATCGCTGATGGGCCGGTCCTGGGACGAACCCTTCACGCTTTATGGTCTTCTGGCCGAATCGGTCGATACCGCGCCCGACCGCTCGTGGGTCGAATTCACCCTGCGCCCCGAGGCCCGATTCGCCGATGGCAGCCCGGTGACGGTCGAGGATGTGATCTGGTCCTACGAGATTCTCGGCACCCGGGGCCATCTGCGCTATCGCGGCCTCTGGGCCCAGATCGAAAGCATCGAACAGACCGGACCGCGCGGCATCCGCATCTCGTTTTCGGGCGACAACCGCGAACTGGCGCTGATCGCGGGCATGC
Organism: Paracoccaceae bacterium; assembly: GCA_020441385.1. Lineage (GTDB taxonomy): Bacteria > Pseudomonadota > Alphaproteobacteria > Rhodobacterales > Rhodobacteraceae > JAGRMG01. The sequence goes on from JAGRMG010000145.1 coordinate 17,443, forward strand.
GCCCGATCCTGAAAAAGGCGCAATGGCAGGGCAAGGATTTCACCGCGTCGGGGCTTGATGACATCCCCATCGGAACCGGCCCCTACCTCGTCGCCGATTTCGAGGCCGGCCGCCATCTGACCCTGCGGCGCAACCCCGACTACTGGGGCCGCGACCTGGCATTCCGCCGCGGCACCAACAATCTCGACGAGATCCGCATCGAGTTCTACGGCGACCAGAACGTCCTGTTCGAGGCGTTCAAGGCCGGGGAACTGACCGCGATCCGCGAATTCAACGCCGAGAAATGGCAGACCCAGTACGATTTTCCCGCCGTGCAGCGCGGCGATGTCGTGAAATCGGAGATCCCCCACCGCCGCCCCTCGGGCATGACCGGGCTGGTGATGAACACCCGCCGCGCGCCCTTCGACGACTGGCGGGTGCGCGAGGCGATGCTGCTGGCCTTCAACTTCGAATATGTCAACGACACCGTGACCGGGGGCGTACAACCCCGCATCGCGTCGTATTTCTCCAATTCCGAGCTTGCCATGCGGCCCGGCCCGGCCACCGGGCTCGTGCGCGATCTGCTGGAACCCTTTGCCGACCGCCTGCCCCCCGGTGCGCTTGAGGGCTATGCCCTGCCCCGCGGCGACGGCACCGCGCGCAACCGCGCCAACCTGCGCCGCGCGATGGATTTGCTCAACCAGGCCGGCTGGAGCGTCAGCGGCGGCGTGCTGCGCGACGCCCGCGGCCGGCCCTTCACCTTCGAGGTGCTGTTGCGCCAGAATTCGGGCGAGATGCAGACGGCGGTCGAACTTTATGCCCGCGCACTGGAGCGGCTGGGCATCGCGATGCACGCGGTCAAGGTGGACGATGCGCAATATGCCGCCCGCGAGGCCGGGTTCGATTTCGACATGACCACGTTCCGCCGCGACCTGTCGCTCAGCCCGGGCAACGAACAGCGCCTTTACTGGGGCGGCGACGGGGCGGATGTGACGGGCTCGCGCAACGTGATGGGCATGAACGAACCCGCCGCCGACGCCATGATCGACGCCATGCTCTCTGCGACGGGCCACGACGAATTCATCGCCGCCGTCCGGGCGCTCGACCGGGTGCTGATGGCGGGCCGTTATGTGATCCCGATCTGGCAATACGATGTCGGGCGCATCGCCCATGTCAGGCAGTTGCACTATCCCGACCGGCTGCCGGTCTATGGCGACCGGATCGGCTTTCTGCCCGATGTCTGGTGGTACGCGAGGGAATGAGCCCGCACCGCAGCTTTTCGCTTGCCGTGTCGCGCAGCGCTTGCAAGACTGCGCGGGGGAAGAGCATTTCGCAAACGACGCGGAGAGCGCTCGATGAAGTCGATGATTGATCTGGCCCGCGACAGGGCGGACGCGCTCGCGCGCATCCGCGCGCGTTTTCCCAATCTTGACGAAGGCGCACTGTCCGTCCTGGGGGCCGATCCCGGCCGGCTCGAGGCGCACCTGGCCGCCACCCACAATCTGACCGCGACCGAGGCGCACGAGGAACTGGCCGATTTCCTCTACGTCGAAACGCTGTCACGCGAGTTGGGCGGCGACTGACGCGGCGCCACGGATCAGACGACGACGCTGTCCTCGATCCGGCCCATGTAGAGCATCAGCGCGACCGCCGCCGAGGTCATGACCAGAACGCCAAGCGCCAGCGGCACCAGCGTTCCGTCGAACAAAAGCCCGATGGGCGCCACGATGACCGCCGCCGATACCGTGGCGATGGCCCCGATGACCGAGGCCGCCATGCCGGCGATGTGGCCCATCGGCTCCATCGCGATGGCGTTGAGATTGCCCAGCGTGGTGCCGGCCATGAAGAACACGCTGCATTGCCAGCCCACGAACAGGGCGAACTGCGCCCCCGGCGGCAGATTTGCGCCTTGCAGCGCCAGCACGAAAACGGTCAGCCCGATCTGCGAGGCCAGCGACCAGGTCACCATCCGCCGCATCCCCAGCCGCACCACCAGCGCCGCGTTCAGCAGGCTGGCGCTGCCCGAGACCAGCGCCACGGCGCCGAACCAGAACGGAAAGCTGTCGGCGCGGCCGAAGATCACGTCATAGATCTGCTGCACCATGACCAGCATGGAAAACAGCACGCCCAGGCACAGGGTCTGCACGACGATCGAAAGCCGGACGGTGGGATGGCGCAGCATCTGCAAGACGGCATCCCACAGCAGCGGCGCCCTGAACGGGCGGCGCATGTCGCGGGGCAGCGATTCGGGCAGCCGCAGGCCCATCCACAGGATCGTGATCAGCGAGAACAGGATGAAGGCCAGGAAGATGCCGCGCCAGCCGGTCAGCGCGATGATGCCTGCGCCCATCATCGGGGCGAAGGCGGGGAAGATGGTGAAGATCATCATCGCGACCGAGATCATCCGCGCCATCTGACGCCCCGAATAGAGGTCGCGCACCACCGCCAGCCCCACCACGCGCGGCGCCGAGGCGCCCAGGCCCTGCAACGCCCGCGCCGCCAGCACCACCTCAAGCGAGGTGCCGGCCCAGGCCACCGCCGCCGCCGCGATGTAGATGGCCGAGCCGGCGAAGATGATGCTGCGCCGGCCAAAGGCGTCGGACAGCGGGCCGGTAAAGAACGTGCCCACGCCCATGCCCAGAACGAAGCTGGTCAGGATCAGCTGCGCCCGGTTCACGTCATCGGGGCTGAGTTCGGCGCCGATGGCGGGCAGCGCCGGCAGCATCGCGTCGATGGAAAACGCGATGGTGGCGAACATCATCGCGATCAGCGCGATGAACTCGGTACGGGACATGGCGAAGGGCATGCGCGAATCCTTGATCCAACCCGCCCGGTATCCCCTGTTTGCCAGTGGAAGGAAAGCGCCCCGGGCCCAGGCCCGGACCAACGGCCGCGCCGGTTCAGCGCCGCACCGTCTGTTTGGCGCTTTCGGTTTCGGGCTGGATGTCGGCGTTGGCTGCGGAATCGTCCGGTTTCTCCGAATGCCCCAGCCGCGCCACCAGCCATTCGGTATGTTCCTCGCGCTTGCGCATGTGGTA
>JAGRMG010000146.1 GCA_020441385.1 Paracoccaceae bacterium
AGGCCGGCACCGGGCGCGATCTGAGCGTCAGCGGCGATGTGCGGCTGACGCTGTGGCCGGTGCTGGGGGTCGAGACCGGCCCCGTCGTTCTTGCCAACGCGGACTGGGCCGGACCCGAGCCGATGCTGCGCGCCGAGGCGCTTGCCATCGGCGTTTCCGCGCCCGAGTTGCTGCGCGGCGAGGTGCGCATCACACGGATCGCCGCCACCGCGCCGGTTCTGCGGCTCGAGAGGGCGGCCGACGGGCGCGGCAACTGGGAATTCACCGGCCCCGCCGCTCCGTCGGCCCCGGCGGCCGGCACGGGCAAGGATGGCGCGGCGCTTCCCTTCCGGCTCGAGGCGTTGCGGCTGAGCGACGCGCGACTGATCTATGCGCCGGCCGGCGGGGAAGAGGTGCATCTCGACCTCGCGGCGCTGGATTTGCGCTGGCCCGATGCGAGCGCGCCGGTCGAGATCGACGCGACGCTGCGCCCGTCCGGCGAGCCCGTCGAGATTTCTGCGCGAATCGATGGCATGAGCGATTTCCTTGCCGGCGCGGTCGTGCCGGTGGCGCTGCGCGCTCTGCTGCCGGGGGGCGAGGCGCGCTTTGACGGGCGCGCCGATATCGCCGGAAACCTGGCCGGGCAGGTCGTGCTGGGGGCCGAGGATACCGCCGCCATGCTGGCCGGGCTGGGGCTGAAGGGCGCGGCGCCGCCGCGCGGGCTGGGGCGCGCGATGAGGGTCGAGACGCAGGCGACCTATACCGCCGATGGCCGGCTGGCGCTGCGCGATCTGGCGCTGGCGCTGGATGGCAACAGCCTGACCGGCGCGGCCGATCTCGTGCCGGGCGATCCGCCCCGGCTCAAGGCGCGGCTGAACGCCGGCGCGCTCGATCTCTCGCCAGCCCTGCAAGGGGGCGGCGCGGGGGGCGGCGCGCCGGACGCCGCGGGCTGGTCCAAGGATCCGATCGACGCTTCGGCGCTGGGGCTGGTGAACGCCAGCCTGCGCCTGACGGCCGACAGCCTCGATACCGGCACGGTGCGGATTGGCGCGATCCGCGCGACGCTCGATCTGGAGCGTTCGCGCGCCGTGCTGCATTTTGAGCCGGTATCGGTGTTCGGTGGCACGCTCGCGGGGCAGCTTGTGGCCAACAACCGGGGCCGCCTGTCGGTGGGCGGCAAGCTGCATGCCGAGAACATCGAGATGCGCAAGGCGCTGGGTGCGCTGGCGGGCGTCGAGCGCCTGTCGGGCGCGGCGGCGGGCGATCTGGAGTTTCTCGGCGTCGGGAACTCGGTGGACGCGATCATGCACTCGCTCTCGGGCAAGGGGTCGGTCGCGATGGGGCGCGGGGTGATCGCCGGGTTCGACCTCGACCGGCTGATGCGCGGCGCCGCCGCTGCCGGGGGCACCACGGTGTTCGACAGCCTCGACGCCAGCTACACGCTGGCCGCGGGCGATCTGTTCAATGACGATCTGGTGTTGAAGCTGTCGCGGTTCCACGCCGAAGGCGCGGGCCGGGTGGGCCTGGGCGCGCGCGACGTGGACTATCTGTTCACGCCCGTGGCTTTGCAGGACGCATCAGGCGAAAGGCTGGCGGTTTCGGTGCGCGTTGTCGGGCCCTGGGCCGCGCCGCGCATCAAGCCGGAGCTGAGCGATGCGCTGAGGGAAAAGGTGGAAGAAAAACGCGACGAACTGGAGCGCAAGGCGCGCGACAAGGTCGAGGAGAAATTGCAGCGCGAACTCGGCGTGCGCGTGCCCGAGGGCCAGTCGGTCGAGGATGCGCTGAAGGACAAGCTGGAGGATGAGGCCAGAAAGGGCTTGCTGAAGCTGCTCGGCGCGGACTGAGCGAGAGAGCAAGGGCGCGCCCGCCGCCGGGTAGGTGCCGGCAGCAGGAAACGGCGGGTCCGCGGCCTTGGTGAAGGCCCGCCGGCTCAGATGATCTGGTCGTAGGCGCCCACCGAGGGCTCGGTGCGGATCACCGCGTCGATATCGGCGAATATCGCCCGCAATTCGGCCTCGCTTTCGGGGCTTTCGCAGACCACGACCAGATTGGGCGTGTTCGAGGATGCGCGCACCAGGCCCCAGCCGCCGTTGTCGAGGATGACGCGGGCGCCGTTCACCGTTACCACGCGCTCGATCCGGCGGCCTCCGATGGTGCCGTTCTCGGCGGCCAGCTTTTCCAGCCTGCCCACCAGGCGCGACAGCACCTCGTATTTCTCGGTATCGGCGCACCAGGGCGACATGGTGGGGGTGGAATAGGTTCTGGGCAGCGCGCGGCGCAGATCCGACATCGACTTGCCGGGGTTGCGATCCATCAGCTTGCAGATTTCCACCGCCACCCGCATGCCGCAGTCATAGCCCCGCCCGACCGGTTCGGCGAGAAAGTAGTGGCCCGACTTCTCGAACCCCGCCAGCGCGCCGATGTCCTTGACCCGGCGTTTCATGTGGCTGTGGCCGGTCTTCCAGTAATCGGCCTTGGCCCCGTGTCTTTGCAATTCGGGGTCGCTGGCGAACAGGCCGGTCGATTTCACATCGGCCACGAAGGTCGCGCCGGGATACAGTCTGGCCAGATCCCGCGCCATGATGACTCCGACCTTGTCGGCGAAGATCTCCTCGCCCTCGTCGTCGACCACGCCGCAGCGGTCGCCGTCGCCGTCGAAGCCCAGCGCGAAATCGGCGCCCGATGCGCGCACCGTGGCGGCCATGTCGTGCAGCATCTCCATGGCTTCGGGGTTGGGATTGTAGTGCGGAAAGGTGTAATCCAGCCGGTTGTGGCTGGGCACCACCTCGACGCCGAGGCGTTCTAACAGTTCGGGTGCGAAGGCGCTGGCGGTGCCGTTGCCGGTGGCGCAGACGACCTTGAGCTTGCGGGTCATGGCGAAATCGCCGACCAGATCGTCGAGGTAGGCCTCGCGCACGCCGTCGACGAATTCGCAGGAGCCGCCCGGATGGGCCTCGCCCTCGCCGTTCAGCACGATGCCCTTGAGTTCGTCCATTTCGTCGGGGCCGTGGGTCAGGGGGCGGTCAAAGCCCATCTTGACCCCGGTCCAGCCGTTGGGGTTGTGGCTGGCCGTGACCATGGCAACCGCCGGCACGTCCAGGTGGAACTGGGCGAAATAGGCCATGGGCGAGAGCGCCGGGCCGATGTCCTTCACCCTGATCCCGGCCTGCACCAGCCCGAGGATCAGCGCCTGCTTGATGGCCAGCGAATAGTCCCGGTAATCGTTGCCGACGGCGATTTCCGGTTCGATGCCGCGCCGGCGCATCTGCGTGCCAAGGCCGAGGCCCAGCGCGGTCATGCCGGGCAGGTTGATCTCGTCGGGGTATTTCCAGCGCGCGTCGTATTCGCGAAACCCGGTGGGCGCGATCATCGGGTCACGAAGGAATTCCCAGGTGTTGGGCGTCACGGTGGCGGCGGGTCTGGTCATGGGAAGTCCGTCAATAATGGGTCAGATTGCAATCGGGTCGGCCTTGGCAAGCGCATCGAAGCGCATCAAGGCGTCGATCAGCGGTGCCATCCGGTCAAGCGGGATCATGTTCGGCCCGTCCGAGGGCGCGCGGTCGGGGTCTTCGTGGGTTTCGATGAACACCGCCGCCACACCGATGGCCACCGCCGCGCGCGCCATCACGGGGGCGAATTCGCGCTGCCCGCCGGAACTGCCGCCCATGCCGCCGGGCTGCTGCACCGAATGGGTCGCGTCCATCACCACCGGATAGCCGGTGCGCGCCATCTGCGGCAGCGAGCGCATGTCGGCCACCAGCGTGTTGTAGCCGAACGAGCTGCCCCGTTCGGTCAGCAGGATCCGGGTGTTGCCGGTGCTTTCGATCTTGGCGATCACGTTGGGCATGTCCCAGGGCGCGAGAAACTGGCCCTTCTTGACGTTGATCGCCGCGCCGGTCTGCCCCGCGGCAAGCAGCAGATCGGTCTGGCGGCACAGAAAGGCGGGGATTTGCAGGATGTCGACCGCCTGCGCCGCCGGGGCGCATTGGCCCTCGCTGTGCACGTCGGTCAGCACCGGCACGCCCAGGCCCGTGCGGATGCCGTCCAGAACCTTCAGCCCGGCCTCGATCCCCATGCCGCGCCGGCCCGAAACCGAGGTGCGGTTGGCCTTGTCATAGGACGCCTTGAACACGAACTGTGCCCCCGCGGCATCGCAGATTTCCTTCATGGTGCCGGCGATCATCTGGGCGTGATCGCCCGATTCCAGCTGGCAGGGGCCGGCAATCACCGTCAGCGGGCGGTCGTTGCCGATGCTCAGCCCGGCGACTTCAACATGTTTCATGACAGCCCTTGCACAGCCCTTACGATGACACCTGTTCGCGCAGGATCGACGCGGTAAGCGAGATCATCAGGTAGATACCGGAAAAGATCAGGAATGCCAAAATGGTATTCTCGAACTTGCGCGGAAAGCTGGGTTCCTGGCTGGCCACCGGTTCGACGCTTGTGGTCAGATAGCGCACCTGGCGGTTGGCTTCCATGCGGGTCTGTTCGACCTGCTGGAGCGCGGATTGCAGCATCATGTCGCGGGTCGCCAGATCGGCCTGGGCCATCTGGATGCGCACGCTGAGTTCGGCCAGCGAGTTTTCGCCCAGCGAGGCATCGAGCATCCGTTCGTTGAGCGCGGTCAGCAGGTTTTCCAGCCGCCGCACATCGGCGCTTGCGCCGTCCACCTTGGCCTGGTTGGGCCGCGCGTTGTCCAGCAGGGCGGCCAGTTGCAGCTGCTTTTCCTGCAACTGGATCTCGACGTTGTTGATCTGCCCGCGCAGCGCCGCGATCACCCCTTCGGGATCGAGCAGCGCCCCCCTCTGTTGCAGCGCGACCAGCGCCTCCTGCGCCTTCTGGCGTTCGGCCTCGGCTTCCTCAAAGCCCAGTTGCGCGTCGCGCATCTGGTCCTCGCGCTTCTGCTCGCTCAGGTGGTTGACCCGCTCCTCGGCATAGGAAATGAGCTTGCGCGAATATTCGGCCGCGACCTCGGGGTCGGCGGCGGCAACGTCCATGCGCAGCACGCCCTCGGTCGGATCGTACCCGATCGTCACGTATTTCCGGTAGGTCTTGTAGGCCTCTTCGTTGCTGGGGTCGGGGCTCAGCCGCTGGATCGGGTCGATCCAGGGCTGGGTGAAATGCGACTTGAACCCGACATCGCGGTCAAGCCGCAGCATCGCATCCTTGGATTGCAGATAGGACTGGACCGCGATCGAATCCTGGCTGGTGGCGAACTGGGTGCCCGAAAGCAGCCCGCCCAGACCGCCGCCGCCGGAATTGTCGGCCTTCAGGATCAGGAATTCCGATTTGGTCGAATAAATCGGCGTGGCGACCGCGTAGAAATACCAGCCGACGATGACGGTCGGCAGCAGCACGAAGAACGCCAGCCGGGTCATCAGCAGCGCCAGCTTGCGCCGCCGCCGCCGCGCGATGTCGCGCTGGATCTCGCCGATCTCGCGCATCCGCTTTTCCATCGGGTTCAGTTCGGTCGATGGCAGGGTCTGCTTGCCGGCGGGAATCGTCTGGGGCAGCTGGATGCGGCTTTCGGGCTTGTCCCTGTCGGCCCCGGGGCCGGCGTCGTCGCCCCCCCCATCGCCGCCGTCGCGGAACGGCACCACAAGTTCCAGCATGTTGGCGCGCTGGAACGGGTCGATTCCCGCCTGGCGCAGCAGGCGCACCGCGTCGAAATCCGAGGTTGCCGGCAGGTTGTGTTTCTGCGCCACGCGGCGGGCCATGCGCAACTGGCGCCCGGTCAGCCCCTCGCGGCGGATCGCGTCGATATCGGTCTCGGCCCGGGTTTCGCGGCTCGACGCGACATCGCCGTGCATCGCGCGGGGCTGCGCCTTCGGGGCTGAATCGCCGGTACCCACAGGCGCCGGCCGGTCGTCGCTGCCGGCGGGGTGCGGATCGGGCGCCTCGCGCAGCGCCGTGGCCGCCGCCGCGCCTGATGCCGCGCCTGATGCGGCCGTTGCACCCGCCGCTGCCGACGGGCTGCGCCGGATGCGGAATCTCTTAGCCTTGGGTTTCGTAGTCATAGAGCTGTTTCGCTTCTTCCAAGGTATCGAACAGATGCAGCCGCCCGTTCATCAGCACACCGGCCGAACGGGCGAATTTTTCGAGAATGTCAGCCTGATGCGAGACGATGACGATCGTCGTGGTGCGCAGCCGCTCCTCCAGGATGGCGCCGGCCTTGCGGTTGAACTCGGTATCGGTGGAACCGGGCATGCCTTCGTCGATCAGGTAGATGTCGAAATCCAGCGCCAGCATCAGCGAAAACGAGAATCGCGCCCGCATCCCCGATGAATAGGTGCCCAGCGGCTGGTCGAAATACTCGCCGAGGTTGCACAGCCAGCGGCAATAGGCCTCGACATAATCGGGATCGAGCCCGTAGAGCTTGGCGATGTAGCGCGCGTTCTCATGGGCCGAGATGCGGCTGATCACGCCGCCCATGAACCCCAGCGGAAAGGACACGTTGCAGCCGCGCCGGATCTCGCCGTCGTCGGGTTTCTCCAGCCCGGCCATCATGTTGATGAGCGTCGTCTTGCCGGTGCCGTTGGGGGCCAGTATACCCAGCGAGTTGCCCAGTTCGACGCGAAACGACACCTTGTCCAGAATCACCTTGCGCTGGGTGCCGGTCCAGAAGGATTTGCTGACATTCTCGAATTCAAGCATCGGTTCGGTTCTGGCGCTGCCCGTTGTCTCCTGCCGGTCGTGCCGACGGTCGCGGTCTTGCCGCCGCTGGCGTCTGTCCTCTCTATCAGAGGTATGTTAACGACCTAACAGTCGATCTTGGCCACATTATGTCGAATTGTGAAACAAATAGCCATTGGCGATGCCGCCGGCAAGCGGGCGTGTCGCGGGATCGGGCCGATGCGCGCGCGCCGGCGATCCGCGGCGCTGCAACCCATCGCAGGGGATGTGTTGTTTCCGCGCGCGAAACACTGCCTGCACCAGACGCCGATGTGGCGCCCGCCGGCCCGACCCGCCGGCGGCGGGCGGACCGGGCGCCATGAACGGCCCGCAGGACGACCTGGCCGCGCACATCCGCGGCTGCCGATTGTGCGCCGACCGGTTCGCGGCCACCGCCACGGCCCACGCGCCGCGCCCCGTCGTCTGGTTCCGCCCCGGCGCGCGCATTCTCGTCGCCGGACAGGCGCCCGGGGCCAGGGTACATGCCTCGGGCCGGCCCTTCACCGACCCGTCGGGCGACCGGCTGCGCGACTGGCTGGGCATCGACGAGAAGACCTTCTATGACCGCGACCGCGTGGCGGTGGTGCCCATGGCCTTCTGCTTTCCCGGCTATGACGCGCGCGGATCGGACCTGCCGCCGCCGCCCCTCTGCGCCCGGACCTGGCACGCCCAGGTGATGGAGGCCCTGCGCGGCGTGGAACTGAGCGTGCTGGTCGGCGCGCATGCGCAGCGCTGGCATCTGGGCGTGCGCGCGCCGGTCACCGCCACCGTGCGCGGCTGGCGCGATCATGCGCCGCTGGTGTTTCCCTTGCCTCATCCGTCCTGGCGCAATACGGCATGGCTGAAGAAGAATCCGTGGTTCGCCGCCGAGTTGTTGCCGGCGCTGCGCGCCCGGGTCCGCGAGGTTCTGGATGCGTGAAACCACCCCCCTTGATGCCGCCCATGCCGCGATGCAGGCCGCCCCCGAAGACGCGGCCCCGCGACTGCGGTTCTTCGAGACGCTGGCCGATGCCGAACTGTTCCTGATGCTGACCCAGGAGGCGCAGGGCGAAACCCTGTCGCCCGAGACGTTCGAGGTCGAGGAGGGGCGCTTTGTGCTCGCCTTCGACCGCGAAGACCGTCTGGCCGCCTTCACCGGCCGGGTGACGGCCCACGCGCTGCTTTCGGGCCGCGCACTGGCCGCCATGCTGGCGGGGCAGGGGATCGGCCTGGGGCTGAACCTCGACGTGGCGCCCTCCTCGATCCTGATTCCGGCCGACGCGCTCTCCTGGCTGTGCGATACCCTGGGCCATGTTCCCGCCGAGATCGAGGCGCGGATCGCCGGGTTTGCGCCCCCCGAGGGCCCCGGCGGCGCGCTTGTCGCGGCGCTCGAGGCACGGCTGGCCGGGGCGGGCGGGCTGGCGGGGTCGGCCTGGCTGGCCCGCGTACGCTACCACGACGGTGGCAGCGGGCACATGCTGGGCTTTGTCGACGCCCGTCCCGGGGCGCGCGCCGCGCTGGCCAAGGCGGTCGGCGAGGCGGTGATATTCTCGGGGCTCGGGTCCGGCGCGCTCGATGTCGGCTTTTTCGCCGCCGCCGATCCGCTGGCGCAAGACCTCGAGTCGGCGGGCCACAGCATCGCGCTGCCCCGCCCCGAACCGCGTCAGCGCCCGGTGCGCGCCGCGCCGGGCAGCGACCCCGACAAGCCGCCGATCCTGCGCTGAGGCAGCGCGCTCGGGGTCCTGCCGCGTTTCAGCCGCCGGCGGCTTCGGGGTTCAGCTTGTCCTGCGTGCGGGTCTGAAAGTCGCCCGCGTCGTGGCGTTCGTGCAGTTGCAACGATGGCTCCCCGAAGGTGCGGTTGACCATGCGCCCGCGCCGAACCGCCGGACGGGCGTCGATCTCCCCGGCCCAGCGCACAAGGTTGCCATAGCTCTCCACATCCAGGAACCTGCCCGCATCGTAAAGCCGCCCCAGCGCCAACTGCCCGTACCAGGCCCAGATCGCCATGTCGGCGATGGTATAGTCATCGCCGGTGATGAAACGACGCTCCGCAAGGGCGCGGTCCAGCACGTCGAGCTGGCGCTTGGCTTCCATCGCGAAACGGTCGATCGGGTATTTCCACTTCTCCGGCGCATAGGCATAGAAATGCCCGAACCCGCCGCCCAGATAGGGGGCGCTGCCCATCTGCCAGAACAGCCAGGACAGCATCTCGGGGCGCCGCCCGGGATCGGCCGGCAGGAAGGCGGCGAACTTCTCGGCCAGATACAGCAGGATGGCGCCCGATTCGAACACCCGCACCGCCGGATCGGCCGAACGGTCCATCAGCGCCGGGATCTTCGAGTTGGGGTTGACCGCCACGAAGCCGCTGCCGAACTGGTCGCCCTCGTCGATGCGGATCGGCCATGCGTCGTATTCCGCGCCCGCATGGCCGGCGGCCAGCAACTCCTCCAGCAGCACCGTCACCTTGACGCCGTTGGGAGTGGCCAGCGAATAAAGCTGCAAGGGGTGCCTGCCGACCGGCAGTTCCCGGTCGTGGGTCGGCCCGGCCACGGGGCGGTTGATGCCGGCAAAACGTCCGCCGCCCTCCTTGTCCCAGGTCCAGACGTCGGGCGGAGTATAGGATGGGGCGTCGGTCATGGCTGCGGCCTTTCCTGCAATTGTGGCTCCGACTCCATCAGCTATGTCAAACGCGGGCCGCCGCCAACCCCGCGCCGGCAAACAACACGCCGATTGCTCTCCGGGGCTTCATCTTGCCCGGGAAACTCCCGCCGGAGGCACAAGAGGCGGCGGCCGCAGGCCGGCGCCGAGACGACAGCCATGCGCCGCAGGCGCGCATTCCGACCTGCGCCGGCTCAGCGGCGGCGGTCGCGCCTGGCGCTCATCGGCTGGAAAGCGACGCCGACATGGGCCTCGCAATAGGGTTTGCCGGCCTGCACCGGCAGGCCGCAGAACCAGAAATCGTCGGTTGCCGGATCGCCCACCGGCCATTTGCACGTCCGCTCGGTCAGTTCCATCAGGCTCAGCCGCCTGGCCTTCTTCTCGACCGCATTGACCTTGGCCAGCGCCTCGGGGCTGATCTCGTTGGCCGAGGGCTGCGGCGGCAGCGGCTGGCCGGCGGGAATGATCTGCTTGCGCGCCGGTGCCGGCGGGCGGCTTTCGGCGGCCGGTGCCGGATCGGGCGCCCGCGCCGGTTCGGTCCTGGCCGGCGCCGCCGCCTCGGCCCTGGGCCGCGCCTCGGGCCTGGCCGCGGCGGCGGGCTTTTCCCTGGGCTCGGGCTTGGCCGCGGCGCTGCCCGTGGTCCGGTTCGACAGACCCAGCCGATGCACCTTGCCGATCACCGCATTGCGCGTCACCCCGCCCAGTTCCTTGGCGATCTGGCTGGCCGACTGGCCCTCGCCCCACATTTTCCTGAGCAGTTCCACACGCTCGTCAGTCCACGACATCGCCACCCTTCCAAAGCTGGGAAGCGGCCCCCGGCCATGGCCGCTTCCTCATTCATGACAGCGCCCTATACTAATCACCCCGGCCCGAGTTACAAGGCGTCCCGGACCGCCCGGCACGCGAATCGGCCCGCGCGTCGCGCACCGCTGCCCGTCTGGCGGCGCCATCCGGCGGCGCCGCGGCCGCCTTCGCACACCGCTTGCGGATTGCCCGCTTTCAGATCATTGACGAAACCGCCCTTGGTGATGCATTCAAGGGCCTTGTGCCGCATAGAGGATGCCCCGATGATCCCGTCCGTTCTGCCGACCTACAACCGCGCGCCGCTCAGCTTCGTCAAGGGCGAAGGATGCTGGCTGACCGAGGCCGACGGCCGCCGTTTCCTCGATCTGGGCGCGGGCATCGCGGTGAACGCGCTGGGCCATGCCCATCCGGCACTGGTGGCGGCGCTGACGGATCAGGCCAACAGGCTCTGGCATGTCTCCAACCTCTACGAGATCGCGCAACAGCAGGCGCTGGCCGACAGGCTGGTGGCGGCAACCTTTGCCGATACCGTGTTCTTCACCAATTCCGGCACCGAGGCCTGTGAACTGGCCGTCAAGATGGCGCGCCGGCATTTCTTCGACGCCGGCCGGCCCGGGCGTACCGACATCATCGCCTTCGATGGCGCCTTCCACGGCCGGTCCTCGGCGGCCATCGCCGCCGCCGGGTCGGAAAAGATGACCCGCGGATTTGCACCCCTGCTGCCGGGCTTCGTGCATCTGCCCTGGGCCGATCACGACGCGCTCGCCGCCGCCATCACCGACACCACCGCCGCCATCCTGGTCGAGCCGGTGCAGGGCGAGGGCGGCATAAGACCGCTGCCCGACCAGTGCCTGAAGGGGATGCGCGATCTGTGCGACGAACACGGGGTCCTGCTGATCCTCGACGAGGTGCAGTGCGGCATGGGACGCACCGGGCGGCTCTTCGCCCATGAATGGGCCGGAATCGAGCCCGACATCATGATGGTGGCCAAGGGCATCGGCGGCGGCTTTCCGCTGGGCGCGGTGCTGGCCACCGAAGCCGCCGCCGCCGGCATGACCGCCGGCACCCACGGCTCGACCTATGGCGGCAACCCGCTGGGCTGCGCCGTGGGCTGCGCGGTGATGGACATCCTCGCCGATCCGCAATTCCTGGCCGGGGTCAACCGCCGCGCCGGATCGCTGCGCCAGAAACTCGAGGGGCTGGTGGCCGCCCATCCCGACGTGTTCGAGGAGGTGCGCGGCCTGGGCCTGATGCTGGGCCTCAAATGCCGCGTGCCCAACGCCGAACTCGTCGCCGCCGGCCATGCCGAGCAGCTGATCACCGTGCCCGCCGCCGACAACGTCATCCGCCTGCTGCCTCCGCTGGTCATCACCGAGGACGAGATCGCCGAAGGTGTGGCCCGTCTCGACCGCGCCGCGGCCCGGATGACGCCGTCCTGACTTCTTTCTGGTGCAAAATACTCCCGGGGGTCCGGGGGCAGGCAGCCCCCGGCGCTTTCGGCAAGACGGAAAGCCGCCGACATGAACCACTTTCTCGACATCCACACCACCGACCGGGCGGCGCTGCGCGCCATGATCGACCAGGCCGGCGCCATGAAGCGTGCCCGTTCCGGGCGTTCGCGCGGGGCGTGCGACGACGAACAGCCGCTGGCCGGACGCATGGTGGCGCTGATCTTCGAAAAACCCTCGACCCGCACCCGCGTGTCCTTCGATGTCGGCGTGCGCCAGATGGGCGGGCAGACCATGGTGCTGTCGGGCAGCGACATGCAGCTCGGCCACGGCGAGACCATCGCCGACACCGCCCGCGTGCTGTCGCGCTATGTCGATCTGATCATGATCCGCACATATGATGAAACCGTGCTCAGCGAGATGGCGGAATTCGCCGATGTGCCGGTCATCAACGGGCTGACCGACCGCACCCATCCCTGCCAGATCATGGCCGACGTGATGACCTTCGAGGAACATCGCGGCCCGATCGCGGGCAGGAAGGTGGTCTGGGCCGGAGACGGCAACAATGTCTGCGCCTCCTTCCTGCACGCGGCGGGCCAGTTCGGCTTCGATCTGACCTTCACCGGCCCGGCCCGGCTCGATCCGCAGGCCGACGCGATCGGCTTTGCCCGCGGCCGGGGCAGCAAGGTGATCATCGAACGCGACCCCGAAAAAGCGGTCGCGGGCGCCGATCTGGTCGTCACCGACACCTGGGTCAGCATGCATGACGCGCAGTCCGCGCGCGAGCGGCGCCACAACATGCTGCGCCCCTATCAGGTGAACGAGGCGCTGATGGCGCAGGCCGGGCCAAAGGCCCTGTTCATGCACTGCCTGCCGGCGCATCGCGACGAGGAGGCGACAAGCGCGGTGATGGACGGGCCGCATTCGGTGGTCTTCGACGAGGCCGAGAACCGCCTGCACGCGCAGAAGGCGATCATGCGCTGGTGCCTGGGCGTGTGAGGGCGGGAATGCCGCGCGCCCCCGCCTGCCCTCAGCCGGTCAGCGCGTTCAGGATCAGGAAGATCACCCCCGACATCAGCGCCGCCGCCGGCACCGTGATCACCCAGGCCGCGATGACGGTCAGGAAATGGGACCGGCGCACCAGCTTGCGGCGGCGGCGTTCGTCGTTGCCGATCTGCTTGACCTTGGGCTTTTTCTCGCCATTGCCGCGCAGGCGCCGTTCCATGTGCCATTCGCGGTAAAAGCCCACCCCGAAGACTCCGCCCACGGCGATATGGGTCGAACTGACCGGCAAGCCCAGCCAGCTCGCCAAGATCACCGTGATGGCCGCGCTCAGCGCCACGCAATAGGCGCGCATCGGGTTCAGCTTGGTGATCTGGCTGCCGACCATGCGGATCAGTTTCGGCCCGAACAGGAACAGCCCGAACGAGATGCCGAAGGCGCCGATCACCATGACCCAGGTCGGGATCGACACCCGTTCGGCGAAGTCGCCGAATTGGGCGGCATGCACGATGGCCGCAAGCGGCCCCACCGCGTTGGCCACGTCGTTGGCGCCATGGGCGAAACTCAGCAGCGCCGCCGAGATGACCAGGGGCAGGGCGAACAGGGTCTTGATCGACTTGTTGCGGTTCTCCATGCCCTTGGCCCTGGCCCGGATCATCGGGCGCGTCACGGCATAGACCGCCACGCCCGAAACGGCACCGATCAGCAGCGCCGTGGCAAGGTCGATCTCCAGCACCCGGCTCAGCCCCTTGAGCGCCAGATAGGTCGTGAAGGTGCCGGCCATGATGCCGACCAGGATCGGCACCCAGCGCCGCGCCGCGGCGATCTTGTCGTCCTGATAGATGATCTGCGCCTTGATCAGCGCCAGGAACAGCGCCGCGACGATCCCCCCCAGCAGCGGCGAGACGACCCAGCTTGCGGCGATGGCGCCCACGGTCGGCCAGTTGACGGCTGCGGTGCCCGCGGCGACCACGCCGGCGCCCATCACGCCGCCGACCACGGAATGCGTGGTCGAGACCGGCGCGCCGATCCAGGTGGCCAGGTTCACCCACAGCGCCGACGAGATCAGCGCCGCCATCATCGCCCAGATGAAGACGTTCGTGTCCTGCACCGAGACGGGGTCGATGATTCCCTTGGATATGGTCGAGACCACGTCGCCCCCGGCCAGCAGCGCACCGGCGCTTTCGGAAATGGCGGCGATGGCGATGGCGCCGCCCATGGTCAGCGCGTTGGCGCCCACCGCCGGCCCCATGTTGTTGGCGACGTCGTTGGCGCCGATGTTGATCGCCATGTAGGCGCCGAAGGCGGCTGCCGCGACGACGACCAGATTGACCGGCGCGGTCCCGAAGAACACCGCCGCGGCCAGCGCCGTGACCGCGATGAAGGCCAGCGCGATGCCGGTCGCCACCATCGGCCGGCCGACATAGGCGGTTGCGGATTCGAGCTGGGAGATCCGGCCGAGATCCTTGTCCAGCGTCTTCCATCTGTTCGGTGTCGGTGTCACGTAATCCGTCCCCTTGCGGCGTGTCGCCGACCGCGTAGTACGATCGGACGCGGTGGCGCAAGGGCTTTGGCCGGGCCTGGCCCCGGCAGCCTGTCGAATGTTGCGTACAATCGCCGCTGCCCGCGGGGTTGCGGGCCGGGCGCGGCTGGGCCACAACGGGCGCAGCAAACCCGGGGAGTGCCGCCATGTCGAAATCCGTGACCGTCGTCGATCATCCGCTGGTTCAGCACAAGCTGACCCTGATGCGGGAAAACGAAACGCCGTCCTCGGTTTTCCGCCAGCTCCTGCGCGAGATCACGCTGCTGCTGGCCTACGAGATCACCCGCGAAATGCCGCTGAGCCAGCGTTCCATCCGCACGCCGCTGGAAGAGATGCAGGCGCCCAGCCTGGCGGGGCGCAACATGGCGCTGGTGTCGATCCTGCGGGCCGGCAACGGCATGCTCGACGGGGTGCTCGAACTGGTGCCGCAGGCGCGGGTCGGATTTGTCGGGCTCTACCGCGACGAGGCGACGCTGCAACCGGTGCAGTACTATTTCAAGGTGCCCTCGGCTCTGGAGGAACGGCTGGTCATCGTCGTCGATCCGATGCTTGCCACGGGCAATTCCTCGGCCGCGGCGGTGGACCTTCTGAAAGGCGCCGGGGCGCGCAACATCCGCTTTCTGTGCCTGCTGGCCGCGCCCGAGGGGATCGAGCGGATGACCACGGCGCATCCCGACGTGCCCATCGTGACCGCCGCCGTCGATCGGCAGCTGAGCGACAAGGGCTATATCCTGCCCGGACTGGGCGATGCCGGCGACCGGATGTTCGGAACCCGCTAGAAGCTGCCTCGTTCCGGGTCGGTCCGGGCGCGCCCCGGCGCCCGGCGCGCGGCCGCGTCCGGGCCAGAGTTCGCTTTACTCATGGCGTCATTTGCGGCATTCTGTTCCCATATGTTGTGGGGGCAGCGATGAAATTGACGAGAATTATCGCAAGCGGCATCATTTTGGGGTCAGTCGCATTGACGACGCTAGATGCGCAGACGCTTCGCAACGCGCAGCCACCGGCGGAATTTCCGCCCGCCTCCTACACGGGCAAGCAGTATATCGACAGTCGCGGCTGCATCTACATCCGCGCCGGGATCGACGGCAACGTGACCTGGGTGCCGCGGGTGTCGCGCGCGCGCAAGCAGGTCTGCGGATACAAGCCCACGGCGGTTGCCGGTGCGAGCCCGGCGAAACCGGTCCAGAAAGTGACTGTGATCTCCAACCCGCAGCCCGCGGCGGCGAAACCCGCCGTGGCGGCGAAACCGGCGCCACCCAGGCCGTCACCCGCCCCGGCCCCGACGCGCGTGGCGACGCCGCGCACGGTCCCGGCGCCGGCTGCGCCTCGCGCCACCGCTCCGGCCACGACGCGCGTCACCACCGCGCGGCCGCCTGCGACGACGCGAACCACCACCGCCCGGCCGCCGGCGGCGTCGGTCTACCGGCCATCGCCGGGGCCTGCGCCCACCGTCGTTTCGCCGCAGGCCAAGCCCTCGGCGCCGCCGATCCAGCCGCGCCGCGCCAAGGCACCCGCGGCCTCGGGCGGGTGCCCCAACGCCTCGGCGTTCAGCCAGCAGTTCATCAACAAGACCGGGGTCCGCTGCGGCCCGCAGACCGAAGCGCCGATCACCTACGGAAAGGGCTGGGACCGGTCGTCGTCGCTGACGCTGCCCAGCGATACGCGCGTGGTGCCGCGCCACGTTCACGACAAGCGTCAGAACACCACCAACGTCTCGGTGCCCGCCGGTTACCGGACGGTCTGGAAGGATGGCCGGCTGAATCCGCACCGGGCCGAACGCTCGCTGGCGCCCTCGGTGATCCAGGCGCGGCTGCCGGTGCCGGCGGGCTACAAGCGCGTCGAACGCGGGGACGACCGCCTGAACATTCATCGCGGCGTCAAGACGGCCGGCGGCGATGCCGCAACCGACCTGATCTGGACCCGCACCGTACCGCGCACGCTGGCGCCGGTCGAAACGCATCCGCGCGTGGTCAGGCTGAGCGGGCCCGCCGCGCGCTCGCTCGCCGAGGCGCGCGCGCCCGCGACGATCCGCGTCTCGTCGCGTTCGGCGCCCGAGGCGGCCGGCACCCGGCCAGCCCCGGCGGGCGCCGTTCGCAGACGATAGGGCGGGCTGACAGGGGGGCAGGGTCGCCCCTCTGCAACAGACCCCAGAACAACAGACCCCGGACCGGCGACCCTATGGGCCGCAGATGTTTTGCAGCCGCACCCAGTCGCGGTCGGGCAGGATCGGCTCAAGCGTGCGGCCGGCCATGGGATCGGCCTCGATCAGGCCCAGCACGGTTTCGCCGGTGATGTCGCGGGCATAGGCATAGGGGCTGGAGGGCACCGCCGCCTGCGCGAAAGCGGCCAGCAGCGTTTCGGTCGCCGGTTCGGGGCGCGGGGCCGACAGCATCCGTTCGGCGTAGCGGTCGAGCGTCCGGGGCGACAGCTGCCCGGTGGTCAGCAGGCGGAACGAGGCCGCCACCCCGCCACGGTCCAGCAGTTCGGCCAGCGGGTCGTTCTCGGCGGCGCGGACCCGTTCGGCCAGGATGTAGCCCGCCACCGCCGCCGGGTCTTCGTGATCCTCGATCAGCGCGCGGTTCAGCAGGATCATGCCGCCGGGCAGAAGCAGGCTGTCGGCGATGCCCGAACGCAGGACGATCAGCCGCCCGGCGCCGGTGCGCTCGGCGAGGCGGGCAAGGACGGCGGTGGTTTCGGGGCCGGCGCAGGCGCTGCCGGTCACGCGCCGGATACGGCCCAGCAGGGCCTCGCCGATTTCCTGGCGCTTGATCTCGGGAACGACCGAGACGGCGTGGCGTTGCAGGGCGCCGGGAAGCCAGAAGACCATCAGCGCCAGAAACCCCAGCACCACCGCGAGAACCCCGACATGGCGCAGCCGGCCCGGATGCGGGCGGGCGCGTTCGATCGCCTTGCGCAGGCCCTCGATGGCGTCGATCATCTCGGCCTCGGACTCTTGCAGTTCCAGGGTTTCGCCGGGGTCGCCATCGGGCGAGAAGATCGCCGGGCGCACGCCCGGGTTCTGGCGTTCGATCGCGGCCAGCGACCAATGCGCCAGCGCCCGGTCGTTGAGGTCCGAGATGGTCAGCGTGGCATCTCCGACCGATACCACCACCTCGCGCCGCTGATCCTCGGGGGCCGCGCGCCACAGCCCGGTCGCTTCGAGCCGTTGGTATCGTGTCAGCGCCGTCATGTCGCCTGAATCTGCCCGCTGTTCCGCTCGTGCCTGCCGTGTTTTCAACGATCCTAGCACGCGGGGCTTGCGGGCGGCAAACGCCATCGCCGCCCGTGACGGTGTTTCAGCACGGGGCGCGATCGTTTGGATGGCGATGCCGATCCGCCGGGGCGCGGCGGCGGTGTTCGGGTCTCGTGGACTCGTGATCCGCTACATCGGAAACCGGGCGCGAGCCGGATCGAAAACGATCCGGGCGGCAGCCGGCCGATGCAACGAACTTGCGATCCCACAAGACCGGAGCGGCGCGTCCGTCCCGGCGGGTGGAACCGCACGAACGCGCCATGCCCTCATGCGGCGGTCAGGCGGTACGCAGCCCCATGCGCCGGAACAGCCCGGCCACCGGGCACAGGCCGGTAAAGGCCGATTGCAGCAGGTTGGCGCCGACGAAGACGGTCAGCCAGACGAAATACGGCGATACGAAAACGGTCAGGACGACCGACAGCAGCACCATGAAACCCGCAAATGCCATGACGGCCCTGTTCACACTCATTTTCCTATCCTTTCAGTTTGAAGGCGCCGCCCGTGCGGCTTTGCATTCAAATATAGGAATATGTCTGGGGCTGGCAAGTCCGACGGGGTTCGGGTGACGCAATGTCACAGGCTGCGGGCGATTTCGCGAAGCTGGAACTTCTGGATCTTGCCGGTCGATGTCTTGGGCAGTTCCTGAAACAGCACGCGTTTTGGGGTCTTGAACCCGGCGAGGTGCTGGCGGGCGAAGGCGATCAGCCCGGCCTCGTCCACCGCAGCGCCCTCTTTCAGTTCGACGAAGGCGCAGGGTACCTCGCCCCATTTCATGTCAGGTTTGGCCACCACCGCGCAAAGGCTGACATCGGCGTGTTTCATCAGCACGGCCTCGACCTCGACCGACGAGATGTTCTCGCCCCCCGAAATGATGATGTCCTTGGCCCGGTCGGCGATCTTGATATAGCCGTCGGGGGTCTGGAAGGCGATGTCGCCGGTGTGGAAATAGCCGCCGGCGAAATCCCTGGCGGTGGCCTCGGGATTCCTGAAATAGCCCTTCATCACGACGTTGCCGCGAAACATGATCTCGCCCAGCGTCGCGCCGTCGCGCGCCACCGGCGTCATGGTCTCGTCCATCACCGTGATTTCCTCCATCATCGGCATGCGGATGCCGGTGCGCGCCTTGATCTCGAAGCGTTCGTCGTCGGGCAGGCCGTCCCATTCGGGCCGCCACAGACATTCGGTGCCCGGCCCGTAGGTTTCGGTCAGCCCATAGACCTGTGTGATGTTGAAGCCCAGCGGCTCGACCCTGGCGAGCGTTGCGGCGGGCGGCGGCGCGCCGGCGGTAAACACCTCGACCACATGGTCGAAGGCGCGGCGTTCGTCGGGGCGGGCGTTCACGATCATGTTCAGCACGATCGGCGCGCCGGCGAAATGGGTTGCGCCCTCGTCGGCGATGGCGTCATAGATCGCCCCCGCCGTGATGTCGCGGCAGCAGATCAACGTGCCCCCCAGAAGCGGCATCATCCAGGTGTGGCACCAGCCGTTGCAGTGAAACAGCGGCACGATGGTCAGGTATTTCGGCCGCTGCGTCATGTTCCAGCTGACCACCTGCGAGAAGGTGCTGAGATACGCGCCGCGATGGTGATAGACCACGCCCTTGGGCCGCCCCGTGGTGCCCGAGGTATAGTTCAGCGCGAGGCTTTCCCATTCGTCCTCGGGCATGATCCACGCAAAGCCCGAATCGGCCTGCGCCAGCATGTCCTCGTATTGCGGATATCGCCCGCTTGCGGGGTGGCCGGCATGGGGGTCGGGCACCTCGATGATGGTGGGGCCGTCGCCGTCCATCAGTTCTGTCGCGGCTTCGGCCAGCGCCATGAACTGGCTGTCCACCAGCGCCACCTTCGCCCGGCCATGGCCGAAGATGTAGGCCACGGTATCGGCTTCGAGCCTCGTGTTGATCGTGTTCAGCACGGCGCCGCAGGCGGGTACGCCGAAATGCGCCTCGGCCTGGGCGGGGATGTTGGGCAGGATGGTGGCCACCACATCGCCCGGGGCCACCCCCATGCCGGCCAGGGCCGCGGCCAGCCGGGTGCAGCGGTCGTGATATTCGCCATAGGTCTTGCGGTGCGCGCCATAGACGACGGCGGGATGGTCGGGAAAGATGTCGGCGGCGCGCCGCAGATGCGACAGCGGCGTCAGGGCGACGAAATTCGCCGCGTTGCGTTCCAGCCCGGTTTCGTCCGCCATCCAGCCCATGATTGTCCCCTCCCGAGATTTGGTGCAAATCTTGCCGCCAGACGATATTGCGCCGACGCGCCAGCGATGGGAAGTCCATGAATCCCAGCAGCGACGACAACACCCTGAAGGCGGCCCTGGTGATGATATGCGCGATGGCGGTCATCGGGGTGATCGACAATTTCATCCCGCACCTGGCGCGCGAAATCGGCCTGTGGCAGTTCCATTTCGTGCGCGCGCTGTTTGCCATCCCGCTGGTGGCGGCGCTGTCGCTGGTGGGGCTGGGCCGGGTGCGCCCGGTGCGCGCCTGGGCGGTGGCGACGCGCAGCCTGATGGTGGCGATATCGATGCTGTTCTATTTCAGCGCCCTGGCGCTGATGCCCATCGCGCAGGCGCTGGCGGGGCTGTTCACCTCGCCGATCTTCGTCCTGCTGATCACCGCGATCGGCATGCGCCGGCGGATCGGGCCATGGCGGGTGCTGGCGGTGGCGATCGGCTTTGCCGGTATCCTGTGCGTGCTGCAACCCGATCCGCGCAGCTTCGACCTTGCCGTGCTGATCCCGGTGACGGCCGGGTTCTTCTATGCGCTGGGCGCCATCTCGACCCGTGCGCTATGCGCCGGGGAAAGCACGGTGGCGATGCTGATGGGCATGTGGGTGGCGCTGGGCGTGTTCGGGGCGGTCGGGCTGGCCCTGCTGGGAATGTTCCCCGTGGAGGCAGCGCCCGGCCCGGCGGGGTTCGTCAGCCGCGGCTGGGTCTGGCCGATGTGGCAATCCGCGCCCTGGGTGGCATTGCAGGTCGTGGGCTCGATCACCGGGGTGTTCCTGATCATCAAGGCGTATCAGCTGGGCGAGGCGTCCTATGTCGCGGTGTTCGAGTATTCGGTGATGATCTTCGGCCCGCTGTTCGCCTGGGTCGCCTTCGGGCAGCCGGTGACGGGCTGGCAGGCCATCGGCATCGTGCTGATCGCCGCGGCGGGCGCGATCATCGCGCTACGCTCGGCCTGATTGCGCCCGGGCCGGCGCAACACCCCGTCGGCAAGGGCATGCCGGCGATGCCCGCGCCTTGTTCCGTGGCGCGGGACCGGTGTTGCATGGCGGACGGGGCATGGCGGCGCGGCTTTCTTGACAAACCGTTCAGTATTCGCCCTGCTGGCGTGGCGGCACAAATGGATGCCCCCCGAAAGCAGGCGAAATGGACCAGAACGCGAAATTCGAAACGTTCCGGGCGCTGCATCGCAGGACCGGCGCGTTCGTCGTGGCCAATCCGTGGGATGCCGGTTCGGCAAGACTTCTGGCCGCTCTGGGGTTCGAGGCGCTGGCCACGACAAGCGCGGGCTATGCCTTTTCCGTGGGAACGCGCGATTGCATGCCGGGGCTGCGCCGCGACGGGCTGCTGCAAAACGCGGCAGGGATCGCGAGCGCCTGTGATCTGCCGGTTTCCGGCGACCTCGGAAACGGATTCGGGGCCGATCCGGAAACCTGTGCCCAGACCGTTCGCATGGCTGCCGGTGTCGGGCTTGTGGGCGGTTCCATCGAAGATGCCACCGGCGATCCCGCCGACCCGATCTTCGATGCGGGGCTGGCGGTCGAGCGTGTCAGGGCCGCGGCCGAAGCTGCGGCGGGCCTGCCGCTGATGCTGACCGCCAGGGCCGAAAACCACCTCTGGGGGCGGGCGGATCTGAAAGACACGATCAAGCGGCTGCAAGCCTTCGCCGAAGCCGGAGCCGACGTGCTTTTTGCGCCCGGCCTGCCCGATATCGACGCGATCCGGAGCGTCTGCCGTGAGGTGGACAAACCCGTGAACGTGGTCATGGGGTTGCAGGGGAAAAACTATTCGGTTGCCGAATTGTCGGATGCCGGTGTCAGGCGGATAAGCGTCGGGGGCTCGTTCGCGCGGGCCGCGCTCGGTGCCCTGAGGCGGGCGGGCCGGGAGGTTCTTGAGAAGGGCACGTTCGGATATGCCGACGATGCGATTCCC
Organism: Paracoccaceae bacterium; assembly: GCA_020441385.1. Lineage (GTDB taxonomy): Bacteria > Pseudomonadota > Alphaproteobacteria > Rhodobacterales > Rhodobacteraceae > JAGRMG01. Next base: position 21,497 of record JAGRMG010000146.1, read on the forward strand.
CACAGCGCGATGGATGCCCTCATGTCTGCCGGGGCGGGCGCAAGCGGGCGATAGCCGCGCGCCTGTGCCCGGCCCGGCGGCGGTCGCGCATCGGCGCGGCATCGGCGCCGACGCGTCCGCTGGTTCCGGAAGTGTCCGCGGGCCGGAAAATATCCGGTTTTCGGCGCCCTCGCGGCGGCCTGGGGTTCGATCATGATCCTTTCACCCGGCCGCGGATTTGTCTTCATCCACATCCCGAAAACCGGCGGCACCGCGCTGGCGCTGGCGCTGGAGGCGCGGGCCATGAAGGACGACATCATGCTCGGCGATACGCCCAAGGCGCGCCGCCGCCGCCACAAGGCGCAGGCGGCGGGTGCGCGCGGGCGGCTGTGGAAGCACTCGACGCTGGCCGATATCGAGGGGCTGGTGCCCGATAGCGTGCTGGAGCGTCTGTTTGCCTTCACGCTCGTGCGAAACCCCTGGGACCGGGCGGCAAGCTACTACCACTGGCTGCGTGCGCAGGGCTTCGACCATCCGGCGGTGAGGCTGGCGGCCTCGCTGGATTTCGCGCAATTCGTCGCGCATCCGCAGACCCGGGCCAGCCTGCGCCGGTCGCCCGCGCCATCCTACATGCGCCGCTCGGACGGGACGGTGCAGTGTTCGGCCTATATCCGCATCGAGCGGTTCGAGGAGGACGCGGCACCGCTGTTCCGGCATCTGGGGTTCCGGTTCGATCTGCCGGTCGCGAACCGCTCGGATCGGGCGCGCGACTTTCGCGGATACTACGACGATGCGACCGCGAGGATCGTCGGAGAGGATTGCGCGGAAGACATCGCGCGGTTCGGCTATGCGTTCGGCCCGGCGGGTGAATCCGGTTGAACGCGACACGCGCCAGGCGCGATTGTCCCCGCCGGCGCGTCAATCCGCAAAACACGCGCGGCATTGTCGAAAACCGCCCCGGCAATGCCGCAATCTTGCCCGATTTTCGGCCCGCGAGGGACCATCGAATCAGGCTCCTTGGCGGATGGGGCCGGGTCGATCCTCGCTCGTCCCGACACTGCTGCCAGATTCAGAGGAACGCACCGATGTTCGGTTGGATGGAAGACAGGGGCGATGCCGCGCCCGGCACCGGTGGCCCCGGCGCGGCGACAAGCGATATTCTGATCACGGGCCATGCCGGTCTTGTTTCGGGCATGGGCGTTGCCACCGATCGCGGCTGGCGCAGGGTCGATGCCTTGCGGGTCGGCGACAGGGTGCTGACATTCGATCACGGCCCGCAGGCGCTGGTCGATATCCAGCGCGAGTCGTTTCAGCCGGCCGGGCGGGCGGCGGGCGACGCGGTCTGTCCGATCCGCGTGCCGAACGGGGCGCTGAACAATGCCGCCGATATCTGGCTGATGCCCGATCAGGGCCTGATGGTGGAAAGCGATACGGTGCTCGATGTCATGGACGACCCCTTCGCGCTGATCCCGGCGCGCGCGCTTGCCGGGTTTCGCGGCATCCGCCCGGAACTGCCCGAAGGCGCGTTGCAGATCACCACGCTGGCTTTCCGCGACGACGAGGTGATCTATGTCGAGGGCGGGCTTCTGGCGCATTGCCCGCGGCCGCGCTGCATCCTGACCGACGGTGCCCTGACCGGCCGGTACCGGACGCTCGATTCGCGCGCCGCGCGCTATCTGGTGGACTGTCTGCGCGAGGACAACGATATCGCGGCGCTGGTTTGCGACCCCGAGGAAATCGCCGGAATCGCCGCCCGCGGCGAACGCCTGCTGTCGCTGGCGGGGCAGGACTGAACGGCGCGGGGCATGGATGCCCCTGGATGCCGCTGCGGCCACGGCCTTGCGCGGCACAGGGCGGGCAGGGGACGCGCCCGGCCCCCGGCGGGCGCGTCCCCGGTCTGACCGGCCCTACCACACCGGCTTGGTCAGCATCAGCCACAGGATGACCAGAACCGCCGCGAAGGCCGGAAACCCGAAGGCGAACCACCAGCGGAAGAGACGCCGGTAGGCCGGCGGCAGCGGAGAACCCGTATCGCGGGCGTCGCGGGCGAGGTCGCGCATCCGCAACTGCATCCAGACCACCGGCAGCCAGAACGCCCCGACAACCGCATAAAGCGCGAGCGAGCCCCCCAGCCAGCCCTGCGACAGCGGCCAGCCGGCCTGACGGGCAAGGAAATAGCCCGTGAGCGGCTGGGCCAAGACCGCGGTGGCGGTGAACAGGGTATCGGCAAGCACCACGATCCCGGCCACATGCGCGATCAGCGCCGGGTCGCGGCTGCGGTGTGCCATCACCATGAAAAATGCGATGCCTGTCCCGGTGCCCAGCAGGACGGCGGCGCCGATGACATGCGCGAACAGCAGCGGTTCGTACATCATCGCTCTTCCATCAGGAACCAGACCAGAAAGGCAAGCACGCCCGCCGGCACCACCTTGACCATCGGGCCGAGCGGATCGGACCACAGATCGGGGGCAAGCGGCAGGCTTGCGGCCAGATAGGCCAGCGACAGCGCCATCATGCCAAGCGCGGCGCGCCGGGCCAGCGGGCGCACCAGAATCGCCAGGCCCAGGCAGATGTCGGCGATCGCGCCGCCGATTGCGGCAAAACCGGCCAGGCCGGTCGATGCGCCGCGATCGGTCAGAATGGCCGCCGCGCGGGAAATATCGGCCAGGGCGAGCAGCCCCGACACCCCCCAGAACAGCGCCAGGGTGGCGATGGCCAGCGGCAAGGCCAGGTAGAAGCGGGCGAAGAGACGTTCCTGCGCGGTGGCGGGAAGGGCGGCAAGGGTGGCCTCGAGCCCCCGGCAGGGCGGGCCACCCGCCGCGATCCAGGGCGCCGGATCGCCACGAACGCCCTCGCGCAGCGCCCGTATCGCGGTGCTGCGCAACGGCGAGCGCCATCCCAGACGGCCCAGCAGATCGGCACAGCGCCCGGCAAGATCGACAACCCGTTCGGGGATCCGCGGCCTGAACGGCGCATCGCCAAACCCCTGCCAGCGGCGGATCCGCGCCAGCAGGTCGCCGAAGGGGCGGGCCTGCGGTTCGGTCAGATCGGCGATCGTGCCCGCGCGCACATGCCCGTCGGCGCAGGCGACAACGGCCGCCGCGACATCGCCGACAAAGACGGTCTGGACCTGCGCCCCCGGCAGCAGGCGCGGCAGGCAGAGCGGCAGGGCCGCCGCCGCGCGCAGCAGCGCGGTACCGCCATAGGCATGCGGCGAAAGCACCAGGGTCGGACGCAGGATCGTCCAGTCTTGCGCGCCCGCGGCGATGATCGCGTCGCCGCGCGCCTTGGTGCGGAAGAACGCGCTGGATGCGCTCTGCGATGCGCCCGCCGCCGAGATCTGCACGATGCGGACCGCCCGCCCCCCGGTCGCGGCGACCAGACGTTCGATCATGCGCACATGGATGGCCTCGAGATCGTCGCGCGCACCGTCCTGCAAGGCGCCGGCGGCGTTGACGACGACATGCGCTCCGGCGCTCAGCCGGCGCCAGTCTTCTGTCGCGAGCGCGGCGATGTCGCGAATGATCCACTCGGCCTCGGGGTCGGACATCAGCGCCGCGCGGCGCGAGCGGCCGACACCCGCAACCTCGTAACCGGCCGCGCGCAAGGCCCGCATGACCGCGGAACCGATCAGCCCGTAGCCGCCAAGCACCAGCGCCCTGCGGCTAGCCATGAGGCCGCCCCGCCGGAACGAGGATGGGAACGCGATGCACCGGGATCATGCCGGCGCAGGATAGAGGCAATCGCGCCCGCGGCAAGCCGCCTGTGCCTGTATCCGGTTCCGGCGGCTTCGCGGGGCCGGCCGGCGAACGCCCGGCCCCGAACCGCCTCAGGCGGCGCTGGCCTGCGGGTCGAAGCGGCCATAGAAGGTTTCGCCCTTGTCGGCCATGTCGCGCAGCAGCGGCGGGCAGGCGAACCGCTCGCCGTATTTCGCGGCCAGTTCGTCGCAGCGATGGGCGGCGTATCCGGCCCCGATGATGTCGAGCCACGACAGCGGCCCGCCCGACCAGGGCGCAAAGCCCCAGCCGAGAACGGCGCCGACGTCGCCTTCGCGGATGTCCATCAGAACGCCCTCTTCCAGGGCGCGCACCGCTTCGAGCACCTGCGCGAACATCAGCCGTTCCTGCACCTCGATCAGGTCGGGCTGGGTTACGGCCAGGGGATACCTGTCCTGGATGCCCTTCCAATAGCCCAGCCGCTTGCCCTTATCGTCATAGTCGAAGAACCCGGCCCCGGCCTTGCGGCCCAGCCGGCCCTCTTCCTCGAGCCAGAAGATCAGGTCGTCGGCGGGGCTGTCGGGATAGGCGTTGCCCATGGCCTGTTTGGTCGCCCGCGCGATCCTGGCGCCCAGGTCGATGCTGGTCTCGTCGGTCAGTTGAACCGGCCCGACGGGAAAGCCCAGCTGCTGCGCGGCATGGTCGATCAGCGGCATCGCCACGCCCTCGGTGATCATGCGCGCGCCTTCGTTGACATAGGGGATGATGCAGCGGTTGGCATAGAAGAACCGTGCGTCGTTGACCACGATCGGCGTCTTGCGGATCTGGCGGACGTAGTCCAGCGCCTTGGCCACGGCCCGGTCGCCGGTCTTTTCGCCCTTGATGATCTCGACCAGCAGCATCTTTTCGACCGGTGAGAAGAAGTGGATGCCGATGAACTGTTCGGGGCGCTGGCTGGCCTTGGCCAGCCCGGTGATCGGCAGGGTCGAGGTGTTGGAAGCGAAGATGCAATCCCCGGGGATGATCTTTTCCACCTTCCCGGTCATCTCGGCCTTGACCTTGGGATCTTCGAACACCGCTTCGATGATCAGGTCGCAGCCCTTCAAGCGGTCCAGGTCGGGCGTGGCGGTGATGCGCTCCAGCATCGCCGCTTTCTGCTCGGCCGTGGTCTTGCCACGCTTCATGCCCTTGTCGAGGTAGCTTTCGGTATAGGCCTTACCGCGGTCGGCGCTGTGCTGGTCGCGGTCGATCAGGACGACCTCCATGCCGGCCTGTGCACTGACCAGCGCTATCCCTGCGCCCATCATGCCTGCACCCAGCACGCCCAGCTTGTTCACCCGCTGATCGGGGATATCGCTGGGCCGCACGGCACCTTTTTCCAGCGCCTCCTTGTTGATGAACAGCGACCGCATCATCGCACCCGAGGACGGGTTCATCAGGATATGCGTGAACCAGCGCGCCTCGATCCGCAACGCGGTGTCGAAATCGACCAGCGCGCCCTCGTAGACCGCGCTGAGCAGCGCCTTGGGGGCCGGAAAGGCGCCCTTGGTCTTGCCGTTGACCATGGCGTTGGCGCCCACGAAGGTCATGAAACCGGCCGGATGATAGGGCGCGCCGCCGGGCATCTTGTAGCCCTTGGCGTCCCACGGCTTGAGGATGTCGCCATCGCCGGCCTTCAGCACCCAGTCGCGGGCGGCGGCAACGGGGTCGCCCACCACCTCGTCGATCAGGCCGGCGGCCTTGGCCTTGGCAGGCTCCACCATCTTGCCTTCCAGCAGGAAGGGCGAGGCACCCATCGCCCCCAGCTTGCGCACCAGCCGGGTGGTGCCGCCGGCGCCGGGGAAGATGCCGACCATGATTTCCGGCAGGCCGATCCGCGCCTTGGGATTGTCGGCCACGAAGATGCGATGCGTGGCCAGCGGCAGTTCCAGCCCGATACCGGCTGCGGTGCCGGGCAGCGCGGCGGCGATCGGCTTGCCGCCCTTGTTGGACTTGGCGTCCATGCCGGCGCGCTCGATCCGGCGCAGCAGCGCGTGCATCTGCATCACGCCCTGAAACAGGCCGCGCGCCGGATCGTCGCCGGCGTCGTCCCTGAGCTTGGCCAGCAGGTTCAGATCCATGCCGCCGGCAAAGGATCCCTCCTTTCCGCTGGTGATGACGATGCCCCTGACCGCGTCGTCGGCCAGCGCATCGTCGATGCAATCGCCGAGTTCCTGCAACCCGGTGAACGACATCACGTTCATCGACTTGCCCGGAACGTCCCAGGTGATCGTGGCGATGCCCTCGGCATCCTTGGTCATGGTGAAGTCGGTCATGTTTCTTCTCCGATCTGTTCAGCCGTCAGCGGGCTGCCATCCTTGCGGGTGAAGTCGTCGCCGCTCGCGTCGATCTTCACCATCATGTCGATATCGCTGTAATGCGCGCATTCGCTGTCGGTGCGGGTGCCGACAACCAGGAAGGCCGCCGGCGCGCCGGTGCGGTTTTCCAGGTGGTGGCCGTTGGGCACGCCGGCCGGAAAGGCGGCGCAATCGCCCGGGTGCAACCGGTGTTCGCCCTGATCGTCGATCAGGGTGCAGACCCCTTCGGTGACCATGACGAATTCGTCCTGGCGTTCGTGCCAGTGACGCAACGAGGACAGCCCGCCCGGTTCGAGCCGCACGAGGTTGACGCCGAACTGGGTCAGCCCGCCGGCATCGCCCAGCGCCTGCTTGCGCCGGCCCGCCACCGCGCGGGCCAGCCGGCCGGGATAGGACGATCCGCCGGTGAGCGGGATGCGCAAAAGGTCGAGCTTTGGCATCACACCCTCTCGATCACGGTGGCGGCCCCCATGCCCGACGCGATGCAGAGCGTGGCCAGCCCGACCTGCTTGTCCTGGCGCTCAAGCTCGTCCAGCACGGTGCCGATGATCATCGCGCCGGTGGCGCCCAGCGGGTGGCCCATGGCGATCGAGCCGCCGTTGACGTTGACGCGGTCGAAATCGACATCGAAGGCCTGGCAGAAGCGCAGCACCACGGCGGCGAAGGCCTCGTTGACCTCGAAAAGGTCGATATCGCCGATCTCCATGCCGCTCTCGGCCAGGATCTTCTCGGTCACGGGCACCGGGCCGGTCAGCATGATGGTGGGGTCGGTGCCGATCTTGGCGGTGGCGCGAATGCGGGCGCGCGGCTTCAGCCCCCATTTCTCGCCGAACTCCGCGTTGCCGATCAGCACCGCGGCGGCGCCGTCGACGATGCCCGAGGAGTTGCCGGCATGGTGAATATGCTCGATCCTTTCCAGATGCGGATACTTGAGCAGCGCCACCTTGTCGAAACCGGGCATCTGTTCGCCCATCATCTGAAACGACGGGTTGAGCGCGCCAAGGCTCTGCATGTTGGTCTGCGGGCGCATGTATTCGTCGCGATCCAGGATCGGCAGGCCGTTCTGGTCGCGCACGGTGATGACCGATCTGGCAAACCGCCCCTCGTCCCAGGCCAGCTTGGCGCGGCGCTGGGATTCGACCGCCAGCGCGTCGGCCTGATCGCGGGAAAAACCGTATTCGGTGGCGATGATGTCGGCGGAAATGCCCTGCGGTACGAAGTACTTCTCCATCGCCAGGCTCGGATCGACGGCAATGGCGGCGCCGTCGCTGCCCATGGCGACGCGGCCCATCATCTCGACCCCGCCGGCGATATAGGCCTCACCGGCGCCGCCCCTGACCTGGTTGGCGGCCAGGTTCACCGCCTCCATGCCGCTGGCGCAGAAACGGTTGATGGCCAGGCCCGGAATCGATTCGTCCAGATCCGAGGCCAGCACCGCCGAGCGGGCCAGGCACCCGCCCTGCTCCATCACCTGCGTGACGTTGCCCCAGATCACGTCCTCCACGGCGTGCCCGTCGAGATTGTTGCGGTCCTTGATTGCGTTCAGCGTCAGGGCCGACAGCCGCAGGCTGGTCACTTCGTGCAGGGCGCCGTCCCTGCGGCCCTTGCCGCGCGGCGTGCGCAGGGCGTCGTAGATATAGGCTTCGGTCATTTCGCTCTCCTTCAGGCGCGGTCCGACGGGTTGCCGGGCATCAGATCATAGGGGTGTTTCCAGCCGGGCAGGGCGGCGATGCGGTCCAGCCAGGCGTCGATACGGGGCCATTCGGCACGCTCGAAGCCGAAGGGTTCGGGATAGTAGAGATAGCCGCAGCAGGACAGATCGGCATTGGTGGGCCCACCGCCGACGATCCAGTCGCGGCCATCGAGGTGGCTGTCGAGAATGCCATAGACGGCCTTCAGCCGCCCCTGGTTGAACGCGATCACCTCGGCCGGGCGCTTGTCCTCGGGCAGGAAGTTCATCAGGAACCGGGTCATCCCGGCCATCGAGCTCAGCTTGTGATTGTCCCAGAGCACCCAGCGCAGGATCTCGTAGTTCTCCTCGCGGGTGGCGCCGCCGAACCTTCCCGACCTTTCGGTGACATAGGCCTGGATGCAGCCCGACTGCCCGATCCGGAAATCGCCGTCCACTAGCACCGGCGCCTCGCCCAGTTCGTTGACATCGGCGCGGTATTGCGGGGTCCGGGTCTCGCCGTTGAAGAAATCGACGAAGACCGGCCGCCAGTCGAGCCCGGAAAGTTGCAGCGCCAGCGCCGCCTTGTAGGAATTGCCGCTTTCGCCGAAACAATGCAGTCTGATGGTCATGGGTTTCTTCGCCCTCCCCGTGGCGTCTGTGGCGGGGGCCGGAGTGGGGGTTTCACACCCCCACACCCCCGTGGAGTTTTCCGGCAAGATGAAAAGGAGTTCGTTCATCTTGCGTTAACGTCAATGCCCTATCCCGGTTCTGCGTCGCAGGCTGGAGAGCCGAGCGGCGTGCAAGGTGAAGCCCCGTCTCTTCGGCCTCGGCGTGTCGCCGCCCGGAGGGGCGGGGTGGACCGTCCCGGCTTCATCTTGCCGGAAAAACTCCTGCCCGCCGCCCGACAGGCGGCTTTGCCGCCGACAGGGGAGGCTTTCGCAGGAGCGGTTTGCGCTGCGCTCGAGGGGATCAAAGCGACCTCGCGATCAGTTCCTTCATGATTTCATTGGTGCCGCCATAGATGCGTTGAACCCGCGCGTCGGCCCACATCTCGCCGACCGCGTATTCCATCATGAAGCCGTAGCCGCCATGCAGTTGCAGGCAGTCGTCCAGCACCTCGCCCTGGATGTCGGTGGTCCAGTATTTCGCCATCGCCGCCTTGTCGACGCCGAGTTCGCCCTTCAGATGTTCGACGATGCACTCGTTCAGGAAGGCGCGGGCCACCATTGTCCTGGTCTTGCATTCGGCCAGCTTGAAACGGGTGTTCTGGAACTGGGTGAGGGGGGCGCCGAAGGCTTCGCGTTCGCGGCAATAGGCGATGGTGCGTTCGACCGCGCCTTCCATGGCGCCGACGGCGCCGCAGGCGATCGACAGCCGTTCCTGGGGCAGCTGCTGCATCATCTGGTAGAAGCCCCGGTTTTCCTCGCCCCCGAGCAGGTTCTCGGGTGCGATCTCGACATTGTCGAAGAACAGTTCGGAGGTGTCCGCGGCGTGCAGCCCGATCTTTTCCAGGTTGCGGCCGCGCTGAAAGCCCGCCGCGCCGTCGGTTTCCACCACCACAAGCGAGATGCCCCTGGCGCCCTGGTCGGGGTCGGTCTTGGCCGCGACCACGATCAGGTTGGCGTGCTGACCGTTGGAAATGAAGGTCTTCTGGCCCGACAGCCGGTAGCCGTTGCCTTCGCGCACCGCGCGGGTCCGGATCGCCTGCACGTCCGATCCGGTCGAGGGTTCGGTCATCGCCAGCGCCGCAACCAGTTCGCCGCTCACCAGTTTGGGCAGCCAGCGTTTCTTCTGTTCCTCGGTGCCATATGCCAGAATGTAGTGGCCGACGATGGGCGAATGGATGGGAAAGCCCCAGCTGGCCAGGTTGGCCCGCGTGCTTTCGATCATGACAACCACCTCGTGGCCGAAATCGCCGCCCGCGCCGCCGTATTCCTCGGGGATGGACGGGCAGAGCAGACCGAGCGCGCCGGCCTGGGCCCAGATGTCGCGATCCATCTCGCCCTGCTTGCGCCATCTTTCGAACTTCGGCGCCCATTCCCGTTCGATGAACTGCGCCGTCATTTCGGCCAGCATGCGGTGTTCGTCGCTCATCCATGCGGACGATTTTGCGAAGCTGTCTCTCATCTCGGTCCTCCGGGGGGCAGTTCAGCGCTTGCGGTCTTCCAGTTCGGAATTGAACAGCCGCAGGCGGTGGGTCAGGTTGTCGTTGTCGGTCACGCTGTCGAAGTTCTCGAACAGGAAGGACAGCGCCTCGCCCTCGTCGAGCCCGGCCTCGGCGGCGAAGCGTTTCAGCCGCCGGTAGCCATCCTCGGTCATGGCGACGGGGAAGCGGCGGGTGAGGCGGAAGCGTTTGGGCATGTCGGTCCTCCAGGCCGGGCGGCGGTGCGGGTGCGACCCCGCCGCCCGATGATCAGAAATTCGCCGCGTCCAGCGCCATCACCGTATCGGCGCCGCTTTCGATGCGGGCCAGATGCGTGGCGGTCATCGGCAGGCGGCGCGCCATGTAATAGCGCCCGGTGGCCAGCTTGGTCTCGTGAAACGCCGTGTCGCCGGTGCCGGCATCGAGCGCGGCGCGCGATGCACGGGCCATGCGCGCCCACATCAGCCCCAGGCAGACATGGCCGAACATGTGCATGAAGTCGGTGGAGCCGGCCAGCGCGTTGTTGGGGTTGCTCATCGCGTTCTTCATGAAATACATGCCCGCCGCCTGCAAATCCTTGGACGCCGCCTTGAGCGGGTCGAGGAAGTCGCTGTCATAGGCCTCGTCCTGGCCGGCATTGTCCTTGATGAAGGACTTGACCAGATCGAAGAAGCCCATCACATGCTTGCCGCCGTCCTGGGCCAGCTTGCGGCCCACCAGATCGAGCGCCTGCACCCCGTTGGCGCCCTCGTAGATCATTGCGATGCGGGCATCGCGCACGAACTGCGACATGCCGGTTTCCTCGATATAGCCGTGCCCGCCGAATACCTGCTGGGCCTGCACCGTCATGTCGAAACCCTGATCGGTCAGAAAGCCCTTGATCACCGGCGTCAGCAGCGACACCAGCCCGTCGGCCTCCTTGTCGCCGGCGCGATGGGCGCGGTCGATCAGCGTGGCGCCCCAGAGGATGAAGGCGCGGGCGCCCTCGACAAAGCTCTTCTGATCCATCAGCGAGCGGCGGATGTCGGGATGCACGATCAGCGGATCGGCCGGACCGTCGGGGTTTTCCGCCCCGGTGACGGCGCGGCCCTGAAGGCGGTCCCTGGCGTAGGCCGCCGCGTTCTGATAGGCGACATCGGCCTGGCTGAGCCCCTGCATGCCGACGCCGATACGGGCCTCGTTCATCATGGTGAACATGGCGCGCATGCCCTTGTGTTCCTTGCCCAGCAGCCAGCCCTTTGCGCCGTCATAGTTCATGACGCAGGTCGAGTTGCCGTGGATACCCATCTTTTCCTCGATATGGCCGCAGGCGACGCCGTTTCTTTCGCCAAGCGTGCCGTCCTCGTTCACCAGGAATTTGGGCACGATGAACAGCGACACGCCCTTGATGCCCTCGGGGCCGCCGGGGATCCTGGCCAGCACCAGATGGATGATGTTCCCGGCCAGGTCGTGTTCGCCGGCCGAAATGAAGATCTTCTGGCCCGTGATGGCATAGCTGCCGTCGTCTTGCGGTTCGGCCCTGGTGCGCATCAGCCCCAGATCGGTGCCGCAATGGGGTTCGGTCAGGTTCATGGTGCCGGTCCATTCGCACGACACCATTTTGGGCAGCCAGGCCGCCTTCTGCCGATCGGTGCCGTGGGCCAGAATCGCGCCGGCGGCACCGTGGGTCAGGCCCTGATACATGGTAAAGGCCTGGTTGGCGGCGGAAAACATCTCGCCCACGGCGGTGCCCAGCACATAGGGCATGTTCTGGCCGCCATATTCCTCGGGCATGTCGAGCCCCGGCCAGCCGCCTTCCCGCATCTGTTCGAACGCGGCCTTGAAGCCCCTGGGCGTGCGCACGATCCCGTTTTCCAGCACGCAGCCTTCGGTATCGCCCACCGCGTTCAGCGGGCTCAGCACTTCGCTGCTGATCTTGCCGGCCTCGTCCAGAACCGCCTGGGTGAAATCGCGTTCGAGTTCGTCATAGCCCGGAATCTTGGCGTCCGAGACGTTCAGGACATCGTGCAGGATGAACTGCGTATCCTTGGTGGGGGCGGAATAGCTGGGCATCTGGGTCTCCCTGACTTGTGCAATGCGTGTAGGCGGGGTCCGCTTCAGGCGGCGCCGGTCACTCGGCGGCCTCGCGGGGGTGTTTCATCGAGGCGACCATGGATTCGCCCCATTGCAGCTGCTCCTTCAACTCGTCGATGGCCTCGTCCAGTTCGGCGCGCTGGCGCTCCATGTCGGCGAGGCGTTCGCGCGCCAGTTCGCAGGTGCGGATCAGCTGGGTCTGCTGCTGGTCGCCCATGTGGTAGAGGTCCAGCAACTGGCGGATTTCCTCGAGGCTGAAGCCGAACCGCTTGCCGCGCAGGATCAGTTTCAGCCGGGCGCGGTCGCGTTTGGTGAACAGGCGTTTCTGGCCCTGGCGGATCGGGAACAGCAATTCCTTGGATTCATAGAAGCGCAGGGTACGCGGCGTCACCTCGAACGCCTCGCACATCTGGCGGATTGTCATCGTCTCTTCGGTCATGATCTCAACTCTCGTCACCGTTTGCCTGGGTTTCAGGTGGGGTGTCTGTCCGGCTTTACAACATCTGCTTGACGTTGACGTAACCCGGACGTTGCGTCACGAGAAAGGTGACGTAGGATCAGGCCGCGTCAACCTTGCCGATGTGTGTGCATCGGCCCGGCGGCGCAGCCGGAGACGCCCGACGATCCGCTAATGGCGGGGCCGGGCGGCGCGCGGGGGCGGGCCGGCCGGCCCCCGCGCCACAACCGCCCGCCGGGTTCAGCGCGCGCCGCGCAGCGCCACCTCGCGCAGGTCGCGCAATTCCGCCAGTGCCTCGTCGATCTGCCGGCGCTGGCTGTCCAGTTCCGTGATCTGCCGGTCGGCCATGTCCACGAACGCCTCCATCTGCGCCTCGTTGCCTTCATTCTCGTAGATCATCAGCCACTGGCGGATCTCTTCCAGGTGAAACCCGAACTTGCGGCCGCGCAGAATCAGCTTCATGCGGGCGCGTTCGCGCGGGCCGTAAAACCGCGACCGGCCCTCGCGGTCGGGCTCGAGCAGTTCGATATACTCGTAATAGCGCAGCGTACGCGGCGTCACCTCGAACTCGGCGCACATGTCCTTGAAAGAAAGTCGGGTATCGGTCATTCCAGCGTCTCCGTCGTGGCGCAACGGTAGGCCGTTGAAAACCCGAGTGCAACTGCCGGGCTTGCCCTTGGGCGACGGCGCGGCACATAAAGGCGGCAGCGGCAGGACAGGAGCGTGACGTGTGGTAGACAAGTCGGGGCTGGCACGGCAATTCATAGAGGCGATCCCCCATGCGCGGGCGCTGGCGATGGAACTGACCGATATCGGAGAGGGCACGGCGGTGATCCGCATGCCCTATGACAGGCGCCTTGTCGGCGACCCGAAAAGCGGGGTGATCCACGGTGGCGCGGTGTCGGCGGTGATGGATACCTGCTGCGGCGCAGCGGTGATGAGCCACCCTTCGGCGCCCGGCGGTACGGCGACCATAGATCTGCGCATCGACTACATGCGCGCGGCCAGCCCGGGCCAGGCGATCGTGACGACAGCGACCTGCTATCACATCACCCGCAACGTCGCCTTCGTGCGCGCGACGGCGGTGGATGACGATACCGAAAATCCCGTCGCCACCGCTTCGGGTGCCTTCACGGTGGAGCAGAGGTTTTGAGCCGCAAGCGTCCCGAACCGATGCAGGTGGTCAAGCAGCGCCGCGACGCGACGCTGAACGCGCTGGTGCATGGCGTGCCCTATATCCGCTTTCTCGGCATCGAGTTCGACCGCCGGGGCGACGAATTGACCGGGGTGCTGAATTTCGATGACGATTTGATCGGCAACCCGTTCCTGCCGGCCCTGCATGGCGGCGTGACGGCGGCCTTTCTGGAAGTGACCTCGATCATCACGCTAAGCTGGATGCACCTGTTTCCGCATATCGAATCCGGCGCCATCGACCCCGAGGACATGGCCGCCGGCAATCTGCCGAGGCTGCCCAGGACCATCGACTTCACGGTCGATTACCTGCGCTCGGGCCTGCCGCGCGATGCCTATGCCCGCGCCACGGTCAGCCGGTCGGGGCGGCGCTATGCCTCGGTGCATGTGGCGGCCTGGCAGGATCATGCCGACAAGCTTTTTGCCCAGGCCACCGGGCATTTCCTGATGCCCCCGCCCCTTGACGGATCCGGTGACTGAGACCGCCCGCCGGGCCGGACCGGTCAGCCATGGCCGGGTTCTGCAAATCGCGCTGCCGATCGTGATCTCCAACGCCACGGTGCCGATCCTGGGCGCCGTGGATACCGCCGTCGTGGGCCAGATCGGGCTTGCCGCGCCGATCGGGGCGGTCGGGCTGGGGGCGGTGGTGCTGACCGCGCTCTACTGGGTGTTCGGATTTCTCCGGATGGGCACGGTGGGCCTGACGGGGCAGGCGCTTGGCGCCGGGGACCGGGCCGAGGTGGCGGCGCTGCTGACCCGGGCGCTGATGATCGGGCTGGGCGCCGGCGCGGGGCTGATCCTGTTGCAGGTGCCGCTGTTTCGCGGCGCCCTGCTGATCGCGCCGGCCAGTGGCGACGTCGAGGCGCTGACCCGCGAGTACATGGCGATCCGGGTCTGGTCGGCGCCGGCGGCGATTGCGATCTACGGCATCACCGGCTGGCTGATCGCGCAGGAGCGCACCCGCGCGGTGCTGGCGCTGCAACTGTGGATGAACGGGCTGAACATCGGTCTGGACCTGTGGTTCGTTCTGGGCCTGGGCTGGAGCGTGCAGGGCGTGGCGCTGGCCACCTTCCTGGCGGAATGGTCGGGGCTGGCGCTGGGCCTGTGGTTCTGCCGGGCCGCCTTTTCCGTTCCGGACTGGCGCGATTGGGCGCAGGTGTTCGACAGGGCACGGCTCGGGCGGATGCTGGTGGTCAATACCGACATCCTGATCCGGTCGCTGCTGTTGCAGGCGATGTTCGTGTCGTTCATGTTCTTCGGCTCCGGTCTGGGCGACGTGACGCTGGCGGGCAACCAGGTGCTGATGCAGTTCCTGATGATCACCGCCTACGCGATGGACGGGTTCGCCTTTGCCGCCGAGGCCATGGTGGGCCGCGCCCTGGGCGCGCGGGCGCGCGACCGGCTGCGCCGCGCCGTCGTGCTGACCGGGCTCTGGGGGCTGGGCACGTCCCTGGCGCTGGTGCTGGGCTTTGCGCTGGCCGGAGGGGCGATAATCGACGCGATGGCCAAATCCGAACCCGTCAGGGCCGAGGCGCGCGTCTATCTGCCCTACATGGTGGCCGCCCCGCTGCTGGGGTGGGCGGCCTGGATGCTCGACGGGGTCTTCATCGGCGCCACGGCGACGCGGGACATGCGCAACATGATGATGGTCAGCTTCGGCATATATGCGGCGGCGCTGGCGCTGCTGTTGCCCTGGCTTGGCAATCACGGGCTGTGGCTGGCGCTGCTGCTGTCCTTCGTGGCGCGCGGCGTGACGCTGGGCCTGCGCTATCGCGCACTGGAACGCGCCGCCGCCTGAGAGGCGCGAAATGTCAGAGCAGCTCTAGCAGCCGTTCGGGCGGCCGCCCGATCACGGCGCGGCCGCGCCCGATCGCCAGCGGCCGTTCGATAAGCACCGGATGCGCGGCCATTGCCGCCATCAGCGTGGCATCGTCGTCGCCCTTGCTCAGCCCGAGCTGTCTGAACAGCGCCTCGCCGGGGCGCATCATGTCGATGGCCGGCGGCTGGCCCAGGGCCGCGCGCACGGCCGCGATTTCATCCGCCGACGGCGCATCCTCGAGATAGCGGCGCACCGTGACCTCGGCGCCGCGTTCTTGCAGCAGGGCAAGCCCGGCGCGCGATTTGGAGCAGCGGGGGTTGTGCCAGTATTCTATCACAGCCAGTCCTTTCGTGAGGTTCCGCAGGCTTCGGCCACATTGGCGAAACCGTCGCGTTGCAAAAGCCCGTCCAGCCCCCGGGCGATCTCGGACACCAGGCCCAGACCGCCATAGACCAGCGCGGTATAAAGCTGCACGGCGCTGGCACCGGCGCGGATCTTGGCATAGGCGTCCTGCGCCGAGCCGATGCCGCCGACCCCGATCAGCGGGATCCCGCCCCCGGTCAGCTGGTGCAGCCGGGCCAGGACGCGGGTCGATCTTTCAAACAGCGGCGCGCCCGACAGCCCGCCGGCCTCGGCCCGGTGCCGGCTGCGCAATCCCTCGCGCGACAGCGTCGTGTTGGTGGCGATCAGGGCGTCGATGCCGACGTCGCGCGCCACCGCGGCGATATCGGCCAGTTCCGCATCGCCGAGATCCGGCGCGATCTTGAGGAACACCGGCACCCGGCGGGCCAGCCCGTCGCGGGTGTCGATCACGTCGCGCAAAAGCGCCCCGAGCGCCGCCTTGCCCTGAAGATCGCGCAGCCTTTCGGTGTTGGGCGAAGACACGTTGACGGTGGCGAAATCCAGATGCGCGCCGCAATGGGCCAGCACGCGGGCGAAATCGCCGGCGCGGTCGGCGCTGTCCTTGTTGGCACCCAGGTTCAGCCCGATCACCGCGCCCGCGGGACGAACGGCCAGGCGCGTGGCGATGGCCTCCATGCCGTCGTTGTTGAACCCGAACCGGTTGATCACGGCGCGCTCGCGCGTCAGGCGAAACAGGCGCGGGCGCGGGTTGCCGGGCTGCGGGCGCGGCGTCGCGGCGCCCGCCTCGATAAAGCCGAAACCGGCCTGCGCCAGCGGCCCCAGGGCAATGGCGTTCTTGTCGAAGCCGGCCGCCAGCCCCACCGGGTTGGGCAGATCCAGCCCCGCCAGCCTCGTGCGCAGCCGGTCCGAGTTGAGCGGGCCGGGCGCGGGTGCCAGCCCCAGGCGCAAGGCCTTCATCGCCAGCCCGTGCGCGGTTTCCGGGTCGAGCCGCCGCAACACCGCCAGCCCGGCCCGTTCGAGCGCCCACGGCATCAGCCGAACACCGCCCCCGCATCGGCCCCGGCGCAGCGGATCAGCCGCGAGGTTTCCACCGCCGCCTGCCGATGCACGACCGCCAGCCGATAGGCGGGGTCGGTTATCATCTCCAGAAACGCGTGGGCGGTGGGATAGCGGGCGATGAAACAATGATCCCATGTCTCGTCCTGCGGCCCGATCAGGACCGTTTCGAACCTGCCGCGCCAGACGATGGCCCCGCCGACCCTGGCAAATACCGGGCCGCTCTCCTCGCCATAGCGGGCATAGGCGCGCGCGCCGCTCAGCCCCGAACCGGCCAGCGCGTGATCTTCGGGATAGACCGCCAGCCCGCGCAGCCGCACCAGGTTCAGCATGTCGATGGGCCGGTCGCGGTCCAGCCCCTTGAATGCCGCGAACTGGGCGCGGTCCGGGTCGATATGGGCGTCGGTCATGTCATGCCCTCGGGAAAGCGGTGGGCGCCGTCCACCAGCGGCAGCGGCTTGGCCCAGATCACCTCGTCCAGCCGCAGCGCCCGGTAGAGATGGGGAAACAGCGCGCCGTTGCGCGAGGGCTCCCATTTCAGCGCCTCGCCCATGCCCTCGGCCTCGAGCGCCAGCAGGACCAGCGCCCGTGCCCCGGCGAAGTGCTTCGCGGCCGTTTCGGCGGCCTGCTCGCGGGTCGAGAAATGCACGAACCCGTCGGCCAGATCGACCGGCGCGCCGAGGGTCTGCCCATCGGCCTGGAAGGCGGCCCATTCGTCGGGCCGGAATATCTTGTAGATCAGCATGGGCCGCTGATGCCCCGCAGGCGCGGCGGAATCAAGCGGCAATAGCGCCGCCCGCCCGATCCGGTCGGTCCGGTCCGGCGCCGAATCTTTGACAGGCGCGCGGATGCGGCGCAGACTCGCGGACAAAACCGATACCGGGGAGACCGACCATGCTGAAGATCCTTCTGGGCAGCGCCGCCGCGCTTGGCCTGTGCGCGGGAATGGCAACGGCCGACTACGCGCTCACCATCCTGCACACCAACGACTTCCATTCCCGCTTCGAGCCGGTCAGCAAGTACGACAGCGGCTGTTCGGCCGGGGACAACGCCGAGGGCAAGTGCTTCGGCGGCTCTGCGCGCCTGGTGACGGCCATCGCCGAGGCGCGCGCGCGGTCCGGCAATTCCATACTCGTGGACGGGGGCGACCAGTTCCAGGGCTCGCTGTTTTATACCTACTACAAGGGCAAGGCCGCAGCCGAGATGATGAACAAGATGGGCTATGACGCGATGACCGTGGGCAACCACGAATTCGACGATGGCCCCGAGGTCCTGCGCGGTTTCATGGACGCGGTGGATTTTCCCGTGCTGATGTCCAATGCCGATGTCTCGGGCGAGGAGACGCTGGCCGGCGTCCTCGGCAAATCCACGGTGATCGAAAGGGGCGGAGAGAAACTCGGCCTGATCGGCCTGACGCCGCAGGACACGGACGAACTGGCCAGCCCCGGCCCCGATATCGTTTTCACCGACCCCGTGGCCGCGGTGCAGCAGGAAGTGGATCTCCTGACCGGGCAGGGAGTAAACAAGATCATCGTGCTGAGCCATTCCGGCTATGGCACCGATCAGCGCATCGCGGCCGCCACCAGCGGCGTCGACGTGATCGTCGGCGGGCATACCAACACGTTGCTGTCCAATGTCTCGGACCGGGCCGCAGGGCCCTACCCGACCATGGTGAACGGCGTCGCCATCGTGTCGGCCTATGCCTATGGCAAGTATCTGGGCGAACTGAACGTGACCTTTGACGATGCGGGCAACATCCTTGAGGCGGTGGGCGAGCCGCTGGTGATGGATGGCACCGTGACCGAGGATGCCGCCACCGTCGAACGCATCGGCGAACTGGCAAGGCCGCTCGACGAGATCCGCAACAAGGTGATCGCCAGCGCCGCCGCGCCCATCGACGGCCGCCGCGAGACCTGCCGCGTTCAGGAATGTTCCATGGGCAACCTGGTGGCCGACGCCATGCTCGACCGGGTCGCCGATCAGGGGGTTCAGGTGGCCATCGCCAATTCCGGCGGGCTGCGCGCCGGCATCGACGCGGGCGAGGTGACCATGGGCGAGGTGCTGACGGTGCTGCCGTTCCAGAACACCCTGTCGACCTTCGAACTCACCGGCGCCGAGCTGGTCGAGGCGCTGGAAAACGGGGTCAGCCAGGTCGAGGAGGTCGCGGGCCGGTTCCCGCAGGTGGCGGGGCTGACATTCACCTGGGACGCCTCGGCGCCGGCGGGCAAACGCATCGGCGAGGTGATGATCGCCAGCGAGGACGGCTGGGCGCCGGTCGACGCGGAGGCGACCTACCTGGCGGTGACCAACAATTACGTGCGCAACGGCGGGGACGGCTACCGTATGTTCACCGGCGATGACAGGAACGCCTATGATTTCGGGCCTGACCTGGCGGATGTCACGGCGGAGTATCTGGCCCGGAACCAGCCGTATCAGCCCTATACCGACGGGCGCATCGCGAGGAAATGACCGCGCCGCCGTGGCGCGCCCAGAGCTTTGAGAAAAGCTCTGATCCAAAATTCCCTGCGGAATTTTGTTTCCGGCGCGAGATCAGCGGACCTGCGGCCACAGAGCCGGATCGAGTCCGGCGATGAAGGGCGCCAGTTCGTCCGCATGCCGGCGCCAGCCGCCGATGGAGCGTGCATGCACCGGCTGGCGCAACTGGCCGGCCGAATGCGTCAGTATCTGGCCCGCCGCCAGGTCGGGCCGCAGCATCGCCGGATGCCGGTCGAGTCCGCAGAAGGCGGCCAACCGGCGGCTGGCAGTGTCCACGTCCTGCACGAGATCCTCGTAGGCGAGATCGAGGATCGCGCCGGGAAACACGCGGCGCCAATGCGCCATCGCCCGGGCATAGAGGTTGAAGCGATGCGCCATCGCGCGCAGGTCGTAGGTATAGTTCAGCGCCGTGCCGGAAAAATGCGCGCGCCACATCGACAGCGCCACGTCGCGCGGGTCGCGGATCAGGTTCACGATCCGGGCATTGGGGTAGGCGGTCAGAAGAAAGCCGATCAGGCGATAGTTCTCGGGCATCTTGTCCACCCAGATCGTCGTGTCCGGCGCAAGGTCGGGGCGCATCCGGCGGTCGGCGGCGATGAACCGTTCGATGGCCGGGGCGTCGAAGGGCAGATTCTCGGTGATGACGGCGTTCAGCAGCATGCCCGAGACCGCCCGTTCGCCCAGCGCGGCGACCCTTGGATGCGCGCCCAGCATCGCCTCGGTCAGCGTGGTGCCCGACCGCGGCAGGCCCAGCACGTAGACCGGCTTCGGGAGTTCATCGGTTTGCGCGCCGCTCACGGGCCCCGGAAACCGCGCCAGCAGGTCGGCGTGCAGCGCGGCGTCGGCGTCGCCGTCATAGGGCAGGCGCGCGGCCATCTCGCGATTCGCCTCGGCAAGGTGCGTGGCGGCCGCTTGGCCGTCGCCGGCCTGATCGGCGATGCGCGACAGGGCAAAGTGCAGGCTGGCGCGGGCCTCGGATTTGCGCGGTGCGGATTTCAGCGCAGCGCGGGCCTGCGGTTCGAGCGCCCGGTTGCCGGCGCCATCCTGCAGCGCGGCCAGCTGTTCGATGGCTTCGGCGTGCTCCGGCACGATCTCCAGCACCTCGCGCAACCCCGCGATTGCCGCGGCGCGCTCGCCGGTCTGCGCCAGGTGCATGGCCAGCCGCAGCCGCGCGCCGGCATGGCCCGGGGCCAGCTTCACCGCCCGGCGCAGCGCAGCCAATGCGTCATCCTCGCGCATCTGCCGGGCCAGCGGCAGCGCCATGTTGACCAGGGTCTCGACATCGTCGGGCTTGATCGCCAGTGCGGCTTCGTAATCGGCGATCGCTTCGGGCAGACGGCCCATGCGCTCGCGGATCAGCGCCCGCAGGTTCAGGGCGCGCGGCTGGCGCGGGCCGGCGGCGATGCAGCGCGTGGCCGCGTTCTCGGCGGCAACCGCATGCCCCAGCGCCAGTTCGGCCTGTGCCAGCAGGTACCAGGCGCCGGCATCGCCCGCAGACATGTCGGCCAGCCGCTGCACAAGCGCCCGCGCGGCCTCGTGCTGGCCCAGAAAGATCAGCGTCTGGGCCAGGTTGCGGCGCGCATCCGCGAAACCCGGGTCGAGCTTGATCGCCTTGCGCAGCATCGCCGCCGCTTCGCGGTGATCGCCCAGACGGCCCAGCGCGATGCCCGCGATATTGGCGGCCGGTGCCGATTTCGGCTGCTTGCGCAGGGCCGATTTCGCCGCCTTCAGCGCCGGTTTGAACCGGCCCTGTTGCAGATGCGCCTGCGCGGCGGACAGATCGGCCTGAAACGTCATGGAGCAGTTTCTGACCGCTCGGGGCCGGCTGCGCAAGGGCCAACGCGGACGGATCGGCACCACCTGCCCAGGCAACAGAGGAGATGGCGCCATCGCAGGGCGAAACCGTCAGCCGCAGGTCGCCTTTTGCGCCCGGCCCCCGGACGACCGCCCGCGCCTCGATCGCTATCGGCGCGGGCGGCGGTCCGGCGCCGCTCCCGCGGGCTCAGACCTCGATCGGCTGCATCACCTGGGGTTCGATCACCTTCACCCCGGGCAGCGCAAGCGCCAGCGCCTCGGCCGATTGCTCCAGGACCGGGAAGGTGCGGTAGTGGCCGGGGATCACGATCCTGAAGTCGAAAAAGCGTTTCGCGGCATAGGCGGCCTTGGCCATGTCCATGGTGAAATGCCCGCCCGCGCTCAGGATGCCGATGTCGGGTTTGTAGTAATCGGCGAACCATTCCATATCGGCAAGGATGTCGGTGTCGCCGCTGTGATAGAGGGTATGGCCTTCGGCGGCGATCATGAAGCCGCATTCGCTGCCGCCGCATCTCGGCCCCTCCGGCGTGCCGAAGGATGACGAATGCACCGCGTTGACCATGCTGACCTTCACGCCGCCCAGATCAATGGTGCCGCCCTTGTTGAAGCCGATGGTCTCGATCTTCTCGGCCTCCGCCCAGTGATCCATCACGTCGTACTGGCCCACCACCGGAATCTTCAGCCGCCGCGACAGCGCCACCGCATCGGCCGAATGGTCGAAATGCGCATGCGTCATCAGGATGTGGGTGGCGCCCGCGACCGCGTCGACATGGCGGTCCTCGGGCAGGACCGGATTGCCGGACAGCCAGGGGTCGATCAGCAGCGCCTTGCCGCCGGTCTCGATGCGAAAACTGCCATGCCCGTGCCAGATGATCTTCACGTCCGTCCTCCTTGAATCGATGACCGGCCCCTGCCGGCCTCTGCTGCGGCACAGCCTAGCACCCCGGATCGGGAAATCCACGCCCGGCGCGCGACTGTCGCGGAATCGATCGCCCGGGCCGTGCGCCGCCTGCGACCCATCGGCGCGGGTGCCGCAGGACGGCGCCGCGGGCGACGGACCGGCGATGGACTTGGCGCCCGGCCATGGGCTAAGCCTTTCGGCGGGCCGGCAGGGGATCGGCGGAGGGGGCCATGCGCTCACGCTATATCGTTGTCGCCGGCGCGTGCCTGACGCAGTTCACCGTGATCGGGCTGCTGTTCGCCTTCGGGCTGTTCTTCAAGGTGTTCGAGACCGAGTTCGGATGGTCGCGCACGCTGCTGTCGGCCTGTTCGTCGGTCGCCTTCCTGGTGATGGGCGCGATGGCCATGGTCGGCGGCCGGCTGAGCGACCGATACGGCCCGTCGCGCGTGCTGGCGGCGTCGGGCATCGTCTACGGGCTGGGCTTCGTGCTGATGTCGCAGGTCGCCCAGCCCTGGCAGCTGCTGGCCATCTGCGCCACCTTCATGGGCGTCGGCCTCAGCACGCACGATGTCGTCACCCTGTCCACCGTGGCGCGCAGCTTCGCCGCGCGGCGGGGCATGATGTCGGCGGTCGTGAAGGTCGGCACGGCGCTGGGCCAGGTCGCGGTGCCGCCGATGGTCGCCGCGCTGATCCTGGGCATCGGCTGGCAGGCCACGCTGATCGCGATGGGGCTGGGGGCGATGGCGCTGCTGCTGGTCGCGGCGCTGATGATGCGCCCGCCGGCCCTAGTTGCGGGCGCCGGCGCCGGGCCCGCGATCCGGCCCGATGGGCAGAGCTATGGCGAGGCGCGCCGCAGCCGCGTGTTCTGGACGCTCTGCGCCATCCAGTTCCTGTTCTTCACCTCGCTCATGACCGTGCCGACCCATCTGGCGGTGCACGGCATGGATCTGGGAATGCAGGCCGCGACCGCGGCCGGGCTGCTTTCGGTGGTCGGCGCCTCCAGCATCGCCGGGCGGCTGGGCATGGGCAAACTGGCCGACCTGATCGGCGGGCGCGCATCGCTGGCGCTCTGCCTCGCCACGCTGATGGCGGGTCTGGCGGGGTTCATGGGGGTTGCCGCCCATGGCGCCCTTTACGGTGTGGTCGCGCTCTACGGTTTCGGGCATGGCGGTCTGTTCGTGGTGGTCTCGCCCATGGTGGCGGAATATTTCGGCATGCGCGCGCATGGCGCGATCTTCGGCACGGTGCTGTTCTTCGGCACCCTCGGTGGCGGCATCGGGCCGGTTCTGGCCGGGCTGGTGTTCGATCTGACCGGCAGCTATTTTGCCGCCTTCGCCGGCCTGCTGGCGCTGACGGCCCTGGCTCTGGCGCTGGTGCTGTCGCTGCCGCGCCCGGCCCGTACCGGGCTTGCCGCGGCCTGACCCGGCGCCGCCCGCGCGCCGGGGGCGGGCCGGCAACGGCTTCTTTCTGGTCAAAAATACTCCGGGCGCGCCGCCGGGTTCGCGCGAACCGCTTGCGACCGTGCCCGGGCGGCGGTAAATGCCCGGTGACGCGCAATTCGGCGCGAAAAGGGGACCGCCCATGTCCATTGACCAAGACAGCGCCGCCAAGGTGGCGAAACTGGCCCGGATCAGGGTCGAGGAGGATGCGCTGCCGGCGCTGGCCTCGGAATTCAACACCATCCTGGGCTTCATCGAACAGCTGAACGAGGTCGATGTCGCGGATGTCGAACCGATGACCTCGGTCACGCCGATGCGCCTGAAACGGCGCCCCGACATCGTGACCGACGGCGGACGGCCCGACAAGATCCTGTCCAACGCGCCCGACGCCCGCGAGGGGTTCTTCGCGGTTCCCAAGGTGGTGGAGTGACATGAGCGAACTGAACAAGCTCGGTCTGGCCGAGGCCCGCGACGCGCTGCGCCGGGGCGAGACGACATCGCTGGAACTGACCGAGGCCTGCCTCGGCGCGATCCAGGACGCAGGCGCGCTCAACGCCTTCGTCCACCACACCCCCGAGATCGCGATCGAGCGCGCCCGCGCGGCGGATGCGCGCATCGGGGCGGGCGATGCACCGGCCATGTGCGGGCTGCCCATCGGCATCAAGGATCTGTTCTGCACCCGGGGCGTGCCCAGCCAGGCCGCATCGCGCATCCTCGAGGGGTTCGTGCCGGAATACGAATCAACCGTCAGCCAGCAACTGGCCGATGCCGGCGCGGTGATGCTGGGCAAGCTGAACATGGACGAATTCGCCATGGGGAGCAGCAACGAAACCTCCACCTACGGCAACGCCATCAACCCCTGGCGGCGCGGCAATGACGACGCGGCGCTTACGCCGGGCGGATCCTCGGGCGGGTCGGCCGCGGCGGTGGCCGCCGACCTGTGCCTCGCGGCGACCGGCACCGATACCGGCGGTTCGATCCGCCAGCCGGCGGCGTTCACCGGCATCACCGGCATCAAGCCGACCTATGGCCGCTGCTCGCGCTGGGGCATCATCGCGTTCGCCTCCTCGCTCGACCAGGCCGGGCCGATGACCAAGTCGGTGCGCGACGCCGCGATCATGCTGGGCGCGATGTGCGGGCACGATGCGAAGGATTCGACATCCGCCGACCTTCCCGTGCCCGATTTCGAGGCGCTGCTGAGCGGCGATATCCGGGGCCGCCGGATCGGCATCCCGCGAGAATATCGCATGGACGGCATGCCGGCGCGGATCGAACGGCTCTGGACCGATGGCGCCGACATGCTGCGCGACGCGGGCGCCGAGATCGTGGACATCTCGCTGCCGCACACGAAATACGCGCTGCCGGCCTATTACGTCATCGCCCCCGCCGAGGCGTCGTCGAACCTGGCGCGCTATGACGGGGTGCGCTATGGCCACCGCGCCGCGCTGGCCCGGGGCGACGGCATCACCGAGATGTATGAAAAGACCCGCGCCGAGGGCTTCGGCCACGAGGTGCAGCGCCGGGTGATGATCGGTACCTATGTCCTGTCGGCGGGGTTCTACGACGCCTATTACAACCGCGCCCGCAAGGTGCGCACCCTGATCAGGCGCGACTTCGAGAACGTGTTTGCAAGCGGCATCGATGCGATCCTGACACCGGCCACGCCTTCGGCCGCCTTCGGGCTGGGTGAAATGACGGATGCCGATCCGGTGCGGATGTATCTCAACGACGTGTTCACGGTGACGGTGAACCTGGCCGGCCTGCCGGGAATCTCGGTGCCCGCCGGGGTGGACGAACAGGGGCTGCCGCTGGGGCTGCAACTGATCGGCCGCCCATGGGAGGAGGGCGATCTGCTGAACACCGCCTACGCACTGGAAACCGCGGCCGGCTTTGTGGCCAAACCGGGCAAATGGTGGTAGGACTCCGCCCTACAAGAGCAGGAATGGCAGGACGGCAGTCATGCGCATCATGTACAAGGCCCTGGTTCTGGGTGTGCTCGGGGCGTGTTCCCCGGCGATCCCCGACAGCGGCGCCGGTATCGGTTTCGACAATTCGCCGGATTCGCAACGCGCCCGCGAGGCGGCGCTGGCCAATGGCGGCACCATTACCGGCGATCCGCTGATCCCGCCCTCGGCGGTGTCTTCCGAAACGCTCGACCCGGCGCCGGGCGCGGCCGCGGTGCAACCCGGCGGCATGGCGCCCGCCACCGGCCAGCCCCTGCCGCTGTCGGCCATGGCGCAGGTGCAAGACGCGCCGGCGCCGCAGACACCGGCGCTGCCGGGGGGGGGCGATTCCGACGACATCGCCCGGGAAACCGCCGCCGCGCTGGCCGCGGCATCGGCCAATTCCGGGGTGGCCCCGGTGCAGGCCAGCCCGTCGAACCCGCCGCCGGGCAACTACGGCAACCCGGCGATCTCGGACGAGAACAGCTTTGCCGCCGTGTCCAGCCGCGAGACCATTCAGAGCGACGCCCAGAGAATCGCGCGAAACAGCGAACAATACCAGCAGATCGCGCCGACCGCCCTGCCGCCGCGGTCGGGCAACGATTCGCCCAATATCGTGCGCTATGCGCTCTCGGCATCGAATCCGGTAGGCGCGCGCCTCTATTCGCGCACCGGCTTCAACCTCGCGGCCAAGGCCGCGCGCAACTGCGGCAAGTATCCTTCCGACGATCAGGCCCAGATCGCGTTTCTCGATCGTGGCGGGCCCGAGCGCGACAGGCTGGGGCTTGACCCGGACGGGGATGGCTATGCCTGCAGCTGGGATCCGGCCCCGTTTCGCAACGCGGTGAAGAACTGATCGCGCCGCCGCCGGTGCGATGGTGCCCCTCGCCCTCGTTCGGGGCGCGCCGCAACGGGCTGAAGCCGTCGCTGATCGTGCTGCACTATACCGCGATGGCGGATGCGCATGCCGCGCTCGACCGGCTGTGCGACGGCGGGGCCGGGGTGTCGGCGCATTACCTGATCGGCAGCGACGGCACGATCTGGCAGATGGTGAAGGAAGATGCGCGGGCCTGGCACGCCGGGGCGGGCGAATGGGCGGGAATGGATGACATCAATTCGCGTTCGATCGGCATCGAGCTGGACAACCGCGGCGATCATCCCTTCTCCGAACCGCAGATGGCCGCGCTCGAGGGGCTGATGCCCGCGATCATGGACCGCTGGGGGATCGGGGCCCGCGGCGTGATCGGGCATTCCGACGTGGCGCCGGGGCGCAAGCGCGACCCGGGTCCGCGATTCGACTGGGCGCGCCTGGCGCGGCGTGGGCTGGCGCGCCCGGCCGGGCGGGGCGGTGGCGGCGCACCTGACGGCGCGCGGCTGCGCGCGCTCGCCCGCGCGCTGGGCTTTACCGCCGACATGGACGACGCGCTGCTGCTTGAAACCGTCCGGCTGCGGTTCCGCCCCTGGGGGCGGGGGCCGCTGTGCGGCGCCGACATGGATGCGCTCCCCGGCCCGTAGGCGGGGGATGGCCAGGGGGCCGACTTGCGCCGCCTGCCTTGCGCAAGGGCGCGCTTGCGCCTATGTCGGGCGGGCGCGGAGGGCCGGATGGCCGCTGTGGCGGGGCATACCCGGCGCAGAGGAAAGTCCGGACTCCATGAAGCATCGGTGCCGGGTAACGCCCGGGCGGGACCGGCGGGGCAACCTGCCGCGGCCCCGACGGAAAGCGCCACAGAGAACAGACCGCCGGCCCCCGGGCCGGCAAGGGTGAAACGGTGGGGCAAGAGCCCACCGCGGGGCCGGCAACGGCCACGGCACGGCAAGCCCCACCGGGAGCAATGCCGAATAGGACCCCCGCGCGGGCCGGTCCGGGCAACCGGATACCGCCGCTAGGCCCGCTTCAGCCAAGAGGGGTCGGGTTGGCAGCAAGAGGCGCGCGGCGACGCGCGCCCCAGATGAATGGTCATCGAACGGCGGGGCGACCCGCCGGGAACAGAATCCGGCTTACAGGCCCTCCGCGCGCTTCAGACCGCCCCTTTCCCGCCGTAGATCTCGCGCAGCTCGCGCTTGAGAACCTTGCCGTTGGCATTGCGCGGCAGCACATCCTGAAACGCCAGCCCGGCGATGCGCTGACGCTTGCCCACCCTGTCGTTGACCCACTCGCGCAGGCTTTCCGGATCGGGGCTCGTGCCCGGTTCGGGCACCACCACGGCAAAAGGGGTCTCGCCCCATTTCTCGTGCGCGATGCCGATCACCGCGCAATCGTTCACCTCGGGATGGGTGATCAGCACGGTTTCGATGTCGGAAGGATAGATGTTCTGCCCGCCCGACAGGATCATGTCCTTGAGCCGCCCGACGATATAGAGAAACCCGTCTTCGTCGAGCCGCCCCAGATCGCCCGTGCGCAGCCACATGCGGCCCTGCGCGCAGGTCCAGACGGTTTCGGCGGTGGCGGCCTCGTTGTTGTAGTAGAACGGCATGGTGTGGGGGCCGCGCCCGACGATCTCGCCGTCCTGGCCGGGGGGCACTTCGCGGCCCCGGTCGTCGATGATCCTGATGTCGGTGCCCAGGATCGGCTTGCCGACCGAACCCAGCAGCCGCGCGCAATCCTCGCCGTCGATGATGGTCAGCGGCCCCTCGGTCAGCCCGTAGGCCTCGATCAGGATCGGCCCCAGCCGGTCGATGATGCGGCGTTTCAGATCGCTGTAAAGCGGCGATCCGACCGACAGGACGCATCTGAGCGAGGACAGGTCGCGTTCGCCGAATCCGGGCTGGTCCCAGATCATCTGGAACTGGATCGGAACCATCAGGACATGGCTGATGCGCTGCTCCTCGATCGCCTGCACCACCGCCGCCGGGTCGAACCGGTCGAGGATGCAGACGGTGCCGCCGGTCAGGAAGGTGACGATCGCCGAAGTCATCGAGATGTTGGAATAAAGCCCGATCGTCACCAGGGTGCGCGCCTGGGTATCGAGGCGCAGCGATATGGCCATGTCCCGCGCAAAGGCGGTGCGGCGGGCATGAGCATGCGCGATGCCCTTGGGCAGGCCGGTGGTGCCGGACGAATAGATGATGTTGAACAGATCGTCGGGCGCCACCCGGATGCCGGGGTTGTCGGGGCTCTGGGTATCACGCCAGCCGGCATAGCCGGTCCAGCCATCGGCGGCCTCGCCATGGGCGATGCGCCCCCCGGGCAGCAGCGACCCCAGTTCGCGGCAGACGGCATCGACCCGCTCGACCAGGGCGGCATCGGCGAAGATCGCCGATACCGCGCTGTCGCGCAGCATCGCGGCCATGCCCTCGGGCGTGACCGACAGGTTCAGCGGCACGATGACGCCGCCGGCGCGCAGGATGGCGAACATCGCCTCGAGCATCTCGATGGAATTGTCCATGACCACCGCCACCCGGTCGCCATGCGCCAGCCCCAGCCCCAGCAGCCCGTTGGCGACCCGGTTCAGCGCCGCGTCGAATTCGCCCCAGCTGCGCGTCCGCGCGCCCTGGATCAGCGCCGGTTTGCCCGCCTGCCATTTGCCGTGCAGCGCCAGGATTTCGTTGTAGTCGGGCTGGGGGGCGTCGAATGTCGTCACGGCGAAAACCTCCTGCGCGCGGTGGGGTCGGTGCGCTCAGGTTAGCAAGGCCGCGCCCCGGCGCAAGAGCGACGCGGGGTCGAACGGGCCGGCGGGCAGGACGGGCGAATGCCGGTTGACTCGGGCCGCCAAGCGCGTAAAAGGCGGGCTTCACGAGATATCGACGGGCCGCGCTGCGCCCGGTGCAGGAGACCCATCATGGCGAAGCCGACCACCATCAAGATCCGCCTGAATTCGACCGCGGGCACGGGCCATTTCTATGTGACCAAGAAGAACGCCCGGACCATGACCGAAAAGATGACGGTGCGCAAATACGACCCCGTCGCGCGCAAGCATGTCGAATACAAGGAAGGCAAGATCAAGTGACCTGAGCCGCCCGGCCCCGCGAGGGGCCGCGACTTGAAACCCGGTTGAGACCCGGATCCCGAACCCGGCCAAGCGTTGCCAGCCCCGCCACGCGGGCGCGCCGACGGCCGGGTTTTTTCGTGCCCGGCCGCCGGGGCGCCGCCCGGGTTCGCGTCTGGCCGGGCCGCGGCCGGCGCATCCGCCCCCGGCCCGCGCGTATCATGCGCCGCGTTCGATCAGCGTATCGCCGAATTTCTCGCGCAGCTTGTTCTTGAGCATCTTGCCGGTGCCGTTCAGCGGGATGGCGTCGGTGAAGACCACGGCGTCGGGGATCTGCCATTTCGCCACCTTGTCCTCGAACATCGCCAGCACCTCGGCTTCGGAGGGATCCGCGCCGTCGGCCTTCACCGCGACGATGATCGGGCGTTCGTCCCATTTCGGATGACGCGCCCCGATCGCCGCGGCCATGGCGATACCGGGATGAGCCACAGCGATGTTTTCCAGATCGACCGAGGAAATCCACTCGCCGCCGGACTTGATGATATCCTTGGTCCGGTCGCGGATCACCATGTAGCCGTCGGGGTCGATGGTGGACACATCGCCGGTGTCGAACCAGCCGTCCTCGGTCAGGGCGCTCTCCTGCTTGCCGAAATAGGTGTCCACGACCCAGTAGCCGCGCGCCTGCAACGCGCCTTCGGTATGGCCGTCCTCGGGCAGGGGGGCGCCCTTGTCGTCGACGATGCGCAATTCGATCCCGAATGGCGGGCGGCCCTGACCCAGCCGCAGCGCCGCCATGGCGTCCGCATCGAGGCCCTTGTGCTTGGCCTTGATCTGGTTGGCGCTGCCCAGCGGGCTGGTTTCGGTCATGCCCCAGGCATGGATGGTTTCGCAGTCGTACTTGTCGCGGAACGTGGCGATCATCGAGGGCGCGGCGGCCGAACCGCCGATCACGTTGCGTTTCAGGCTTTCCAGCCGGGAACCGGACTTGGCCGCCGAGGCCAGCAGCATCTGCCAGATAGTCGGCACGCCCAGCGCCAGCGAAACCCGGTAGTCGTCGATCAGCCCGACCAGGCTGTCCCCGTCCAGCCCCGGCCCCGGCATCACCAGCTTGGAGCCGGTCATCGCCGCGGCATAGGGGATGCCCCAGGCGTTGGCATGAAACATCGGCACCACCGGC
Organism: Paracoccaceae bacterium; assembly: GCA_020441385.1. Classification (GTDB taxonomy): domain Bacteria; phylum Pseudomonadota; class Alphaproteobacteria; order Rhodobacterales; family Rhodobacteraceae; genus JAGRMG01. Next base: position 52,020 of record JAGRMG010000146.1, read on the forward strand.
AGCACCACCTCGCGCGCCGACAGGTTCAGCGCGTCGGGCAGCGAGATCGCGAGCGTGTGCAGCATGGTCGAGCGGTTGGAATAGAGCACGCCCTTGGGGTTGCCGGTCGTGCCCGAGGTATAGCACAGCGAGCAGGGCGTGGTCTCGTCCAGTTCCGGCCAGTCATAGGCGGTCTCGCCGCCGACCAGATCGTCAAAGAAGATCACGCCGGGCAGCGCCGCGGCCACCTCGGAATCGTGCGGGCCCATGCAGATGAAATGCTCGACCGTCTTCAGATGCTCGCGGGTGCCGGTGACCAGCGGCAGGAAGGTCTTGTCGAACAGGATCACCCGGTCTTCGGCATCGTTGACGATGAAGATCAGCTGTTCGGGAAACAGCCGCGGGTTCAGCGTGTGACAGACCATGCCTCCGCCCGACACCGCGAACCAGATCTTGAGGTGGCGGTGGTTGTTCCAGGCGATGGTGGCGACCCGGTCGCCGGTTCTCAGCCCCATCTTGCCCAGCGCCGCCGCCAGCCGGCGCGACTGGTTCTCGACCCCCGACCAGGTGGTGGTGTGCATGGTGCCGTCGGTTTCGCGCGACACGATTTCGGTGTCGGCATGGTATTTCGCGGCGTGCCGGATCAGGTCGCTGATCAGCAGCGGTTTCGTCATCATGGAGCCGAGCATGTCTGGATTTCCTTGTCTGTTGCGGTTCTCTTACTGGGTGCCCGCCGGTTCGGGCGCGGGCGGACGGTCCGGGGCCTGCGCCCGCGATGCCATGGCCGAACGGCATCGGGCCGTCCTTCCCGCGCGCCCTGTTGCGCATGGCGCGACGGGCAAAGTTAACCGGGGAAAGCGGTGCAAAGTCCAGACCCTTCGGCGTGCCCCGCGGCGTCGGTGTCGCAACGTCGCCGGGCGCGCGATGGCCCGGAACGAGAAAGGGCCGGTCGCTTGGACCGGCCCTTTGAAATTCGCGCTGGCGGCGGGGTTATTCGCGGCTGCCGAACAATTGCAGCAGGAACATGAACATGTTGATGAAGTCCAGATAGAGACGCAGCGCGCCCATGATCGCGGACTTGCCCAGCCACTCGCTATCGCCGTGATGGGCGTGCTGGAGATATTCGTTCTTGATGCTCTGCGTGTCGTATGCGGTCAGCCCGGCGAAGATCAGCACCCCGAGGACCGAGATCGCGAACATGATCGCGGGCGAACCGAGGAAGATGTTGACGATCGAGGCCACGATCAGGCCGATCACGCCCATGATCAGGAACGAGCCCCAGGCCGAGATGTCCTTTTTCGTGGTATAGCCCCACAGCGACAGGCCGGCGAAGGAAATCGACGTCACCAGGAACACCTGCGCGATGGAAAACCCGGTGAAGGCGACGAAAATCCAACTGAGCGACAGGCCCATGACCGCGGCGAAGGCATAGAAGAAAAGCTGCGCCCCGGCGGCCGAGAGCTTGTTGATCGCGGCGGAAAACGCGAACACCATGATCAGCGGGGCGAACATGACGATCCAGCCCAGGATGTTGGGCTGCAATGTCGCCGGATCGCGGAACACGGCCAGCAGCGCCGGGCTCGTTCCGACCGCCCAGGCCACGAGGAACGTCAGCAGCATGCCCACGGACATGGTGCCGTAAACCTTGTTCATGTGGGCGCGCAGACCTTCGTCGATCTGGGCGGTCCTTGCGCCGGCGGCCGTGCGGCTCGTCATCCGGCTCGTGTCGAATTCAGCCATTCATGGTCTCCATTCAAACCTTTCAGGCCGCCAGATCTGACCGGCGGCTTCATGTCAGAAATATCGGAGAGTTTCGTCGGTATTTCAAGCTGCCCGGGGCGCAAATCGTGCATGTCGCGCAAAAAATGCGGGCCGCCGGCCGGGCGGCCCGCCATGGACGGGAGAAATGGCGGGGCAGGTGCGCTCAGGCGCGCCAGGTCTGGGGCGCGTCCCAGATCGGCCGGCTGGCCTCGGCCAGGGCCTGGGCGCGCGTCACGCCGATGTCGGCCAGCGCGCGGTCGTCCAGGTGGCGCAGCGACTGGCGCTGGCGCCAGACGGCATGCAAGGTCTTCAGGCCGGCCCACAGCGGAAGCGGGGTCGGGCGGGGCGCGCGGCGTGCGGTGATCGGGGTCATGACATTGTCCTTTCCGAATCCGTGATCTTTCAAGCGGATTTCATCAACCTGCTTGATCCATATGGCCAAGTGTGGTCCATTTTAAAAGCGAATGTTTATGATGCAATTCATCAAGGAGTGTGATTCGTGCGCAACCTCGACATCACGACGCTCAGGTCTTTCGTCGCCGTGGCCGACAGTGGCGGCGTCACCCGTGCCGCCGGGTTCCTGCATCTCACGCAATCGGCGGTGTCGATGCAGATCAAGCGGCTGGAAGAAACCCTCGGGCTGAACCTGCTGGACCGGGCCGGCCGGGGCATCGCCCTGACGGCCTCGGGCGAACAGCTGCTGGCCTTCGCGCGGCGCATGGTGGCGCTGAACGACGAGGCGATCGGGCGGCTGACCGACCAGGCCTTCGAGGGCGAGATCACGCTGGGTGTGCCGCGCGACATCGTCTATCCGGTCATCCCGCGTGTCCTGCAACGCTGCAACGCGGCGTTCCCGCGGGTCAGGGTGCAACTGGTGACATCCTACACGACGCGCCTGAAAGAGATGTTCGGGCGCGGCGAATGCGATCTGATGCTGACCACCGAATCGACCGGCGGCAGCGATTGCGAGACGCTGTGCGAACTGCCGCTGCGCTGGATCGGGACACCCGGCGGCGCGGTCTGGCGGCATCGGCCGCTGCGGCTGGCTTTCGGGCGGCGGTGCATGTTCCGGCCCAAGGCCATCGCGGCCCTGGACGCCGCCGGCATCGACTGGGAAATGGCGGTGGACTCCGACAGCGACCGCACCATCGAGGCGACCGTCAGCGCCGATCTGGCGGTCAGCGCGGTGCTGGAGGGAACCGAACCGTCGCATCTGAGCCGCATCGACCATGGCGGCGCGCTGCCCGACCTGCCGGCGCAGAAGATCAACCTCTACGGGGGCGGCAGCGGCGATCCGATCGCGGAGGAGCTTGGGGATCTGCTGCGCAAGAACTTTGCCGGCCCGCTAGTGGCACCGATCCGCGCCGTGGGCTGAGGCGCCGGGCCGAACGCCGCGCCCGCCCGGATCAGGGCACGATCACCACCTTTCCGGTGGATTTGCGCCCGCGCAGCAACTCCATCCCCTCGGCGGCGCGTTCGAGCGGCAGAACGTGGCTGACATGCGGGTGCAGGCGGCCCTCGGCATACCAGCCAAACAGCGTGCGCAGGCTGTTTGACACAACTTCGGGGCGAAAACGCAGATAGCCGCCGATATAAAAGCCGATGACGTCCAGGTTCTTGACCAGCAGGTGATTGGCCGGAATCTGCGGCACCTCGCCGCTGGCAAAGCCGATCGCCAGCAGCCGCGCCTCGGGGTTGCAGGCGCGCATCGCGGCCTTGAACGTGTCTCCGCCCACCGCGTCGTAGACGACATCGGCGCCGCCCAGGTCCAGCACCCGGGCGCGCAGATCTTCGCCGGCATCTATCAGGTGATCGGCCCCGGCGGCGCCAGCGACGCGCAGCTTTTGCGCCCCCCGCGCCTGCGCGATCACCCGGGCGCCCATCAACTTGCCGATCTCCACCGCCGTCAGCCCGACGCCGCCCGCCGCGCCGGTGACGAGCAGGGTTTCGCCCGGTTGCAGGCGGGCGCGGTGATGCAGCGCGACATGGCTGGTGCCATAGGCGACGGGGAAGGCGGCGGCATGTTCGAACGGCATCGTGCCGGGAATCGGGGCGGCGCGCGTGGCGTCGAACACCGCATATTCGGCCAGCCCGCCATGGCCGGCATGAACCGCCACCCGCGCGCCCAACGGGGTGGCCGCCACATCGGGCCCCAGGGCATCGACGATGCCCGCGATCTCCATGCCCGGGGTGAAGGGGGCGGGCGGCATGTCCTGGTAGCTGCCCTTCTGCATCAGCAGATCGGCAAAGTTCAGCCCGCAGGCGCGCACCTTGACGCGCACTTGCCCCGGTCCCGGCTCGGGCACCGGAAGATCGGCCAGTTCCGCCCCGGCCCCGGGCGCCGCTATCCGTATCGCGCGCATGTTGG
>JAGRMG010000147.1 GCA_020441385.1 Paracoccaceae bacterium
CTGCGTTCGTGCCGGCGGATCAGGATTTCGGCGGCTGTCTGGAGTTGCAGAAGACCGCGGCCACCCAGAAGCTGCGCTCGATGGCCGAAACGCCGCTGTTGCCGGGCTGCTATTTGCAGATCAAGGCGCGGATCAAGGCGATCAGCGGCAATCTGCCCTCGGTGCGCATCGCCGGCTGGGCGGGCGGCGCGGGGGGCGGGCATGTCGGCGGTGTGGTCGAAACCGGCCCGACGACGGCGCTTGGCGCCTATGGCGATGTGGTCGAGGTCACGGCGATCGTCGGGACCGGTGCGCGCGGCGGCGTCGACATGGTCTGGGGGCGGCAGGCGCTTTACGGCCATTTCGGGCTGGACCTGACCGGCGCCAGCGGCGGCGTGGTGCGGATCGACGATATCGAGATCGTCGATATCACCAGCGCCTTTCAGCGCGACATGCTGAGCCTGGTGGATGTCCGCGATTTCGGCGCTATCGGCGACGGCGTGACCGATGACAGCGCGGCGTTCCTGGCCGCCGACGATGCCGCGAACGGGCGCCGGGTTCTGGTTCCGGCGGGCAGCTATTTCCTGGCCGATACCGTCGCCATGTCGTCCGAACCGGTGTTCGAGGGCACGGTGGCGATGCCCGACGACAAGATGCTGCTGCTGAGCGCGAAGTTCGATCTGCCGACCTATGTCGCGGCCTTCGGCAACGAGGAACTGGCGTTCAGGAAGGCGTTTCAGGCGCTCTTGAACAACGTCGATCACGAATCGCTCGACATGGGCGGGCTGAAGGTGGCGGTGACGGCGCCGATCGACATGCAGGCGGCGGTTCCCAACAAGGCCGGCTATGCGACGCGGCGCGTGATCCGCAACGGCCAGATCGAGGCGACGGGTTCGTCGGTCTGGGAAACCGAGGTGGTGACGTCGCAGGCAAGCTATTCGCCGATGGCGCCGCAACGTCTGAACGATGTGGTCAACATCGCCAATGTTCCGGTCGGTGCGCTGGTCGAGGGGGCCGGGGTCGGGCGCGAGATCTACGTCAAGTCGAAGAATATCGCAGCCGGCGAACTGGTGCTGAGCGCCCCGCTCTATGATGCTGCCGGCACCCAGACCTACACGTTCCGCGACTTCAGGTATCTGCTGGATTTCAGCGGCTTCAGCCAGTTGAGCAAGTTTTCCCTGTCCGATATCGAGTTTCAGTGCAACGGGCTGTGCAGCGGAATCCGGCTTGCGCCCGCGGGAATCGCCTTTCAGATCCGCGACTGTCATGTGACCCGCCCGAAGGATCGCGGCGTGACCTCGATCGGCAGCGGCTGTCAGGGGATGCTGATCGACCGGTGCCAGTTCCTTTCGTCCGAGGAATCGCTGAACGCCACCGACCGGGTGTCGATCGGGCTGAATGCCAATGCCAACGACGTCAAGCTGCGCAACAACCGCGCCACCAAGCTGCGCCATTTCGCGGTGCTGGGGGGCAGCAACAGCGTGGTATTGGGCAATCACTTCTTTCAGGGCGACACCGTGTCGGGCGGTGTGCGCACCGCCGGCCTGGTGATCGCCGGCGCCCATACCAGCGCCACGGTGACGGGCAACTATGTCGACAACTGCTTTATCGAATGGACCAACGAGCGCGATTCGACGCCGGATTTCGTTTCCGGCTATTCCTTCAGCGCGATGAGCATCACCGACAACATCTTCCTGTCCGGCGATGTCGCGCCGTGGTTCAGCTATATCGTGGTCAAGCCCTATGGCACCGGGCATTTCCTGAACGGGGTCACGGTATCGAGCAACAAGTTCCGCAGCATTCTGGGCACCATCGACCGCGCCGAGCGGGTGGACACCAGCTTTGCCGGGCTGGACATGAGCCGCACCAAGAACCTGTTCTTCGATGGCAACAGCTTTCATTCGGTGACGCATCAGGCGGCCAACCCGTTGCGCATCCGCCACGATCAGGCCACGGCGGCGGAAACCTGGGTCGTCGATCCGCAGGAGGCGCTGCCGTTCGCGGGCGAGGCGCGCGGGGTGGACGCAATCGTCGCGCTGGGCGCGATCCGCAACGCGGCCTCGCTCAGACGCCACAGCATGCCCCATGTGGAGCTGCGCAAGGGCCCGGACAACGACCGCGTGCATCTGGTCTGGGACGAGGCGATGCGCGGTGAAGTCGCGCTGAGCGTGCGAATTGACGCCTGAGCCGGCCGCCCTCGTCGATGATAGCATGGGCCGTGCCGTCATGGCGCGGCCCCTGTTCGTGTGCCCGCCCGGCGCGGGCCGCCCCTCAGAAGTTGCGCCATAGCGCGAGTTTCAGGCCATAGCTGTCCTGTGGCGCCGATTTGCGCTCCACTCCGATCAGCCAGGCCGCATTGCCGCCCCCTTTGCCGCCGCGCGCGCCGCCGATCAGAACCGCCGGCGTGACGCTCCAGTACCGGCCCTGACCCGGAACATGGGTGGTTTCGATCTGCAACAGCGGACGCAACAGCGGCCCGGATGAAAGCCCGGCCGTCAGGTCGAGCTTGTAGGCGGGGCGCGAAAAACCGTATCGGCGTTCATAGGCGGCGTCGATATTCAGCCAGCCGTCATATCCGGGACCGGCCTGAAAGGCGCGCCCCAGCGACAGGGTCGCGCGCGTCATCTTGTGCCAGCTGGTCTGCCAGTGATGCGCGCCCGCCGCGATCTCGAACGCCAGCCGGGTCCGCCCGGTTCGCGCGATCAGCGGCAGGCGGGC
>JAGRMG010000148.1 GCA_020441385.1 Paracoccaceae bacterium
ACCACCAGCCAGGGCAGACGCCGCCGCGAGGTTTCGGCCACGGTGTCGGACAGCGCGCTTTCCTCGCCCACACCTGCCAGCAGCAGGATGTCCTCCTCGTGTTCCTCGTCCAGCACCGCCATGGCATCGTCGATCGTGATGGCGCCGACCAGGCGGCCGTCGCCATCCACCACGGGCGCGGAAATCAGGTGATACTGGTTGAACGCATAGGCGACGTCCTCCTCGTCCTGATCCACCGGGATGGTGCGGAACATGTCCTCGACGATGTCGGACAACGCCACGTCCCGGCGCGAGGCCATCAGCCGGCCCAGGGTGACGTTGCCCACCGGGTGCATGCGCGGATCGACGAGGATGACGTGATAGAACTGGTCGGGAAGTTCATCGGCCGCGCGCAGATGGTCGATGGTCTCGCCCACCGTCCAGTGCTGCGGCGCCATCACCGTCTCGCGCTGCATCAGCCGGCCGGCCGAGCCTTCGGGATAGGACAGCGCCCGCGTGACTGCGTCGCGGTCGGCATCCTCGAGCGCACCCAGGATCACCGCCTTCTGCGGTTCTTCCAGATCCTCGACCAGGTCCACGACATCGTCGCTTTCCAGCTCGCGCACCGCCTCGGCCAGAACCTGCGGATGCAGGATTCCGATGACTTCCTCGCGCACGCCCTCTTCCAGTTCCGACAGGATCTCGCCGTCGAATTCCTGGCCGTAGAGCCGGATCAGCCGGGCGCGGTCATGGCTGTCGATCTGTTCGAGAAGGTCGGCGATGTCGGCCGCGTGCAGCGGCTCCATCAGGTCGATCAGGCTCTGCTGATCGTCCGCCTCCACAGCCTCCAGGATCGCCGCGATCGCGCGGCGATCGAGGTCATAGCCGCCCTCTTCGCGGGGCTGATCCGTGTCGGTCCGGTCGGAGTCCGTCATGTTTCCTGCCCCCTTCGCCATTGACCGCATATACAAGAAGCTGCTGGCGGAAAACAATGAAAATGGCGCGATTTACCCCAAGCGCCGGCGGCGCTAACCTGACCGCCGGCGCAGGCGCACCGGGAGGCACAGACACATGCAGGACACCATCATCGTCAAGGGGCAGGTGCTGTCCTTCCGGGCCAATCCGTTCGACGGCGACCCGGCCGGGGCGGCGCAACTCGACGAGGCGCTGACGCTTGAGGGCGGGCGCATCGGCGGGCGCGGCAGCTTCGCGTCGCTGCGGGCGCGACACCCGCAGGCGCGCGTGGTGGACCACGGCGAGCGGGTCGTCATGGCGGGCTTTGTGGATGCGCATGCGCATTATCCGCAGACCGCGATGATCGCCAGTTGGGGCAAACGGCTGATCGACTGGCTGAACAGCTATACCTTTCCCGAAGAGATGCGGTTTCGCGACCCGGCCTATGCCGCGGAAATCGCGGCGCGGTATCTCGACCTGACGGCGGCGCATGGCACCACGACGGTTTGCAGCTACTGCACCATCCATCCCGAAAGCGTCGATGCGTTCTTCAGCGAGGCGCAGGCGCGCGGCCAGCGTGTCGTGGCCGGCAAGACCTGCATGGACCGCAACGCGCCCGAAGGGCTGCGCGACACCGCGCAATCGGGCTATGACGACAGCCGCGCGCTGCTGGGGCGCTGGCATGGCGTCGACCGGCTTTCCTATGCCATCACGCCACGGTTTTCCCCCACCTCCAGCCCCGAACAGCTCGAGGCGATGGGCGCGCTCTGGGCGGAAAACCCCGACTGCCTGATGCAGACCCATCTGAGCGAGCAGACCGACGAGATCGCCTGGGTGAAAGAGCTTTTTCCGGGCGCCCGCGACTATCTCGACACCTACGAGGCGCACGGGCTGCTTGGGCCGAACGGGGTTTACGGCCATTCGATCCATCTGGAGGCGCGCGAGCGCGACCGGCTGGCCGAGACGGGTGCCGCGCTGGTGCATTGCCCGACCTCGAACACCTTCATCGGCTCGGGCCTGTTCGACATGGCCGGGCTGATGGCCGAAGGTCAGCGGGTGGGGCTGGCCACCGACACCGGCGGCGGGTCGTCCTTCTCGATGCTGCGCACCATGGCCGCGGCCTACGAGATCGCGCAGCTGCGCGGCACCGCATTGCATCCGGCGCAGTTGCTGTGGCTGGCCACGGCGGGTTCGGCGCGCGCCCTGCGCATGGACGACCGCATCGGCAACGCCGCCCCGGGCATGGAGGCCGATCTGGTGGTGCTCGATCTTGCCTCGACGCCGGCCATCGCCCAGCGCGCGCACCGCGCGGGCGACATCTGGGAGGCGCTGTTTCCCACCATCATGATGGGCGACGACCGGGCCGTGGCCGAGGTGCGCATCGCCGGACGCGCGGTGGCCTGACCGGCCCGGCCGCTCCGCCCGCGCCCGATGTCAGTCGGCCAGCGCGCGCGCAAGGGCGCGCTGGCGCTCCAGAACGCGGGGCAGATCAATCGTGGCGATCCGGCCGTCATCGACGATATGGCGGCCTTCGACGAACAGGTGTTTCACCCGGCTCGGGCCGGCCAGCAGCAGCGCGGCCGCATCCCAGCTTCCCGCGGTCTCGATGCCTGTTGCGTCCCAAAGTGCGATATCGGCGCGCCGGCCGGTCTCGATCCGGCCGCAATCGGTCCGTCCCAGCACTTCGGCGCCGCCGCGCGTGGCGATCCAGAGCGCCTCGCGCGCGCTCATCGCATCGGCACCGTTTCCCACCCGTTGCAGCAGCATGGCCTGGCGCGCTTCGCCGATCAGGTTGCCGGCATCGTTGCTGGCCGAACCGTCCACCCCCAGACCGACCGGCACGCCGGCATCGCGCATGGCCCGCACCGGGGCGATGCCGCTGCCCAGCCGGCAGTTGGAACAGGGGCAATGCGCCACGCCGGTACGCGTGCGCGCGAACAGGCCGATTTCGGAAGCGTCGAGCTTGACGCAATGGGCATGCCAGACATCCGGACCGGTCCAGCCCAGATCCTCGGCATATTGCCCCGGCCGGCAGCCGAAGTTTTCCAGCGACCAGGCGATATCCTCGTCGTTCTCGGCCAGGTGGGTGTGCAGCATGACACCCTTGTCGCGGGCCAGCAGGGCGGCATCGCGCATCAGTTCGCGGCTGACCGAGAAGGGCGAACAGGGGGCGATGCCGACCCGGCACATGGCCCCGTCCGCGGCATCGTGAAAGGCGTCGATGACGCGGATCGCATCCTTCAGGATCGCATCTTCGGATTCCACCAGCGCGTCGGGGGGAAGGCCGCCATCGGACTCTCCGATGCTCATCGCGCCGCGTGTGGGATGAAAGCGCATGCCGATTTCGGCCGCGGCGGCGATGGTGTCGTCCAGCCGCGCGCCACCCGGATAGAGATAGAGATGATCCGATGTCAGCGTACAGCCCGAAAGCGCCAGTTCCGCCAGCCCGGTCAGGGCCGACACATGCATTTCCTCGGGCCCGAACCGCGCCCAGATCGGGTACAGAGCCTGCAACCAGCCAAACAGCAGCGCATCCTGCGCGCGCGGCACGGCGCGCGTCAGCGACTGGTAGAGGTGGTGATGCGTGTTCACCAGCCCCGGCGTGGCGACGCAACCGGCGGCGTTGACGGTGGCGCCACTGGTCGCCAGCCCGGTGCCGATACCGGCAATGACGCCGTCGCGGATCAGGATGTCGGCGCCCGCGGGCTCGCGCCCGGAATCGTCCATCGTCAGTACGATATCGGCGTCTCGGATCAGCGTTTCGGACATCATGCCCCCCTTTCATACCGGGTCGGGCGGGCCGGTTCGCGGCCCCGCTCAGGGTTGCGCAACGCGCGCCAGCACGGCCAGCGCCGCGGCGTGAAGATCGCGGTTGGCCGCCGCCAGCACCCTTCCGCCGCCCGCCGCCGGGCCGCCCCGCCAGTCGGTGACGATGCCCCCCGCGGATGCGATCACCGCCATCGGCGCCTGGATGTCGTAGGCGTTCAGCCCGGCCTCGATCACCAGGTCGATCTGGCCCGCCGCCAGCAGCCCGTAGGCATAGCAATCCAGCCCGAAACGGGTCAGGCGGACCTGATCCGCCACCGCGCGGAATCCGGCCATCTCATCGGCGCTGCCGATCTCGGGAAAGGTCGAAAACAGGATCGCATCGGCCAGCCGCGCCGTGGCCCGCGTGGCCAGCGCCGACGTGCCGAACGGGCCGCTGAGTGCCGCAACCCCCGGCGCACCGACAAAGCGTTCGCCGGTATAGGGCTGGTCGATCACCCCCAGCAGCGGGCCGCTTTCGCCGACCGTCCCGTCCGAAAGCGCGATCAGAACGCCCCAGGTGGGCGCGCCGGACAGGAAGGCGCGCGTGCCGTC
>JAGRMG010000149.1 GCA_020441385.1 Paracoccaceae bacterium
CCCGAGGACATCCTGGGCCAGCTGGGCAACCGGTTTCAGCACGCGCTGCGCGCCTTTACCGCGCGCGACCGAAAGAACCTGAAACTGGCCGCCGAGACCTATCGCGAAAACCCGCGCTTTTCCACCGAGGACGCGATCCGCGATGTCGGCGTGGGCGAAGCGGTGACCTCCATGCTGATGAAGAGGGGCGTTCCCGGGATGGTTGAACGCACCCTGATCCGGCCACCGTCGACGCAACTCGGGCCGATCACGAAATCCGAGCGTGCGGCGATCATGGCCGCCTCGGAGATGGCGGGCAAGTACGATACGCCGCTCGACCGCCGCTCGGCCTATGAAATCCTCGCCCAGCGGGCAGAGACCGCCGCGGCCCGGGCCGCCGAGGCGCAGGACCGGGCCGAAGCCGCCCCCGAACCGCAGGCCCGCGAATACAATGCCGCGCGGCGCTACAGCGGCAGCCGGGTCGCGCGCTCCACCGCCCGGGCGCCGCGCGCGCCCGAGACGTTCGGTTCCGCCATGTCCGAGGCGGTGATCAAGGAACTCAAGGGCACCACCGGGCGCCGCATCGTGCGCGGCATCCTCGGCAGCCTGTTCAAGGGCCGCTGAGCGCGCTCACCCGGGCTGCGCGGGAAACGGGCTCATCCCCTCGCCCGGCGCCGCCGCGCCAGCAGGCCCAGCCCGCCCAGCCCGGCCAGAACCAGCCCGAACGATCCCGGCAGCGGGATCGGCGCCATCTGGTCGTCGGCGTCATAGGCGATCTGGAAACCGTGCCAGAACTCGCCGGTCGGAATCGTCCAGCTCAGCGAGGTGAACGTGCCCTGGAACTGGATCAGCCCATGGCCCTCCCGGCCGTTCAGCACGTCGCCGGGCAACTCGCTCAGGGCCGTCGCGCTGCCGCCGAAATGGCCGACCCCCTGATTGACGATGTCGAAGGGCTGATCGAAATCGTAGCTGACATCAAACCCGGATCGCCCCAGGCTCATGATCGCCATCAGCGGGTTCACGACCGCCTGCGAAAAGGTCAGCGTCTGGGTGCCGGTTCCGGCCCCGCCGGTCAGCCGGATGATATCGGAATCCGGCGGCGGGTTCTCGGCGCCGGTGGGCGTGTAGATGCCGGAATTCACGGCCCAGAAATTTGTCCCGCCCGCCACCTGCGCAGCCGGGCTGAGCGCGCCGGAAAACGCAACCGTTCCACTGCCCAGCGTACCGCTGGCCGAGGACGAATCCGCCGCGGTCCAGTCGGCCCAGACCAGCGTCGCCGCGCTGGCCGAACCCGCCAGAAGGGCGCTGGCCGCCACGGATATCAACAAGTGTTTCATCGCAATTCCCCCAGAAAACCAACAGGCGTTGCACAGGCAACCACCCGATCATAGCATGAAAGAAGGACGAATGACAGCGCATACCCGCGCCGCCCTCCGCATGGACGACCCGACGGGACAGCGCACGCGCCTTTGTTCTTCTGACTCCAAATATCCCCGCCGGAGGCATCGCGGCATCGCCGCGATCCACTACTTTTCGGGGATCAGGCCGCGCGGACTGAACCGCAGCACCAGCAGCAGGATCAGCCCCATCGTGAGCAGCCGCATATGCGCCGCGCTTCCGATCAGATGCGCCTTGAGCGCGCTGCCATCCGCCATGCCCGCGGTAATGGCATCCATCAGCAACAGCCCGATCGGTTCCACCTGCACCCACAGGAACCAGATCAGCATGCCGCCCAGAACCGCACCGAAATTGTTGCCCGATCCGCCGACGATCACCATCACCCAGATCAGAAAGGTGAACCGCAGCGGCTGGTAGGAGGTCGGCGTCAACTGGCTGTCGAGCGTGGTCATCATGGCGCCGGCGATGCCGCAAACGGCCGAACCCAGAACGAAGATCTGCAGATGCCGGCGGGTGACGTCCTTGCCCATCGCCTCGGCCGCGATCTCGTTGTCGCGGATCGCGCGCATCATCCGGCCCCAGGGGCTTTTCAGCGCCATTTGCGCCATCCACAGCACGATCGCCAGCACCACGGCGAACAGCACCGAATAGCCAAGCTTGACGTAAAGCGACGAGGCCACCACCGGGTCCAGCCCCAGTGACGCCGCGCGCTCGATGAAGACGGGGTCGCTCTGCAGGTCGATCTCGTAGGGCAGGGGGCGCGGAACGCCGACCACGTTCTTGACGCCGCGCGACAGCCAGTCCTCGTTCTTCATCACGGCGATGATGATCTCCGCGATGCCCAGCGTGGCGATGGCCAGATAGTCCGAGCGCAGCCCCAGCGCGGTCTTGCCGATCAGCCAGGCCGCACCCGCCGCCAGCAGGCCGCCGATCGGCCAGGCCAGCAGGACCGGCAGGCCCAGCCCGCCGAGATAGCCGGTGCCCGCCGGGTTCACCGCCTCGACGGCCTCCACGCCGGCATCGAACACCGCGCGGTAGAGGAAAAAGCCGCCCACCAGAATCACCGCGGTGGCAAGCAGTTGCACCCGCCCCCTGGGCAAACGCCTGTTGACCATCACCGCGGCGGCGATGGTGATCGCCCCGAGCAGCAGCCCCAGGATGACCCGGGTTCCGCCGGCCGCCCAGGCCTCGCCCACCGGCGGCATCGACACCAGCACCGTGGCCAGCCCGCCCAGCGCGACAAAGCCCATGACCCCGACGTTGAACAGCCCGGCAAAGCCCCATTGCAGGTTCACCCCGATCGCCATGATCGCCGAGATCAGCCCCATGTTCAGGATCAGCACCGCCGAATTCCAGCTTTGCAGAAAACCGGTGAGCAGGATCAGCACGGCGACGCCGGCAAACAGGGCGGTGTTCCTTGCCATCTGGTTCATACCGATTTCCCCTTGAACAGACCCGTGGGTCGGAACAGCAGCACGATCAGCAGGATCACGAAGCTGACCGCGAACTTGTAGTCGGTGCTGAGCAACTGGACCAGACCGTCGGGCGCCAGCGATTCCGGCAGCGCGTGGCCCAGCACCTTTTTCCAGGCATAGGTGATCGTCACCTCGGAAAAGGCGATGATGAAGCCCCCGGCAATGGCGCCGATCGGGCTGCCCAGGCCGCCGACGATGGCCGCCGCGAAGATCGGCAGCAGAAGCTGGAAGTAGGTGAACGGCTTGAAGCTCTTGTCCAGGCCGTAAAGCACCCCGGCAACCGTCGCCAGCGCGGCCACGATCATCCAGGTGTACATCACCACCCGTTCCGGGTTGATGCCCGACAGCAGCGCCAGATCCTCGTTGTCGGAATAGGCGCGCATGGATTTTCCGGTGCGCGTGCGGTTCAGGAACCAGAACAGCAGCGCCACCACCAGGACGGCGGTGACGACGGTGAGGGCCTGCGTGGTCTTGATCGCCAGCCCCTCCTCGAGTCCGGTCATCTGCTTGAAGTCGCGCGCCGTGATGATGAAGCGTTCGCCATCGGCAAAGCGCTGGTCGTCGGGCCCGATGATGAAGCGCACCAGACCGTTGAGAATGAACATCACCCCCATCGACACGATCACCAGGATCACCGGCTTGGCCTTCTGTTCGCGGTAGAAGCGATAGACCAGCCGATCGGTGACCAGCAACAGCGCGATGCAGCCCAGCATTCCGAAGGGCAGCGCCAGCAGCGCGGTGGGAAGCGGACCCAGCGAAATCCCCGCCGATTGCATCCACCAGGTCACCAGGATCGTGACCATCGTGCCGAATGCCATGGTGTCGCCATGGGCGAAGTTGGAAAACCGCAGGATGCCGTAGATCAGCGTCACCCCAAGTGCACCCAGCGCCAGCTGGCTGCCATAGGCGATGGCCGGAACCAGGACGAAGTTCGAAAGCGCCACGATGGCGTTGAGCAGGTCCATTATGCGGCGGTCTCCCTCGCTATGCGGCGGCTCGCCGCCCGGTTGCCGGCGGCGGCCGCCGTTGCAACGGTCATGTGCCGCCCATGTGCTCTGCGCGCGGCCGGTATCATGGCGCCTCGGGGCGGCAGATGCCGGAATTCACCACGACCTGGAGTTCGCGGAACACGCCATGGGTGGACAGAAAGGCGCGCCCGTTGGGCGCGACCGACAGCAGCATCACCGCCGAGGCCGCCGGATCGGCCCTGGTCGAGAGCAGGTTGAGCAGATGCCCGTCACCCGCCCCGACCTGGACAAAGGCGATCTCGGTGTCGTTCTCGCCCTGCAACATCCAGACCTCGCCGGTGCGGGTCAGCGTCACCTGCTTGATCTCGTCCTCCTTGCAGGGATTGCCGATCCCGATGCATTCGGCACCGAAGGCGCATGTGAACTTGTCCACCGCCCCGGCGTCGGCGGATTTGGCCAGGACGCCGCCCAACGCCAGCGCCGAAAGGGTCGCAAGCCGGATAACCGACATGTTCATCAGCCTCCCAAAAAGGATTTGCGGACCTCGGGATCGGCCAGAAGTTCCTTGCCGGTCCCGGTATAGGCGTTCTGCCCCTGCACCAGAACATAGCCCTTGTCCGCGATTTCAAGGGCTTGTCTGGCGTTCTGTTCCACCATGAGAATCGGGATGCCGGTGCGGGCCACCTCGATGATGCGATCGAACAGTTCGTCCATGACGATGGGAGAGACGCCGGCGGTGGGTTCGTCGAGCATCAGAACCTTGGGCCTGGTCATCAGGGCGCGCCCGACCGCGACCTGCTGGCGCTGGCCGCCGGAAAGCTCTCCGGCGGCCTGGCGGCGTTTTTCGCGCAGGATCGGGAACAGGTCGAACACCTGTTCCATGGTGCCGGAAATGTCGTCGCGCCGGATGAAGGCGCCCATCTCGAGGTTCTCCTCGACCGAAAGCGAGGTGAAGATGTTGTTGTTCTGCGGCACGAACCCCATGCCCTTGGCGACCCGGTCCTGCGGCGACAGCGCCGTGATGTCCTCGCCGTCCAGCCGCACCGATCCCGAGCGCACGTCGAGCATGCCGAACACCGCCTTCATGGCCGTGGACTTGCCCGCACCGTTGGGTCCGACGATTACCGCGATCTCGCCCCGGTCCACCGACACGGTGCAGTCGTGCAGGATGTCAGGCCCCTTGCCGTAACCGCCGGTCATGGCATCGCCGATCAGGAACGGCCCGCCCGGCGCGGGACGGGACTTGCCGCCCTTGCGGGTCGGGATCTCGCCGACCCCGTGACGTTTGGTGATCGAGGCATCCTTGTTGCCGCGGTCGTCGTGGTAGGGATTCTGGCTCATGCCTGCACCTTGTCCTTGTTCTTCAGGCCGGTGCCCAGATAGGCTTCGATGACGTGTTCGTTGGCCTTGATCTCGGCCAGGGTGCCTTCGGCCAGAACCTTGCCTTCGGCCATGCAGATCACCGGGTCGCACAGCCGGTCGATGAAATCCATGTCGTGTTCGATCACCACGAAGGTATAGCCGCGTTCCTTGTTCAGCCGGATGATGGCGTCGCCGATGGTGTTGAGCAGCGTGCGGTTCACCCCGGCGCCGACCTCGTCGAGAAACACGATGCGGGCATCCACCATCATCGTGCGGCCCAGTTCCAGCAGCTTCTTCTGCCCGCCCGAGACCTGGCCCGCCTTGTGGTCGGCCAGATGTTCGATGGTCAGGAATTCAAGCACCTCGTCGGCCTTGGCGGCCAGCGCGCGTTCCTCCTCGGCGATGCGGCGGCGCCCGAACCAGGTGTTCCAGAGGGTTTCGCCCGATTGCCCGCCCGGAACCATCATCAGGTTCTCGCGGCAGGTCATCGAG
The DNA here is from genome assembly GCA_020441385.1 of Paracoccaceae bacterium. Classification (GTDB taxonomy): domain Bacteria; phylum Pseudomonadota; class Alphaproteobacteria; order Rhodobacterales; family Rhodobacteraceae; genus JAGRMG01. The sequence goes on from JAGRMG010000149.1 coordinate 5,675, forward strand.
GCGAACTCGTGCGCGATCTGGAAGGTGCGCAGAAGGCCCTTGTGAAACAGCGTGTGCGGCGGCAGGCCCGTGATGTCTTCGCCGGCCATTGTCACGCGGCCCGACGTTGGCTGAAGAACGCCGGCTATTACATTGAAAAGAGTGGTTTTTCCGGCCCCGTTCGGCCCGATCAGGCCGGTTATCGAACCTTCCTGGATGGTCAGGGACGCCCCGTCCACCGCATGAAAACCGCCGAAATGCTTGTGCACGTCTTCGACGACGATCATCGCACCTCCCGTTCCGCTGTTGGCGCGGCTATTGTTCTCGCATGCCGCTTTGAATGCGGCCTTTTGTCATTGAAACAGCCCGGACGCAAGCGCCGGGCTGTTCCTCGGGTCAGAAATCCGGCTCAGCGATAACCAACCGTATCCATCTTGCCGTCCTTGAACTCGATCTCGCGGTAGCTGCCCGCGCTTTCGCCCGGTCCGATCAGTTCGACCGAGGATGCGCCCACATAGTCGACATCGCCGCCGTCCTTGAGGATTTGCAGCGCCTTGCCCAGATCGCCCGGCAGGATCTTCTCGCCCGGCGCATTGGCGACGTCCATGATCTTGGTCTTGTAGACGTTGGGGTCGGTGGACCCGGCCGCCTGCATCGCCAGCAGGATCAGCGAGGCGGCATCATAGCTTTCCGGCGAGAAGGCGTTGGTCGGCTCGAAACCGGCGGCCTTGCCCATTTCCTTGAACTTTTCGGGGCCGTCGCCGGCCGCGCTGGGATGCTGACCGAAGGATCCCTCGACCTTGCTGCCGAAATTCTTCTCGAGCGTCTCGGAAATCATGCCGTCGGGGAACATGAACGTGTCGAAGGCCCCCGAATCCAGCGCGGCGTTGATGATGCCGGCGCCGCCCTGATCGACATAGCCCGCCACGACCAGAACCTCGCCGCCGGCCGATGCCAGCGCCCCGACCTCGGCCGAATAATCGGCCTTGCCGTCCTCGTGCGCGGCATTCAGCGTGACCTTGCCGCCGGATTTCTCGAACGCCGCCTGGAAGCTGTCGGCCAGGCCCTTGCCGTAGTCGTTGTTGGTATAGGTCACGGCGACTTCCTTGATGCCGCGATCGTTGAGGATGTCGGCCATCACCTGACCCTGACGGGCATCCGAGGGCGAGGTGCGGAAGAACAGCCCGTCATCCTCGATCGTGGACAGCGCCGGCGAGGTGGCGGATGGCGAGATCATGACCATGCCGTTCGGGATCGCCGCGTTTTGCAGCGCGGCGGTGGTTTCACCCGAGCACATGCCGCCGACGATGCCGCTGACCTTGTCCGAGGTGATCAGACGTTCGGCCGAAGCGACGGCGAGGCTGGCGTCGATGCAGCCGGTGTCGCCATTGACCGACGAGATCTTCGCGCCGTCCATGAAGTTGCCCGATTCGTTGACCTCGGAAATCGCCAGGTTGGCACCGGCGGCCATGTCGGGCGACAGCGATTCCAGCGGGCCGGTAAAGCCCAGAAGAATGCCGATCTTGACATCTTCGGCCTGGGCCGCGCCGGCCAGCAGTGCAGTGGCCGCGGTGGCCAGAAGAAGCTTTTTCATTTGTCTACTCCCCTTGTTGAACCAAATGTTCGGACATGACCCTAGGCAAGCCGGATCGAAAAGAAAAGTCCCATAAACGCGCGCCTTTCGCGGGGTCATGCGCGTCTCCTGCCATCGACCGGCGCGCGTGGCGCGCTGTGTTGTCGTCAATGTCAGGCTGGAACGCGATCCGTGGCCTGATCTGCGCGGTTGTCTTGGTGCTGGGCGCAACGCGGATCCCGGCCCAGACGCTCGAGACCCGGGCGGGCGCGGTGCGCGTGGAAACCGTGCTGAGTGGGCTCGACGTGCCCTGGGCGCTGGATTTCCTGCCCGATGGCGGCTTTCTCGTGACCCAGCGTGGCGGCGTCCTGCTGTACGTGAGGGACGGCCGCGCAAGGCGCGTCGCGGGAACGCCGGCGGTCTGGGCGCGCGGGCAGGGCGGGTTGCTCGATGTCACGGTGGCGCGCGACTTTGCCGCCACCGGCGAGGTGTTCCTGACCTTCGCGCGCCGACAGGGCGGGGGCGCATCGACCGCGCTGGCGGTGGCGCGGCTGGATACCGGCGCCGCGCGGCTGCGCGATCTGCGCGTGATCTTCCAGGCGCAACCGGGCAGCGGCGGGGGGCGGCATTTCGGCTCGCGCGTGATCGAGGCGCCCGACGGCAAGCTGTTTCTGACACTGGGCGAACGGGGCGATGCCGCGAGCGCGCAGGACAGGAGCAGCCATAACGGCAGCATCCTGCGGCTGGCCCGCGACGGATCGGCACCCGCGGACAATCCGTTCGCCGGGCAGCAAGGCATGCGCCCCGAAATCTGGTCATACGGCCACCGCAACCCGCAGGGCGCGGCGCTGGATGCGACGGGAAGGCTCTGGGCGGTGGAACATGGCGCCAGGGGCGGGGACGAGATCAACCGCATCCGCAGGGGCGCCAATTTCGGCTGGCCGGTGATCGCATACGGGCGCCACTATTCCGGCGCCAAGATCGGCGAGGGCACGGCGAAACCCGGCATGGAGCAGCCCGAATTCTACTGGGATCCGTCGATCGCACCCTCGGGGATGATGATCTATTCCGGCAAGCTGTGGCCGCGATGGCGCGGGCATTTCTTCGTCGGATCGCTGAAATTCGACCATATCAGCCGGCTGTCGGGCCGCCCCCTGCAAGAGGCCGAGCGCATCGCCGGCCCCCAGACCGGGCGCGTGCGCGACGTGATCGAGGCGCCCGACGGTTCGATCTGGTTCGTCTCGCAGACCCGGGGCGCGGTGTTCCGCATGACACCGGGCTGACAGGCGGCCCGTGCCGTGCCGGACTGACCCAGGCCCGAGAACCGGAGATGCGATGCGCCCGAGCGGATGCAGCGCGCATGAGATCATGGCTATCAGCGGGCACCAGACGCTTGCCGAAATCCACCGCCACACCGTCGCGGCGAACCGCGTCCGGCTTGCGGAACGGGCGGTTGCGGCGATGGGCCGGAACGAAACGCTAACGAAAGCTGAAAACCCGCCGCACAGGTTAACAAGACCGCCCGGCAGGGCGTTGATCTGATTGGATCGAAAAGGAAGATGGTGGGCGACCCTGGAATCGAACCAGGCGTGCGTCTCCGCGAGGGAGTTACAGTCCCCTGCCACACCTTGCGGCCTGTCGCCCACGACCGGGTGCGGTTGCGCCCGGTGCGAAGGCGTGATTACTAGCGCGCCAGGGTAGCGTCAACAGGAAAAACCCGGGTTTCGGGCGGGGTTCCGGCGATGCGGCCAGGCGCGCGGCCCCTGGCCGGGCGGGACACCGGACCAACCGGGGGCGGGCGATGAAGAAACCGAAATGGGCCATCGAAAAGGAACGGGCGCGCAAGGCCGCCGCGGCGGAAACGCTGTGGCTGTTCGGGCTTCACGCGGTACGCGATGCGCTGCTCAATCCACGGCGCGAGAAGCTGCGCCTTATCGTGACCGCCAACGCGAGGGACCGGCTGGCCGAAGCCATCGAGGCGGCCGGACTTGCGCCCGAACTGGCGGATGCGCGCAGCTTCGCCGCGCCCATCGACCCGGGCTCGGTGCATCAGGGCGCGGCGCTGGAGGTCCGGCCGCTGGACTGGGGCGGGCTGGCGGAAAACTGCATCGGGCGCGAGGCGCCGCGCGTGGTGCTGCTGGACCGGGTCAGCGACCCGCACAACGTGGGCGCCATCCTGCGTTCGGCCGAGGTGTTCGGTGCCAGCGCGGTGATCGGCACGCGCCACCATGCGGCGCCCGAGACCGGGGCGCTGGCCAAGACCGCTAGCGGCGCGCTGGAACGCCAGCCCTATCTGCGGGTGCGCAACCTGGCCGAGGCGATCGGGGAGTTGCAGGCCATGGGCTTTCTGGTGCTGGGCCTTGAGGGCAGCGCCGGACGGAGCATCGAACAGGCGCTGGAGGGGCGGCGCGAGGGCGCGGTGGCGCTGGTTCTGGGGGCCGAGGGGCCGGGGCTGCGCGAAAGGACGCGCGCCGTTGTGGACGAACTGGTGCGGATCGACTTTGCCGGCGGATTCGGTTCCCTGAACGTGTCGAACGCGGCCGCAGTGGCGCTCTACGCGGCGCGGCGCTGATCGGCGCCGGGCGCAGCGCCAATCACGGCAACAATCACGGCGGCGCACAGTGCGTTCACATCCGCGTCAGGCGGCCTTTGCAGGCCCGCCCGGAGGGGGCATTCTCGGCGCGTCGCTCACGATCCGAAAGCTTACGATGTCCGTCCGCCCGCTTGCCGCCCTCATCGCCGTCCTGTTCGCGCTGGCCGCACCGGTTCGCGCCGACAGCCCGGTCTGGTTCACCAGCCACGGCGCGGCGATCGACGGCTATGACACCGTCGCCTATTTCACTGCCGGCAAGCCGGTGCCGGGGCGGGCCGGCATCGAGGTGGAGTGGAAGGGCGCGATCTGGCGGTTCGCCTCGCGCGGCAACCGCGAGCGATTCGAGGCCAATCCGCGCGCCTTCGCCCCGCAATATGGCGGCTATTGCGCCTATGCGGTGTCGCGCGGCCATCTTGCCAGCACCGACCCGCAGGCGTGGAAGATCGTCGACGGCAAGCTGTATCTGACCCACAGCCCGGCGGTGTTTGCCATGTGGTCGCGCGACATTGCCGGCAACCTGGCGCGGAGCGAGGCCAACTGGCCCGGAGTGCTGCCGCGCTGATCCGGCCGGCGCCGCATGAATGCGCCCGCACAATCACGAAATCGCGAGCCGGTCTTTTTTCTGCCACAAGCTTGCCTAAATGACACAGTGACCGCGGGCTGGAACTCCCGCGGGTCATTTCACTGTCCCTCGTTCCACACCTCGCGCCCGGGGCATCATGGCCTCGGGCGCTTTTTCTTTTGCGTCTTTTCGCGCGTGAGTTCAGGGCGTAGGATCGCGGCCATGCCCGAGTATTCCGACGCGTTTCTGAAATCAATACTGACGCGCACCAGGGTGATCGCCATGGTCGGCGTGTCCATGAACCCGGTGCGGCCCAGCAATTATGTGGCGCGCTATCTCGGGCTGAAGGGCTATCGCGTGATTCCCGTCAATCCCGGCCATGCGGGCGAGACGCTGTTCGGCCAGACGGTGCAGGCCTCGCTGTCGGAGATCGACGCGGCGGTCGACATGGTGGACATCTTCCGCCGCTCCGACGTGGTGCCGCCGATCGTGGAGGAGGCGCTGGCGGCGTTTCCCGGCCTGCGGACCATCTGGATGCAGATCGGGGTGGAGCACCCGCAGGCCGCGGCCATGGCCGAGGCGCGCGGGCTCGATGTGATCCAGAACCGTTGCCCCAAGATCGAGTATCAGCGCCTGTTCGGGGAGTTGCGGATGGGCGGGTTCAACACCGGGGTGATCTCCTCGAGGCTTTGAGCCGATGCCCGGTTCAAGGACCCGGGCGGGCCCGCGGCGGGCGGGGGAAGGGGGCTGCCGCCCCCTCCTGGCCTGCGGCCAGTTCACCCCCGCGAGTATTTGCCACCAGAAAGAAGCCCGGAGCGGATCAGGTCCTGGGCCGGCGTGCCTTTTCCTGCAGTCCGCCGGTGCCCTTGCGGCGGTCCAGTTCGGACAGCACGTCGGCCAGGGTGACATTCCGGGCCGCCAGCATCACCAGCAGGTGATAGAGCACATCCGCCGCCTCGCTGGTCAGGCGGGCGCGGTCGCCCTTCACCGCCTCGATGATCGCCTCGACCGCCTCCTCGCCGAATTTCTCGGCGCATTTCTCGGGGCCGGCGGCGAGCAGCCTGGCGGTCCAGCTGCTGTCGGGCGCGGCGCCGCGGCGGGCGGCGATGGTGGCGGCGAGGGTTTCGAGCGCGCTCATTGCAGCCTCATCGGGATGCCGGCGGCGGCCATGTGGGCCTTGGCCTGCCGGATGGTGAAATGGCCGAAATGGAAGATCGAGGCGGCCAGTACCGCGCTGGCGTGGCCCAGCGTCACGCCTTCGACCAGGTGATCGAGGGTGCCGACCCCGCCCGAGGCGATCACCGGCACGTCGACCGCGTCGGCGATGGCGCGGGTCAGCGCGATGTTGAAGCCGGCGCGGGTGCCGTCGCGGTCCATCGAGGTCAGCAGGATTTCGCCGGCCCCTTTCGCGGCGATCGTGCGCGCGAAATCGACCGCGTCGATGCCGGTGGGGCGGCGCCCGCCATGGGTGAAGATCTCCCATTTGCCGGGGCTGACGCTCTTGGCGTCGATGGCGACCACGATGCACTGGCTGCCGAAGCGGTCGGCCGCCCTTGCCACGACATCGGGATTGGCCACGGCGGCGGAATTGAAGCTGACCTTGTCGGCGCCGGCCAGCAGCAGGTCGCGCACGTCCCCGGGCGTGCGCACGCCGCCGCCCACGGTGAGCGGGATGTAGCAGTGTTCGGCGGTGCGCGTGACCACGTCGAACATGGTGGCGCGGTTTTCCTCGGTCGCCATGATGTCGAGAAAGCACAATTCGTCCGCCCCGGCACAATCATAGGCGCGCGCGGCATCCACCGGGTCGCCGGCATCGACGAGGTCGACGAAGTTGACGCCCTTGACCACACGGCCGTCGGCCACGTCCAGGCAGGGGATGATGCGGGTCTTGAGCATGGCGCCGTTATAGCGCCCGGCGCGGCGCCGGCAAGACGGGAGGTGAGGGCGCAGCCCGGCGGGTCTGCGACTTGCGCCGGAGGGGCGGGGTTGCTATCTGCGCCTGAACCCGATGCGCGGATCGGGCAGATGGCAGTGAGGCCCGAAGGTGACGGCACAGACGCAGGCGCCCCGTCTCGAGATACGCAACCTCGTGCGCCATTTCGACGGGCGGCGGGTCGTGGACGACGTGTCGCTGCCGGTCCGGGCCGGGCAGGTGACGTGCCTTCTGGGGCCGTCGGGCTGCGGCAAGTCCACCACGCTGCGGATGATCGCCGGGGTCGAGATGCAGGATTCGGGCGAGATCTGGGTCGATGGCCGGCTGGTCTGCGACACCGTCTACCGGGTGCCGCCCGAGCGCCGCGAGATCGGACTGATGTTTCAGGATTTCGCGCTGTTTCCGCATCTGAGCGTGGCCGAGAACGTCGCCTTCGGGCTGCGCAGCGGGTCGCGCGAGGACAAGCGGGCGCGCGTTGCGGAACTGCTGGAGCGGGTCGATCTGCTGCGTTTCATCGACGGCTACCCGCACCAGTTGTCGGGCGGCGAACAGCAGCGCGTCGCCCTGGCGCGCGCCCTGGCGCCGCGGCCGCGCATCATGCTGATGGACGAGCCGTTTTCGGGGCTCGACAACCGGCTGCGCGACGGCATCCGCGACCAGACGCTGAGCCTGCTGAAGGAAGAGGACGCCGCCGTTCTGCTGGTCACGCACGAGCCGGAGGAGGCGATGCGCATGGCCGACGAGATCGCCCTGATGCGCGACGGCAAGATCGTGCAGCGCGGCGCGCCCTACAATGTCTATACGCGCCCGGTCGACAGGAAGGCTGTATCGTTCTTCAGCGATGTCAATGTGTTGCAGGCCGAAGTGAATGGCGCGCTGGCGGAAACCCCGTTCGGCCGCTTTCTGTCGCCCGGGGTGCCGGACGGGACGCGCGTGGATATCGTGTTCCGGCCCCAGCATGTGCGGCTCGACTTTGACCGCCAGGGCAGCGGCCCGCTGCCCACGGCGACCGAAGGCGTGGCGGCGCGCGGCGTCGTGACCCGGGCGCGGTTTCTGGGCCACGAAAGCCTGGTGGAGTTCCGCATGGACCATGACGGATCGGCGCTGAAGGCGACGGTGCCCAATGTGTTCCTGCCCGCGGAGGGGCGGGTGATGTGGCTGACGGTGCGGCGCGACCGCTGTTTCGTGTTCCCTGCCTGAGGCGGTCTTCCCCCTCTAGCGCGCCGCCCCGGGCAGGTCCGACAGCCGCTTGCCCGGTTCGTCGACGAAGAGTTCGGGCAGGGGGCGCGCGGTTTCCACGAGATCGACGCGGAACATGCGGAAATCCCCGCTTGATTCGCACCAGGCGATCAGCGTCCAGACGCGGCCGAAGTAGTCGACCCTCAGCGGGCGGACGGTAGAGCGTTGAACTGCCCCGTCACCCTGACGATAGCCCAGTTCGAGTTTCTGCCGTCCCTGGATGGCGCTGCGCAGGGTCGCCATGTGGGACAGGCCGCGTGCGGCGTCGGCAAACGGGTGGACGGCGAATTTCCAGGCGTCCGCCTCGGCGATGGTTTCGCCTGGCAGGGCCGCGTCGATCTTGCCCGCCAGCGAGCGCGCGGCGGCATGCAGGTCGGGATCGGCGGATTCGGCCACGATGGCGATGCCCAGGTTCAGCGCCTCGAGTTCGCCCTGCGTCAGGGCGAGCGGCGGCAGGGCGACGATGTCGCGCACCCGGTATCCGGTGCCCCGCGCGCCCTCGACCGGCACCCCGGCCGCGGCGAGCCGGTCCATGTCGCGATAGATGCTGCGCACCGACACGCCGAGCCGCGCCGCGATGTCCCGGGCACGGTGCAGGCGCCCGTCGCGCAGGATGGTGATGATGGCGAACAGGCGGTCGGTGCGGGACATGGCGTTTGTATCGCCCCCGGGCCGGGATTTGTCCAGTGCTCCTGCCAAAAAGCTGTCAGTTGAGCGCGACAGCCATCGGGCTGACCGGATTTCGGGCTCCAAATGGCCGTGCCCGCAGCGATTGCCGCTTTTCCGGCGGCCATGGATGCGCCAGAACCGGGGCGCGAAATTCGGGCGCGGTTTCGGGCTGCGCAGGTTCTGAGGAGACGGACATGTTGAACAATATCGGCCTTCCGGGCCTTTTGCTGATCGCGGTGGTGGTGCTGGTGCTGTTCGGACGGGGCAAGATCAGCTCTCTCATGGGCGAGGTGGGCAAGGGCATCACCTCGTTCAAGAAGGGTATCAACGAAGGCACGAAAGAGCTGGAAGACGATCTTGCGGGCGATTCCGCCAGGGACATCACGCCGCAGCCGACCGATCGCGGCACCGACCCCAAGACCGACCTGAAGGTCGAGAAGGACAAGGTCTGAGCCGGCCATGTTCGATCTGGGCTGGAGCGAACTGCTGCTGATCGGCATCGTCGCGCTGATCGTGGTCGGGCCGAAAGACCTGCCGGTCCTGTTCCGCAATATCGGGCGCTGGGTCGGCAAGGCGCGCGGCATGGCCCGCGAGTTCAGCCGCGCCATGAACGAGGCCGCCGATCAGTCCGGGATCAACGAGGTCGCCAAGGGGCTGAAGACGGCCACGAACCCGGTGGGCGCCGCCATGGACGGGGTCAAGGATGCTGCCCGGGACCTGACCAAGGGGCTGGATCCGACGAAATTCGACCCCGACAGCGAAACCGGCAAACTGGCCGCCGAACGCGCCGACGCCGCCCGCAGGATCCAGGCCTCGACCGCGCGCGCCGCCGCCGAACGCAAGATGCGCGAGGCCAGGGCCGCGATGGCACAGGCCGAAGCCGCCGAGGCCGCGCTGGAGCAGCGGCCCGAGCCGGAATCGGCAAAGCGGCCCGATGAGCAGCCCGGGACCGGAACCGGATCATGAGCGGGCTAGACGACATCGACGACAGCGCCGCGCCGCTGATCGAGCATCTTGCCGAGCTGCGCAACCGGCTGATCCATTCGGTCGTGGCCTTCATCATCGGCATGGTGATCTGTTTCACCGTGGCCACGCCGATCTTCAATTTCCTGACCGCGCCGCTGTGCCAGGTGCTGGCCGAACGCGGCCAGGATTGCGACCTGATCTTCATCAGCCCGCAGGAGGGGTTCTTTGTCGCCATCAAGGTATCGCTGCTGGGCGGGCTGATCCTGTCCTTTCCCTATATCGCGTTGCAGATGTGGCGGTTCGTGGCGCCCGGGCTCTACAAGAGCGAGAAGGGCGCCTTCCTGCCCTTCATCGTCGCATCGCCCTTCATGTTCGTGCTGGGTGCCGCCTTTGCCTTCTATGTGGTGACGCCGCTGGCCTACGACTTCTTCCTGGGCTTTCAGCAGTTCGGCACCAAGGGCGAGGCGGTCCGCGAAGGCGCGGCACCGCTGAGCGTGGTCTTCCAGGGGTCGGCCCAGGAATATCTGAACCTGACGATCAAGTTCATCGTGGCGTTCGGCCTGTGTTTCCAGCTGCCCGTACTGCTGACGCTGATGGGCAAGGCCGGACTGGTCAGCGCCTCGGGCCTGGGCAGCGTGCGCAAATACGCGGTGGTGGCGATTCTGGTGCTGGCGGCGCTGGTGACGCCGCCCGACGTCATCACCCAGGTGATCCTGTTCACGGTGGTCTATGGGCTTTACGAAGTGTCGATCCTGCTGGTGCGCCGGGTCGAGACCAGACGCGAGGCCAAGCTGCGCGCCGAGGGTCTGTGGTTCGAGGATGACGAGGCCGAAGCCGACCTTGCTGCCGGAATCGACACAGATTCGGGCCGGGACGAGACCAGGTAATCGGGCGCGGGCGGGCGCTGCGCCCCCTTGTTGTCGGCGTCGGAACATGGTTTGACCCGGCCCGCAACAGGAGGCACGCAATGGACGGGGATGCACTGAGGCGCATCGCGCAGGCATTGGAACGCATCGCGCCGGCGCCGATGCCGGCGCCGGATTTCGACGCCGCACCCGGCTTTGTCTGGCATGTCGGTCCCGACCGGCTGGAACCGGTGGAACGCATCAACCGGGTTGCCATCGACCTGCTGGTCGGCATCGACCGCGCCCGCGACACGCTGCTGGAGAACACGCGCCGGTTCGCGGCCGGCAACGCCGCCAACAATGCGCTGCTCTGGGGTGCGCGGGGGATGGGCAAGTCGAGCCTCGTGAAGGCGGTGCATGGCGCGGTGGCGCGCGAGGCACCCGATCTCAGGCTGATCGAGTTGCAGCGCGAGGATCTGCCCTCGGTCGGGCGGCTGCTGAACCACCTGCGCGGCAGCGCGAACCGGTTCCTGCTGTTTTGCGACGACCTGTCGTTTTCCCATGACGACCAGCATTACAAGTCGCTCAAGGCGGTGCTGGATGGCGGCATCGAGGGGCGGCCCGAGAACGTCGTTTTCTACGCCACCTCGAACCGGCGCCACCTGATGCCGCGCGACATGATCGAGAACGAGAGGTCGAGCGCGATCAGCCCCTCCGAGGCGGTCGAGGAAAAGGTATCGCTCTCGGACCGGTTCGGGCTGTGGCTGGGCTTCCATCCGTGCAGCCAGGACGAATACCTGGCGATGATCGACGGCTATTGCGCGGCCCACGGGCTGACCTTGCAGGGCGACGACCTGCGCGCGCAGGCGATCGAATGGCAGGCCACCCGCGGCGCCCGCTCGGGCCGGGTGGCCTGGCAGTTCTTCGTCGATCTGGCCGGGCGGCACGGCATTGCCCTGTCCTGAGACGGGGACGAGTTCGCGGCCTTGACCGGCATGATGCCGGTTTCGCGCCTCAGGCGGCCGGGCACCGCAGGCTGATCCGGTTGCGGCCCGCCCCCTTGGCGTCATAAAGCGCGCGGTCGGCTTGGCGGATCAGACCGTTGGCCGATGGGTCGCCCGCGCCGGAAACGGGGATTGCGGGCGGGCCTGCCACAACACCGATGCTGATCGTCACCGTCACCGGCCCGGCAATGCCGGGAATGCCGAATCCGGTATCCTCTATGCGGGCGCGCAGACGTTCGGCCGAGCGGGCAGCAGCGTCGGGGCCGGTTGCGGGCATGACGATCATGAATTCCTCGCCCCCGATGCGGGCGATCATGTCGTTAGGCCGCAGCGCGCCCTGCAGGCGGCGCGCGGTTTCGGCCAGCACCGCATCGCCCGCCTGGTGGCCGAAGCGGTCGTTGATTGCCTTGAAATGGTCCAGATCGGCCAGCATCACGGCAAAACCGCTTCCCGTCGCGGCGGCCTCGCGCGCCACCCGCGCCAGGTGCGGCAGCGCGTGTCGGCGGTTGTAAAGCCCGGTCAGAGGGTCGCGCACCGCGGCGCGCAACCCGTTGCGCACCGTGCGCCGCAGGCCGTCGGCCCGGGCCTTGTGCCGCAGTTGCGTATTCAGCCGCAGCGCCAGTTCCCGTTCGCAGAAGCCGCCGGGCATCACGTCATGGGCGCCCCGGTCCAGCGCCTCGGCGGCCAGCCGCCGGTCGGCCGGATCGGCCACCGCGATGATCGCCGCCTGGCGCGACCCGTTGCGGGCGCGCAGATCGGCGAGCAGCCGCAGACCCGGCGGCGTGCCACTCGCCCCGGACAGTTCGACGACGATGGCATCGGGCACCGGTTCGGCCAGCAGCGACTGGACCCCGCCCAGCCGGTGCGGCGACAGGTGATGGGGCACATGCGGCTTCAGCCGAGCCCGCCACAGGGTGGCGGTGGCCGCATCGGCCGTGACCAGCGCGACCCGGGCCACTGCCGGCGGTAATTCGAAACCCTGCGCGGCCTCGGCCAGCCCGAACGTGTCGCGCGTGTCCTGGTCCTGGCCCAGATCCTCGGCCGAGGACCGGCTGCGCAGAAGGCTGCGGATGCGCGCCTGAAGCAGGGTGTCGTCGACCGGGTGGCCCAGCACATCGTCGATTCCCGCAGCCAGCGCTGCCAGCCGCGCCGCCCGGTCGTTCTGGGCCGAGATCGCGATGACCGGAATGGCGGCGGTGGACGGATCGCGCTGCAACGCGGCATGCAGCGCGGCGGCCGAGCCGTCGGGCAGGGCCATCGCGGTCACGATCAGATCGGGCCGGGTGCGCCGGACCAGCGGCATCAGCCCTTGCAGCCGGTCGGCCTGGACCACATGGTACCAGGCGGCGGAAAGCTGGACCTTGAGCATGATCCGGTTGGTCGATACCGCGTCGATGATCAGAATGGTGCCCAGCACGGCCCCGACCCTTTGCCACTTGCATCCGCTGTTCGCCAAAGTCTTAATGAGAGTGGTTAACAAACCCTTTCCCGTCCCGCGAATTCAGGCTGTCCGATGACGTTTTCCCCAGATGCCGCCGAAACCCTTGCGCTGCGGGCCCTGGCCTGGCTGATCGGCGATCACGATCTGCTGGCGGTGTTCCTGGGCGCCACCGGCGCCTCGGCCGATGACGTGCGAACGCGGGCCGCAGAGCCGGAGTTCCTGGGCTCGGTCCTGGATTTCCTGCTGATGGACGATGCCTGGATCATGCGGTTCTGCGAGGAGACCGGCGCCGCCTGCGACGCGCCGATGCAGGCACGGATGGCATTGCCGGGCGGGGCGCGCGTGGAATGGACGTGAGGGCACGGTCGCACAGGGCCTTGCCCGTCGATGCCATCGTCTTCGACAAGGACGGCACGCTGTTCGATTTCGCAGCCACCTGGGAGGCCTGGGCGCATGCCTTTCTGCTGCGCGCGACCGGGCAGGATGAAGGCCGCGCCCAGGAGGTCGGGCGTCATATCGGCTTTGATTTCGCCACCTCGCGGTTCGAGCCCGACAGCGTCGCCATCGCGTCGACCGTGGCCGAGGTGGCCGCGGCGCTGGCGCCCCATATTCCCGAATACACCACCGGTGCCCTGCTTGACATGATCAACGAGGAAGCCGCGAGCGCGCCCCAGACCGAGGCGGTGCCTTTGCGTCCGTTGCTGGACGGTCTGCGCGACCGGGGGTTGCGGCTGGGGCTTGCCACCAACGATTCGGAAGGTCCGGCGCGGGCGCATCTGGCGGCTGCCGGCGTGCTGGACCGGTTCGATTTCGTCGCCGGTTTCGACAGCGGCCATGGCGCCAAGCCGGGGCCGGGGCAACTTCTGGCCTTTGCCGGCCGGATCGGCATCGCGCCCGAACGCGTGGCGATGGTCGGCGACAGCCGCCACGATCTGATCGCCGGCCGCGGCGCCGGCATGGTCACGCTCGCGGTGCTGACCGGCATGGCGCCGGCGGCGGTGCTGGCGCCGCTGAGCGATGCCGTGCTGCCCGATATCGGGCACATTCCGGGCTGGCTGGAGCGGACATAGCGGCCCGCCGGTCCCGGGCGTCTTGCCCGGACCGGCAGGGCCTCGCGGCAGGCCAGAGGGATGAACCCGCGCGCAACGGGCCGCGGCACCGGTGCCGCGGCCATGGGGTTTCGGGCGTGCGGCGGGTCAGATCGGCAGGTAGCTGACCGCGCTTGCCAGGGCGCCCGAACTGTTCAGGACCACCAGAAGGCCGGTGAGCGAGAGTACCTGGGTATTGAGCCGGAAATCCTCGCCCCGTACCAGGTTGACCGCGGCCATCGAGGCGGCGACCGGGGTCGAAAGAACCGCGATCATGCCGGTCATGCCCCAGATCGCCAGTCGGCGGATGTCGCTTTGCGCCTCTTGCCCGGGGCTGAGCCCTTCGCCCGCGTCGAACCCACCCGGGGCGCGGAACGCCAGCGCCAGCGCCTCGTCTTCGGTCAGCTCGACCATCCGGCTGGCGTCTTCGGCCAACTCGTCGTGGTGCCCGGCCGCATCGGGCGCGGTATCGGCGGACGAAGCAAAGCCCGGCCCCCGGGGGCCGCCGCTGCCATGCACGCGGTGGGGCGAGACATTGGTGAATGCGCTCAGAAACTGATCGACCGTCAGCACGGTACCCGGATCCATCCACTCGATCAGTTCGGTGTTGCAGATGTCGACCATGCGATAGAGCATCACAACCAGCATCAATTCGGAAATGTCGCGGTCCTCGTAGCCTTCGGCGGCTGGCGTCATCTCGATTTCAAGCCGGTGGCGGGCCTTGGCGGGGCGCTTGCCGGCGCGCCGGGCGTCGGAGCGGTCGCGGTAGCGGCGCTCGTCAAGCGAGAGCTTGACCAGATACTGGCTGGTCACGACCCTGGCCTGCCCGGGGTCGATCACGGATTGCCGTTCGACCTGGTGGCCGTAGTCCTCAAGCGTGGCGGTGACGATGCGGCAGAAGCCGTCCAACGGGTTCTCGGCGTCGTCATGGAAAACGATTCCCCCGTGATACATGCCTGTCTGTGTCACTGTCAGGATCCTCCATTCGGTGTTTCGTTGTCATGACGCTAGGCGCGGAAACGGGTGAAATTGCGGCGAAATCGGAAAAAGACGGTGGCGGATCCGGCGGTCTCGGCGGCAATCCGCCGGGCCTCGCCGCCGCCATGGGCCGGGCGGCGCCGAATTCTCCGGCGAGGCGTGCAATTAGGGCGGAAATGCGGCGGTGCCGGGGCGCTCAGGCGTCGATGCGCGCCGCCATGATGGCGATGGTCTGCTGATAGACGCTGGCTGCGTTCCACTCCTGGATGACCGCGAAATTGGGCTGGCCCGGCTGATAGCCGCGGCCCGGCGCCCAGCCTTTCTGGCGCAGGTAGTTCGCGGTCGAGGCCATGGCGTCGGTCAGGTTGTAGAAATCGACGACGCCGTCGCCATTGCCGTCGACACCGTAGGCCAGGGCATTGCCGGGCAGGAACTGGGTGTGGCCCAGCTCGCCATGCCTGGCGCCCAGCGTCGCCGTGGTGATCGAGCCGCGATCGACCAGTTTCAGCGCCCCGATGGCATGCGGGATGAAGAATTCCGAGCGCCGGCAATCATAGGCCAGCGTCGTGATCGCCGAAACCACCTGGCTGTCGCCCATGAACCCGCCAAAGCCGGTTTCCATGCCGTGAATGGCGATCAGGATCCCCGCCGGCACACCGTATTGCCGCTCGAGCGCCGCATAGAATTCGGGGTTGCGCGCCTTGCGCTTGCGCCCCTGCGCCACGATGGTGTCGGCACCGCGCACCCGCATGAATTTCTCGAGGCTGTACCTGAAGGACTTCTGGCCGCGGTCGGCGGCGATGGTGCGGGTGGCGTATTGCGTCTGGGCCAGCGCCTGAAGCCCGCGCTGGCCGACCCCGGCCTGTTGCGCGGTCCTGGCGAAATCGGCCTTCCACGCCGAAAAGCCCGCCCCGGTGTTGCCGCACGGCGCGGCAGACGACGCCGAGGCGCCCAGAGAGGCTGTGGTGACGGCAAGGGCGGAAAGGATGCGGCGCATGGATATCCTCGAAAAACCGTTCGTAAATGCCCCCAAGCTAGCCTGACGGCCGGAAAACACAACCACAAGTCGGCTGGCGCAAGCCGCTTCGTTCGAGTTGGCCGGACGGCAGCGTACCCAACGCAAGGGCGCGCCCCTATGGGGCGCGCCGGGGTCATGCGTGCGGCGCAGCGACCTGGCCGCGCGCCGCTCCGCAAGGCTCAGCAGCTGTAATACATGCCGTATTCCACCGGATGGGGCGTGTGTTCATAGGTCTGTACCTCGCCCATCTTCAGGTTGATATAGCCGGTGATCTGGTCCTTGGTGAACACGTCCCCGGCAAGCAGGAAATCCATGTCCTCCTGGAGCGCATCCAGCGCCTCGCGCAGCGATCCCGCGACCGTGGGGATGCCGGCCAGTTCCTCGGCGGGCAGATCGTAGAGGTTCTTGTCCATCGCCTCGCCCGGGTCGATGCGGTTGCGGATGCCGTCCAGCCCGGCCATCAGCAGGGCGGCGAAACACAGGTAGGGGTTGGCGGACGGGTCGGGAAACCGCGCCTCGACGCGCTTGGCCTTGGGGCTTTCGGTCCAGGGGATGCGGATGCAGCCCGACCGGTTGCGCGCCGAATAGGCCCGCAGCACCGGCGCCTCGAACCCCGGGATCAGCCGCTTGTAGCTGTTTGTACCCGGATTGGTGAAGGCATTCAGCGCCTTGGCGTGTTTCAGGATGCCGCCGATGAACCACAGGGCGTGATCGGACAGATCGGCATATTTGTCGCCCGCGAACAGCGGCTTGCCGTCCTTCCAGATCGACATGTTCACATGCATGCCGCTGCCGTTGTCGCCATAGATCGGCTTGGGCATGAAGGTTGCGGATTTCCCGTAGGCATGCGCGACATTGTGGATCACGTACTTGTATTTCTGCATCTCGTCGGCCTGGGTGGTCAGGGTGCCGAAGATCAGCCCCAGTTCGTGCTGGCAGGACGCGACCTCGTGGTGATGCTTGTCCACCTTCATGCCCAGACGCTTCATGGTCGACAGCATTTCGCTGCGCAGATCCTGGGCCTCGTCGGTCGGGTTGACGGGGAAATAGCCGCCCTTCAGCCCCGGGCGGTGGCCCATGTTGCCGGTCTCGTATTCGGTGTCGGAATTCCACGAGGCATCGGTTGCGTCCACTTCGAACGAGACCTTGTTGATGGTGTTGGAAAACCGCACGTCGTCGAACAGGAAGAACTCGGCCTCGGGGCCGAAATAGGCGGTGTCGCCGATCCCGCTCGACCGCAGATAGGCCTCGGCCTTCTGGGCGGTGCCGCGCGGGTCGCGCTCATAGGGTTCGCCGGTGTCGGGTTCGACCACGGTGCAATGCACGCACAGCGTCTTTTCGGCATAGAACGGGTCGATATAGACGCACTCGGAGTCCGGCATCAGCTTCATGTCCGATGCCTCGATCGACTTCCAGCCCGCGATCGAGGAGCCGTCGAACATGAACCCTTCTTCCAGAAAATCCTCGTCGACCAGATCGGCCACGACGGTAACGTGCTGCAACTTGCCACGCGGGTCGGTAAAGCGGATATCGACGAATTCAATATCCTCGTCCCGAATCAGCCTAAGAACGTCTTCATTGCTCATTTGCGTGAGTCCTCTTCCTGGTGGTGTTCATGGTCCCGGCGTTACAGCGCCTCGGAACCGGATTCGCCGGTGCGGATGCGGATCGCCTGTTCGACCGGGCTGACGAAGATCTTGCCGTCGCCGATCTTGTCGGTCTTGGCGGCACTTATGATGGCGTCGATGGCGGCTTCGACCTGATCGTCATCCAGCACCACCTCGACCTTCACCTTGGGCAGGAAATCGACGACGTATTCGGCGCCTCGGTAAAGTTCGGTGTGGCCCTTCTGACGGCCGAATCCCTTGACCTCGATGACGCTCAGGCCCTGGACGCCGACATCCTGCAACGCCTCCTTCACCTCGTCGAGCTTGAACGGCTTGATGATCGCTTCGATCTTTTTCATCGCGGGCTTCCTCGCTGGCTTGTCCCCGCGGGTCAGATCATTTCTAGATGTGGGTCACAATCCGATTGCGCCGCGCCCGGTGGGCGTGACGATCGGAAACCGGCTGGCTGCCTGTTTTTTTGGCAGACTGCAAGAAAAGCGGGCGAAACTGAATCGCGACCGGAAAAGGCGGGAACGAATTCGATGACCGAACTTCTCACCGCGGCCCGGATGCGGGCCATCGAACAGGCCGCCATCGCATCGGGCGTGGCTACCGGGCTGGACCTGATGGAGCGCGCCGGGCGCGGCGTGATCGAGGCGGTGTTCGAGGAGTGGCCCGACCTGGCGGCGGGGCCGTTCCGGGCGGTGGTGCTGTGCGGGCCGGGCAACAACGGCGGCGACGGTTTCGTCGTGGCGCGCCTGCTGAAGGGCTGGGGCTGGGAGGTGGCGGTGTTCCTTTACGGCGATCCCGACCGGCTGCCGCCGGATGCAAGGGCGAACTACGAACGCTGGATGGCGATGGGAGAGGTGCGGGCGCTGGGCTTTCCCGACCTGCGCGGCGACGACCGCGCGCCGCTTGTCGACGCGATTGGGCGCGAGAGCGGTACGGCACTGGTGGTGGACGCGATCTTTGGCACCGGTTTCGCGCGGCCCGCGCCGGGGCTTGCCATGCTC
>JAGRMG010000150.1 GCA_020441385.1 Paracoccaceae bacterium
AGCGTGTTGCAGTCGACCGCATCGAAGGCCGCGTCGCTGCCCCATTCGAAACCGGCGTTCCTGGCATAGGCCTTGGTCACCTGCGTCGGGGTCAGCACATCGCCGAAATGGCCCAGCGCGACCTCGTTCTCCTTGGCATAGGCGGCCAGTTCCTCCATCGTGGAATAGGGCGCGTCGGCGCTGGTGGCGATGACGAACGGGTAGGTGAGGAATATGCCGATCGGGTCGAATTTCGCCGGGGTTAGCGGCGGGATGTCGATCTGGTGGCCCATCACGGGCACTCCGATCACGAACGAACCTACCGTATAGCCGTCGGCCGGGGCATTGGCGACCTCGATGGCGCCGGGGAACGGCCCGCCGCCGCCGCCGGGCTTGTTCACCACCGCCGCGGCGACGCCGTATTCCTTCTGGAAGTCTTCCGCGATCATCCGCGTCAGCACGTCTTCGAGATCGCCCGGTGGAAACGGCACGATGAAGTTGACCGGCTTTTCCGGATACTCGGCCAGCGCCGCCCCCGCCGACAGGGTGATTGCCGCAGAGGCCAGGACGCCTTTGAGCATGGTATCGAGTTTCATGAAGTTCCTCCCGTTTGATGGTTCGTTATTCGAACCGATGGTTTGAATTAAATTGACAGGCTGCCCCTCTATCTGTCAACAAATTTGCGTGACCCGGGGTCAGGAAATCAATGATCGCCCATTTCGTAAACGGTGAGAGGGAATGCAAACAGATATGGGTACGGTTGCCAAGGCCTTGTCTTTACTGACACTTTTCAACCATGCGCGAACCGAGATCGGGCTGAGCGAGCTCACGCGCGCATCGGGTCTGAACAAGGCGACCGTGTACCGGCTGCTGTGCGAATTGCAGTCGGGGGGATTCGTCGAACAGACCGGCAGCGACCGTGCCTATCGGCTTGGGCCGGAGGTCTTGCGGCTTGCCGCGCTGCGCGAAGCGGCGGTGCCGATCCTTTCGGTATCGCGCGCGATTCTCGATCGGCTGTCGGCGGATACCGGCGAAACCGCGCATCTGTCGCTGGTGCGCGGCGAATCGCTGAACTCGCTCAGCCATGCCTACAGCCCCCGCCACGCCACCCGGGTGATGATGGAGGATGCCGAAGTGCTGTCGTTCCACGGCACCGGGTCGGGGCTGGCGGTGCTGGCCTTCGCCGATGACGATTTCGTCGATCGCATCCTGTCGCGCCCGCTGGTCGCGCATACGGACCTGACCCTGACCGATCCGGCGCGGATAAGGCAGGTGCTGGAAACCGTGCGCGCCTCGGGACTGGCCGAAGCGGTGGGCGGGTTCGAAGCCGACGTGCATTCGCACGCGGCGCCGATCTTCGGCGCCGATCAGCGCCCGATCGGGGCATTGGCCGTGGCGGCGCCGGTGTCGCGGATGACCGCCTCGCAGTGGCAGGCGATCCGCTCGCGCCTGAAACGCGCCGCGACCGACCTGACGCAGCGTATCGGCGGGTTCTGTCCGCCGGACTATCCACGAGACCGGGCGGCATGAGTCGCGCGCTGATCCTCGATTTCGGCGGCGTCGTCACCCGGACCCTGTTTGAAACCCACGACCTGACAGAACGGGCGCTGGGCCTGCCCGCCGGCAGCCTGACCTGGCGCGGTCCGTTTGCGCCCGAGACCGACGAGTTGTGGCAGGCGATGCAGGCCGGCGAGATTTCCGAGCGGGGATACTGGACCCGGCGGGCCGCCGAGGTCGGGGCGCTGGTCGGGCAGGACTGGCGCCACATGTCGGATTTCGTGCGCGCCGCCCGCGGTGCCGACCCCGACGCGGTGATCCGTCCCGAGTTCCGCGCCGCCATCGCGCGGGCCGGCGGGGCGGGGGTGAAACTGGCGATCCTGTCAAACGAACTGGATCTGTTCTATGGCGAGGATTTCCGCGAACGGCTGCCGTTCCTGGCCGATTTCGATGTCGTCTCGGACGCCACCCATACCGGCATTCTGAAACCCGATCCGCGCGCCTATGCTGCCTGTCTGGACGAACTCGGGCTGGCGGCGGATGATTGCGTATTCGTCGACGACCAGCGCCGCAATGTCGAGGGCGCCCGCGCCCTGGGCATTCCCGCCGTGCATTTCGATGTCGCCGCGCCGGCGGCCGGCTATACCCAAGCCCTGCGAATGCTGGGACTGACCGAGGAGAGTGATTCATGAAGGATTCCAATTTTCTGAAGGAAAACAATGCCCGGTCGCTGTGGCACCCGATGGCGCATCAGGGCGAATGCAAGGCCAACCCGCCGGTCATCGTGACCGGCGCGCAAGGCGTGCGCATCACCGACGTGGACGGGCACGAGGTGGTCGACGGCGTCGGCGGGTTGTGGAACGTCAATCTGGGGTTTTCCTGTCAGCCGGTGAAAGACGCCATCGCGGAGCAGCTGGACCGGATGCCGTATTACTCGATCTTCCGGGGCACCACCAACGATGCGGTCATCAGGCTGGCCGAGGCGTTGCGCGACTTCTTCGAACCCGACGGGCTGGCTCGGGCGTTCTTCACGTCGGGGGGCGGGGACAGCATGGAAACAGCGCTGCGGCTGTCCCGGCAGTATCACAAGATCAGGGGGCAGTCGGGACGCATCAAGTTCCTGAGCCTGAAGAAGGGCTATCACGGAACCCATTTCGGCGCGGCGTCGGTCAACGGCAACGCCAATTTCCGCACCGCCTACGAACCGCTGCTGGCGGGGTGCCATCACATTCCGGCCCCCTACACCTATCGCAATCCGTTCAACGAATCCGACCCGGCGCGGCTGGCCCAGCTGTGCCTGTCGGCACTGGAGGACGAGATCGCGTTTCAGGGCGCCGACACCATCGCCGCCTTCGTGATGGAGCCGATCCTGGGCGCCGGCGGGGTCATACCGCCGCATGAAAGCTTCATGCCGGGGGTACGCGAGATCTGTTCGCGCCACGGCATCCTGCTGATCGCCGACGAGGTCATCACCGCGTTCGGCCGCACCGGAAGCTGGACCGGCTGCCGTCACTGGGGGGTGCGCCCCGACATGGCCTGCACCGCCAAGGCGATCACCAACGGCTATTTTCCGTTCGGGGCGACGATGATCTCCGAAGAGGTCGCGCAGGTGTTCGAAAGCGACGAGACCGGCAAGGCCGCCATCGGCCACGGCTATACCTATTCCGGCCATCCCGTGGGCGCGGCCGCGGCTTTGGCCTGTCTGGCGGAAACGCAACGCCTGGACGTGCCGGTGAATGCGGCGGCGCGCGGTGTCCAGATGCAGGCGGGGCTGCTGGCATTGCAGGAGAAATACGACATGATCGGCGATGTCCGCGGCGGTCACGGGCTGATGAACGCGCTGGAACTGGTCAGCGACCGGGCGGCGAAAACGCCGATCGACAAGGCGACCATCGGGACCATCCAGGAAACCGCCTATCGGGCCGGGGCGATGATCCGGGTGTCGGGGCCCAACATCATCGTCTCCCCGCCCCTGATTCTGACCCAGGCGGATGCCGGGGTGATTCTGGACGCACTGGATGCAGGCTTTGCCGCCGTCGCGAAATAGGGGGTTGCTGCGGAAACAATCCATGCCGAACGCGCAGATAGGTTCCGGCTGGAAGACCGTTGCCATCGTTTCGCCACAGGTCCGACATGAAAATGCTGATTACGGTTGCGGCGCATGTCGTTGTTATTAAGTAGTTCTTTATCAGTCTCGAATTGAGGCTGTCAGAACTTGGAAGACCATGAAATACGTAGCAACAGCTGCTGTCGGCCTGTGCCTGATCGCCACCATCGCCGCAGCCCCGCCGCTCGACGATATCGGTGGCTTTACGCCCGACGCGATTTTCCGCATTGGAAACGTCAATCGCGATCTTGCCTGGATCCGTCCGAACGGCGTGGAACCGGCCGTGCGCGGCGAGCTGCGCCAGAACCCGAGTCCGCTTCCCGAGAATGCCCTCATTCACGACGGCGATCTGACCTACCTGCTCGCGATCGACGACGACCCGAGTGCCGGCAAGATTTTCATGTCGGTTTTCGACCCTATTGGCCTGCCCTTCGGCGACCATCCCATCGGCGACAACCCGACGCGCAATGGCCGTGGCGGTGAATCTGCCACACCATCGGAGATTCTGACGCTGATTGCGGGCAACGACGTGGCCCGGAACCCGTGGAACAAGGGTTTCGTCGCGCCGTTCGGGCCAGATCCGCAAACCGAAGGCATGTACACGATCGACCTGCCGGATATCGACCGCGCCGCGACGCCGGCAACGACGCCCACCGACATCACCCATGGCGCGGTTCCGGCACCGATTCCGCTGCCGGCGACGCTGCCGCTGCTGGCGGCTTCCCTGGGCGGTATCGGATTTGCCGCGCGCCGCCGCCGCCGCCGCTGAACCGGCCCGACCGCCAGGGACACGGATGGAACCGGGGCGTGCGGCGCCCCGGTTTTTTCATGCACGCCGCCCGCCGCAATGGTGGCGATGGCGCAGCCTGGCGCCTATGCTCTCAGGTATGGCGCCACCCGGCGATCAGGACAGCCCGGGTTCGTTCAGCAGGTGCCGGCCCTGCCTGTCCTCGACCTCGATCACCCACAGATCGGGATCGAACCCGCGCTGGCGGGCAATGGCACCGTCCACCTCGGGTTCGGGCCCCGCGATCAGTTCCTGCCAGTGCCGCCCGCCCGTGGCCAGGTCGAACCCGCGCTGAAAGGCCCGCGCCCGTCCGTCCAGCGTGGACAGCTTGACCAGCACCGCGCCGGCGGTGTCGTCGCCGTGCGCCACCACGAAGGCCGGAATATCGGCCAGCCGCAGCCGTGCCAGATAGGCATGGACCCAGAACGAGGCGGTCAGGCGGGCCATGACCGGTCAGCCCCCGTCCTTGAAATCGAGCCCCATTTCCGAATAACGCTCGGCCTCCTCAAGCCAGTTGGGGCGCACCTTGACCTGAAGGAACAGATGTACCCTGCGGCCCAGGAACTCCTCCATCTCGGCGCGCGCGGCCTGGCTGACCGCCTTGATCGTTTCGCCCTTGTGGCCCAGCACGATGCCCTTGTGGCCGTCGCGCATGACATAGATCAGCTGGTCGATACGGGCCGATCCGTCCTTGCGGTCCTGCCAGGCCTCGGTCTCCACCGTCAGCTGATAGGGCAGTTCCTGATGCAGCCGCAACGTCAGCTTTTCGCGGGTTATCTCGGCCGCGATCATGCGCAGCGGCAGATCGGCGATCTGGTCTTCGGGATAAAGCCAGGGGCCCTCGGGCAGCCGTTCGGCCAGCCAGCCGCGCAGATGGTCCACGCCATAGCCCTTTTCGGCCGAGATCATGAAGGTTTCATCAAAGCCGTAAAGATCGTTGAGGGTCTTTGTCAGCCCCAGCAGCTTTTCCGATGGCACCCTGTCGATCTTGTTGATGGCCAGGGCCACGGTCCGGCCCTCTCCGATCCCGGCCAGCCCGTCGAGAATGCGCCGGACACCGTCGGTAAGACCGCGATGCGCCTCGATCAGCAGCACCACGATGTCGGCATCCGCGGCCCCGCCCCAGGCCGCCGCCACCATCGCGCGGTCTAGCCTGCGGCGCGGCCGGAACAGGCCCGGCGTATCGACGAACACGATCTGCGTCTGGCCCTCCATCGCCACGCCGCGGATGCGGGCGCGGGTGGTCTGCACCTTGTGCGTGACGATGCTGACCTTCGCGCCGACCATGCGGTTCAGAAGGGTCGACTTGCCCGCGTTGGGCTCTCCGATCAGGGCGACAAACCCGGCGCGTGTGCTCATTTGTCCGCCTCCAGCCGTTGCAGCAATGCTGCGGCGGCCGCCTGTTCCGCCTGCCGCTTGCTGCCGGCAGTGGCCTGGCATTGCCGCCCGTCCGCAAGCCGCGCCGCGATGGTGAAGACGGGCGCGTGATCCGGGCCCGAACGCTCGATCAGGACATAGCCGGGTGGTTGCCAGCCCCTTGCCTGGACCCATTCCTGCAAGGCGGTCTTGGCATCGCGGGCGTCGGATTCGACCTCGGCGATACGTCCGCCCCAGAGCCGCAGGATCAGGTCGCGCGCCGCATCGAAGCCGCCGTCGCGATAGACGGCGGCAATCACCGCCTCCATAGCATCGCCCAGCAGCGCCTGCTTGCGCCGCCCGCCCGACAGCATTTCCGATCGGCCGAGCTTCAGCACCGCCCCGAGGTCGATCTGGCGGGCGACATCGGCGCAGGTCTCCTTGCGCACCAGCGCGTTGAAACGCGGCGCCAGCTGGCCCTCGCTCGCCTGCTTGTCGTGATCCAGGAGCGCGGTGGCCATGACCAGCCCCAGCACGCGATCGCCCAGGAATTCCAGCCGCTGGTTGTCGGCCCGGTCGGCGGATGAGACCGACCCGTGCGTCAGCGCGCGCAACAGCAGTTCGGGCCGGGCGAACGTGTGGCCGATCCGCGCCTGGAACGCGCACAGATCCGCGGATAGTTTCACTCGATGGCCTTGAAATAGCGGTCGCCGCGCCAGGTCCAGAAATACAGCATCGAGCCGCCCGAGGACGAGAACATGATGCGGTCGGCCCGGCCGATGAGGTTCTCGAACGGGACATAGCCGACCCCGCCGGCGGCCTGCGGCAGGCGCGAATCGGCCGAATTGTCGCGGTTGTCGCCCATGAAGAAGAAATGCCCGTCCGGCACCGTGTAAACGCCGGTGTGATCCGAGCTCTGGTCGCCGATGTTCAGGATGGCATGACTGACGCCGCCGGGCAGCGTCTCGATCTGACGCGACTTGATGCAGACCGCGCCTTCGCCGACAGGCCCGTTCTCGCAACGCGGCCGCAGCCGCTGCGGCCCCTGCGGGCCGGCGGTTTCCTCGAACACGCCATCGTCGCTCAGCCTGACCGGCGCGCCATTGATACGCAGCACCCCGTCGATGACTTGGATGCGGTCGCCGGGCAGACCGATCAGCCGCTTGATGTAATCCTTGCCCGATACCGGATGGCGGAACACGACCACGTCGCCCCGCTCGGGCTGCGACCCCAGGATGCGGTTGTTGTCGCCCTTGAGGAAGCCGCAAATATCCTCGGCGTCGATGTCGATGCCGATGAAGGGCAGCGAGATGCTGGGACAGGACGCATAGGAATAGCCGTAGGCCATCTTGTTGACGAACAGGAAATCGCCGATCAGCAGGGTCGGTTTCATCGAGCCCGAGGGAATCCAGAACGGCTGAAAGAACAGCGTGCGGAAGATCCCGGCGAGCAGCAGGGCATAGACGATGGTCTTGACCGTTTCCCAGATGGCGTTTCCGGTCTTGGCTTTGCTGGCCATGCGCGTGTGTCTCCGTTCCTGCCCGCCCCCGGCGCTACATGCGGGGGCGGCGGGGGTAAGTCAAGGACGGGTCCGGATCGCCGGCGAGGGCGCGCGCCTCGATGACCACGAAGGCCTGCGCCCAGGGGTGGTCGTCCGTCAGGGTGACGTGGATGATCGCCTCGTGGCCGGGCGGTGTCATCTCGCCCAGCCGTTCGGCCGCCCAGCCGGTCAGGTGCATCACCGGCTGCCCGCTGCGCAGGTTGGACACCGCCATGTCCTTCCAGGCGATGCCCATGCGCAGGCCGGTCCCCAGCGCCTTCGAACACGCCTCTTTCGCGGCCCAGCGTTTGGCGTATGTGCCCGCCGTGTCGCGGCGGCGTTCGGCCTTGCGCTGTTCGATGTCGGTGAAGACGCGGTTGCGGAAGCGGTCGCCGAACCGGTCCAGCGTGCGCTGGATACGGTCGATATTGGCGAGATCCGTGCCGATGCCGAGGATCATTTGCGCAGGACAAGAGTTTCGCGAAACTCTTGGAAAAATTCTTGGAAGAATTTTTTACCGCGCATGCGCCGGGCACCTGGTCCCGCGCCCGGCCCGGGCACCGCGATCGCCAGTGCGCCGGCGATGGCCGTCGGAAGGGCGAAATCCGTCACCTTCGTGCCTCGTCCATCAGCCGGCGCATTTCGGCAATCGCCGGGGTCAGGCCGCGAAAGATCGCCTCGCCGATCAGGAAATGGCCGATGTTCAGTTCCCTGACCTCGGGAAAGGCGGCGATGGGCTGCACGGTGTCGTAGGTCAGGCCGTGGCCGGCGTGGATTTCCAGCCCCAGGGATGCGCCGAATGCCGCCATCTCGCGCAGGGCATCCAGTTCGCGCTCGCGCTCGTCCGTGCGCCCTTCGGCATGAGCGTCGCAATAGGCGCCGGTATGCAACTCGATCACCTGGGCGCCGATCCGGTGCGCGGCCTCGATCTGGCGGCGGTCGGCGGCGATGAAGATCGACACCCGGCAGCCCGCATCGCGCAGCGGTGCGATGAAATGCGCCAGCCGGTTCTCTTCGCGCGACACGTCCAGCCCGCCCTCGGTGGTGCGTTCCTCGCGCTTTTCGGGAACGATGCAGACCGCGTGCGGCTTGTGGCGCAGGGCGATCTTCTGCATCTCCCCGGTCGCGGCCATCTCGAAGTTCAGCGGCACCGACAGCGCGGCGGCCAGACCTTCGATATCCCGGTCCGAGATATGGCGGCGGTCCTCGCGCAGATGCGCGGTGATGCCGTCCGCGCCGGCCGCTTCGGCGATCCTGGCGGCGCGCAGCGGGTCCGGATAGCCGCCGCCACGGGCGTTGCGCACGGTGGCGACGTGGTCGATATTCACGCCGAGGCGCAGGGGTTTGTCAGTCATTCGTCGTATCCTCCATCGGCGTTGGGCCCAACCCTGTCGGGCGTGAGCCTATTTCGCATCGCGCAGCGCGTCAGCCTGCGACGCGGCCTTTTTCTTGATGGCCCGGAATTTCGCCTTGATGCGCTTGCGGCGGCGGTTCTGATAGGCGCGGATCACCGATACCGAAAGGTAATAGGCGATGGTTGCGCAGATCACGCCGGGGATCAGCCCGCCGATCAGATAGGGAAAGAACACCTCGTGATAGAACCGCAGCAGACCGTTCCAGTCGGCCTCGCGGTCCATCACCAGGGCCAGCAGGTTGTTCTTGAGATCGGCGCCGGCATCCACGAACTTGCCGGCGAACGAACGGTGCGCCACCTCGTCGAAATGCGTGCCCAGCAGGAAATGCCCGGTCTTGAGCGCGGCCACGCCGATCGGCACATAGGTCAGCGGATTGCCGAAGAACGTCGCCATCAGCGCCGCCAGGATATTGCCCCGCATCAGCCGCGCGATCAGGAAGGCGATCAGGAAATGCAGCCCGTAGAACGGCGTGAAGGTGGTGAATACCCCGGCCCAGATGCCGCGTGAAATCCGTTCGGGCGTGTCGGGCAGGCGCCGGATGCGGTGTTTGACATAGTGGAATGCGCGGGTCCAGCCGCCGCGGGGATACAGAAATTCCCATATGGCTTGCGGCCAAGTAAGGGGATCCCTGCGCTTGAATACCAACGAGATCGTCCTTTCGTCCCTGTCCGGCGTTCTGGTGGCCGCGGTTCAGCGTGCCGCCGCGCCCACTCTAGCCTTTTCGCGATGACGTTCCAGTGCCGCCACGTCGCTGTCGGCCTCGAGCGTGAGCATCAGCGAATGCAGCTGTTCGGCGTCGCGCAGTTCGACGTCGATCATCAGCCTGTAATAGTCCGGCTTGCGATCGACGAATTCCAGGTTGCTGATATTGGCCTTCTTTTCCCCGATCAGCGTGCAAACCCGGCCCAGCACCCCGGCATCGTTGCCGATCGTCAGATCCAGCCGCACCCCGTAGACCGCCGGATGCGTGCCGCTGTGCCAGTGCAGGTCGATCCAGCGTTGCGGCTGGTTCTCGTACTGGCCCAGCATGTCGCAGTCGATGGCGTGTACCTCGACGCCCTTGCCGCGGTGGGTAATGCCGATGATGCGTTCGCCCGGAAGCGGCTGGCAGCACGGCGCGCGGCTGAACGACTGGCCCGGCTGGAGGCCGATCACGGCCCGGCGCGGCGGGATCTGGTCGGCGTCGTTGGCCACCAGTTCGGGATAGACCGCCTGCACCACGTCATGCGCCGTCAGTTCTGCGCTGCCCAGGCGGGCCAGCAGTTCCTCGCGTCCGCCGGCCAGTCGGAGATAGCGCGCGGCGGTGGACAGCGCCTTGTCGGTGGCCTTGCGGCCGACATGCTCGAAAGCCGAGCGGGCCAGTTCCTTGCCCAGCTTGATGAACCTCTCGCGGTCCACCTCGCGCAGGGCGCGGCGGATCGCGGTGCGGGCCTTGCCGGTGGTGGCGATGTCGAGCCAGCTCACCTGCGGCGTCTGTCCCTGGGCGGTGATGATATCGACCGACTGACCGTTCTTGAGCCGGGTCCAGAGCGGCACGCGGATTCCGTCGACCTTGGCGCCGACGCAGGCATGCCCGATGCGGGTGTGGATGGCGTAGGCATAGTCGATCGGCGTTGCGCCGCGCGGCAGTTTCACCACATCGCCCTTTGGCGTGAAGCAGAACACCTGGTCGGAATACATCTCGAGCTTGACCGCCTCGAGGAAATCCTCGTGGTTCTCTTCGGCATCGAACCGCTCGGTCAGCCCGGCGATCCATTGCGCGGGATCCACGGCAAAGGGGTTTTCGGCCCGCACGCCGTCGCGATAGGACCAGTGCGCCGCCACCCCGGTTTCGGCCACGTCATGCATCGGCCGCGTTCGGATCTGCACCTCGACCCGCTTGCCGTCGCGGCCCGAAACGGTGGTGTGAATGCTGCGATAGCCGTTCGACTTGGGCTGGCTGATATAGTCCTTGAACCGCCCCGGCACCGCCCGCCATCTCTGATGGATCGCGCCGAGCGCGCGATAGCAGTCCTCTTCGCTGCCGGTGATCACGCGAAAGCCGTAGATGTCGGACAGGCGCGAAAACCCCTGTTCCTTTTCCTGCATCTTGCGCCAGATCGAATAGGGTTTCTTGGCGCGCCCGAACACCTCGGCCTCGATCCCGGCCTTCTCAAGCTCGAAGCGCATGTCCCCGGTGATGCGGTGGATGACGTCGCCGGTTTCGCGCTGCAACATGATGAAGCGGCGGATGATCGACTGGCGGCCCTCGGGGTTCAGCACGCGGAACGACAGGTCTTCCAGTTCCTCGCGCATCCACTGCATGCCCATGCGCCCCGCGAGGGGCGCATAGATGTCCATCGTCTCGCGCGCCTTCTGCACCTGCTTGTCGGCGCGCATCGACCTGATCGTGCGCATGTTGTGCAGCCGGTCGGCCAGCTTGACCAGGATCACCCGCAGATCCTTGGACATCGCCATGAACAGCTTGCGGAAGTTTTCCGCCTGCTTGGTTTCGCGCGAGGACAGTTGCAGGTTGGTCAGCTTGGTCACGCCATCGACCAGCATCGCCACCTCGTCGCCAAAGCGTTCGGCGACCTGGGAATATGACGCCTTGGTGTCCTCGATCGTGTCGTGCAGGAGCGCGGTGATGATCGTGGCGTCGTCCAGCCGCTGTTCGGTCAGGATCGCGGCAACCGCGACGGGATGCGAGAAATAGGGCTCGCCGGAATGGCGGAGCTGGCCTTCGTGCATCTTCAGCCCGAAATCATAGGCCGACTGGATGCGCGCGGCGTTGGTCTTGGGATTGTAGTTGCGGACCAGCGCAATCAGATCGTCGGCTGCAATCATCTGGTCCGTACCTTGCGGGCCGGGCGCGCTCAGCCCTGGCCCTGCGCCTCCATGAGCTGTCGCAGCAGCCGTTCCTCGGACATGTCGTCCTCGGCCGGCCTGTCGTTCTCGGCCCCCATCAGCAGCGCCATCTGATCGTCCTCGGGTTCGTCAATCTCGATCTGGGTCTGGTTGCTTTCGATCAGGCGTTCGCGCAGCGCCTCGGCGGTCTGGGTTTCCTCAGCGATCTCGCGCAGCGACACGACCGGGTTCTTGTCGTTGTCGCGATCGACGGTGATCGGCGCACCGGCCGCGATTTCGCGGGCACGGTGAGAGGCCAGCATAACCAGTTCGAACCGGTTGGGTACCTTGTCAACGCAATCTTCAACCGTCACGCGGGCCATGGGGAGTCTCCAAGTGTGAATTCGTCCGGAAGAGGCGTATGTAGTCGCTAATCCAACATTTGACAAGCCGATTGTGCGGCCCTGACCGGTGTCGTCTGCGTGTTTGTGGACCTCATCAGAGAGGGCGCACCGATGCCACCTGTCCGGGGCCCAGTGCCGCCAGCATCTCGCGCACGGTTTGGCTCAGCAACGGGTGGCGCCAGTCGGGCGCGATATCGGCCATCGGCACCAGCACGAAGGCGCGGTCCTGTAACCGCGGATGCGGCAGGATCAGCCGATCGGGCGCGGCCAGCGCCTGCCTGTCGGGGGGCAGCATCCGCCACGCATGCTGGGTTTCCGGGTCCGGCAGCACCGTGTCGCCGACGCAGATCAGGTCCAGATCCAGCGTTCTTCCGCCCCAGCGTCTTGTGCGTTGGCGCCCGAACCCCGCCTCGATCTGATGCAGCGCGGCCAGCAGGGCCTCGGGGCCCAGCGCGGTGCGAATTCGTACTGCGGCATTGACGTAATCCGGCCCCGCCCCGGCCGGGAAACAGGGGGTGGCGAAAAACCGGCTGACGGCGCGAATCGCCATGCCCGCCCGCGCCATTTCCGCGACCGCCCGGCCGAGGGTTCGCGCCGGCGGTCCGGCCGGCGACGGCATATTCCCGCCGAGTGCGATCACCGCTTCTGACCGGAATTCGAACATGTTTGGCCGTCAATCTCTGTTTCAAGATACTTGCGATGAGTGTGGATCGGCCTATTTTAGATGCACCGTTTCGCAGACATTTGTCGCCCACTCACTCACGGAATACCATAGCGAAGCGGAGGATGCCGGAAGGACAATTTGATGTTTTACAAGGACGAACGGCTCGCGCTGTTCATTGACGGTTCCAATCTATATGCCGCCGCAAAGGCCCTTGGCTTCGATATCGACTACAAGCTCCTGCGTCAGGAGTTCATGCGCCGGGGCAAGTTGCTCAGGGCATTCTACTACACCGCGCTTCTGGAGAACGACGAATATTCGCCGATCCGGCCGCTGGTGGACTGGCTGCACTACAACGGCTACACGATGGTGACCAAGCCGGCCAAGGAATATACCGACAGCATGGGCCGCCGCAAGGTCAAGGGCAACATGGATATCGAACTGTGCGTGGACGCGATGGAACTGGCGCCCCGGGTCGATCATATCGTGCTGTTTTCCGGGGATGGGGATTTCCGGCCGCTGGTTGGCAGTCTGCAACGCCAGGGCGTGCGGGTTTCGGTGGTTTCGACCATCCGCAGCCAGCCGCCGATGATCGCCGACGATCTGCGCCGCCAGGCCGACAACTTCATCGACCTCGAAGACCTGCGCGAAGTCATCGGGCGCCCGCCGCGCGACCAGAACGCGTCGGAGCCGCGCAACGTCGCCTATGCGAGCGGCCGCTGAGCGTAATCGCGCTCTGCCGGGCAGACGGTGGAAGGGGCGGGGGCGGTTGCGCCCCGCGCCTTGGTGTGCGTGATATGAACGTCGATCGTTGATGGCCGATCAGGGCGGCGGAGCGAAGATCGGCGCCATCTGCGCGGCGAACCCGCCGCCGGCCGCATAGCGGTGCAGCACCGCGAAGGCGTTGCCCGCCAGCCGCGCCCGCAAGCCTGCGTCGCCCAGCAGCAAGCGCACCTTTTCGTCGAGATCGCCCAGATCCCAGCGCAGCGGCATGTAGGTTTCGCCGGGCACGAAGATGTCGGGATCGGTGCGGACATGCGCCATGTCCGGCTTCAGAAGGACCGCGCCATTGGCCACGGCCTCGAAATCGCGCCAGCACACCTCGCCATAGCCGAACGGGCTGAAACAGATCTTGGAGGCGCGCAGTTCGTGCAGATAGCGGATCAGCCCGATCCCGGTTCCGGTCACGGCGTTGACGTTTTCCAGCGCGCCCACGGCGGCGGCGCATTCGCGCCGCATCGCGCGGTACCATGGCGTGCCTTCGGTGGCGATCCGGGCGTGCAGGTCGATCGGGCGACCGCCGGATCGGGGGGTGGTGGTGCGCAGGAAATTGCCCAGCATGAAATCGGCGGTGACGAAGGACGGGCCAAGGACCAGCTTGTCCATGAAGCCTTCTGGTATCGCAAACACCGTGCGTGCCATATCCAGCCCGAAGCGGCGCGCGTAGTGATCGGTGAGGTTGGTGTCGCCCAGGGTCGGGTGGCCATAGGCGGCGGTATCGGCGAGCAGGTGTTTCTTGACATAGGCCGCGACATGCCCGTCCAGCCGCTGCGCAAGGCGCAGATCGGTCGGCGCGAACCAGTCGAGATAGACCAGCCGTGCCTTCGGATTTCGCCGGCGGATGGTTTCGACAAGCGCATCGAGGCCGGTTTCGGAAATGTCGAAATGGGTCTGGAAACAGACGATATCGGCGCCGCCCGGCTGGGGAAGGTCGGCCGCCAGATACCGCGCGGCCGTCACCTCGCGGATCTCGGCGCCGTAGCGGTCGCGCAGCTGGCGGGCATGGAAATGGAACGGGTGCACCTGGCTTTGGGGAATGCGTTCGTCGATGGACAGGATCAGCAGACGCAGCCGCGCGGAGGCCGAAAACGGCCGTCCGTACCAGTATCGCAGACGCGCCCCCGCCCGCATGCGCCGGGCCAGCGCGCCCGCCCGGCCGCTCAGGATGGCGGCCCGGTCAGCCGGCATCGCTGCTGTCGGGTTCGAACCGGTCGCTGACCTGATCGCCCGCTTGCGCGCTGCGCCAGGCCGCGCCGAGCGCCAGCAGCCGTCTGGCGCCGGCCGCATCCAGCCCGTTCAGGACGAGGTTGTATTGTTGCAGTATCTCGGCCGGCCGCCGGTGCAGATGGGCCGAACCGCCAAGATAGTCCGCAAACGCCCGCAACGGCCGCGCCGGTCGCAGCGCCGCCAGTGTGTTCACGCCGGACGCCGCCTGCCGCAGCCGCGAGCCGAAACCGCCCCTGGGCGCACCGCCCGGGGCGATGCCAGCGGCGAAGGGCACCGCGGCGTGATCGGGATAGCCGCGCACGATGGCGTCGTCGTGCAGCTTCTGGTCGCGCGTGACCGCATAGGGCAGGGACAGCGCGAACTCTACGAAGCGGCGGTCGAGAAATGGGCAGAACACCGCCGCCGCGCCGCCGAACAGGGCGGAGGAGACAAAGCCCACTTCGCGCCTTGTCCGGTTCCAGAACCAGTAGGCCTGGTAGGGGTCGGGCGCGTCCGCGAACCGGGCGACGGCCCGGCCGATATAGGCGACCGCCTCGTCCTCGTCATCGGGCGAATGGATCGCGCCCGGCCCGACGCCCGACTTCGAGATTACCCGGGCGTGGCCCGCGATCATGTCGCGAGCGATGCCGCAAAAGTCGCCCTTCTGCGCCAGCTGGAAATGGCCTTCCGCGTCGTCGTCGGGGTTGGTCAGGATATCGCCGCCGATGCCGTCCAGCGCCGCCTCGGCCCGGCCTGCAAGGTAGTCGTGCATCGGCATCATCTGCGCGTGCTCGTCGGAACACAGGCCGGTCAGAACCAGCGCCCGAAGGATGTCGCGCGAGCGCGCGCGCGGGCGCGCCAGAATCAGGTGCGGCACGCCGACGCTCTCGCAGATCGCGCGGGCGGCCCTGGCCTCGGCATTGAGCCCGCCCGTCTCGTGTTGAAAGGTGACGCAGGCGCGGGGCCGGCGGCCCAGATGGTCGAGCGCCAGCAGGATATGGCGCGAGTCGCGCCCGCCGCTGAGCGGCAGGACGAAATCGCCGGGCCAGGTTTCGGCGATGTTGGCGACGCTGGCGCGGGTCAGATCGACAAAGCCCTGCACCGCATCGTCGCGGTCGATACTGCGCGTGGTGGGAACGAACGCTTCGCCGGCGATCGTTGCCTGGCCCGCCTCCCAGACCAGACTTCCCCCGGGCGGCAGGGTGCGGATATTGCGCAGCGCCGTGTCGTCGTTGAGGAACAGCCCCAGCCGGTGGAACACCGCCAGCGCGCGGCGGTCCGGTTCGGTGTCCGCCCCCAGCGCCACCAGTTGCAGCAGCGAGGGCGAAACCGCGATCTCGGCCCCCTTGCGGTAGACGAACAGCGAATGAAAGCCCAAGGGATCGACCCCGGCCCTCAGCCGTTCGCCGTCCCAGTGCCAGCGGGCGAAAACGCCCTCTTCGGCGCCTGTGGCAGGATTGCGGATCGCGGTGCCGAGGTTGCACATCGCATCGCCGGTCATGTGCGCCGCGCCATCGCGCCAGATCACGCGAGCGTACGGCGCCACGTCGCCATGCAGCGGCCAGGCCCGGCCGGACGCGGTTGCATGAAGGCCTGGCATTTCCCGCGGCAGCCGATTCATCCCGTGACCCCGAGCGGTACCGCCCGGCCCGTCAGGGGCCGGGCGGGGTTGGGCTCACTCTTCGTAGAGTTTTTTCCAGGCGCCGTTCTCGACGATCTGGACATAGATCGAATCCGCCCCCTGATGATCCTCGGGGCCGAAGTCGATGTGGTTGCCGACAAGATCATCCTGGTAGTCCAGCGTTTCCATCGCGGCGATAAAGCTGTCCTGCGTCAGATCCCGGCCCGCCTTTTCCAGCGCCCTGACCGTCTGGTCGGCGGCGGCATAGCCCAGCATGGCAAACCCGGCCGGATCCTCGCCATAGGCGGCGCGGTATTCCTCGATGAACGCCTTGGGGGCCGGCTCGTCGGCGCGCGCCCACAGATCCTGCCAGCTTGCGGCGACGTAAAAGCCGTCGGTCACGCCGCCGGGAACCTGGGCCACCGGGGTAAGGAAGCTGGCCGAGGTTCCGATGAACTTCATGTCGTTCAGCCCCAGCTTCTTGGCGGTGCCGACGACGGTGATGACCTGGCGCACGCCCAGCGCCATGGTCACGATGTCACAGCCGGCTTCCTTCAGCTTGGACAGCGATCCGACGAAATCGGTCTCGTCGGGCTTGTGGGTCGTTTCGGCGGCAAAGGCGATGCCGGCCTCTTCCGCGCCCTTCTTGGTGCCTTCCAGGATCTCTTCGCCGAAATCGGTCGGCAGGTACATCGAACAGACCGTCTTGGCGCCGAATTCCTTGGCCAGGTATTTCACGCCGGTAATGGTCTGGTCGTAATAGGATGCGAACGAGGTGAACTTGTTGTGGATCGGTTCCTGCAACATCTGCCGGGCCGCCGAAAGCGGTCCGATGTTGGGGATGCCGGCCGGATCCAGCAGCTTGAAGCCGGCCAGGTTCATCGGTGTGCCGAGCGACAGCAGCATGGCAAACACCTTGTCGCGGTTCAGCAGCTTGTTGTAGCCCTGCATCGCACGCGGCATCTGATAGCCGTTGTCCTCGACGATATAGCGGATGGTGCGGCCATGCACGCCGCCGGCGGCGTTGATCTTGTCGAAATAGAGGTTCGCCCCCTTCACCGCCGGCGCGCCGACCGCGGCGAAGATGCCCGACAGGTCGTTGACCGATCCGATCAGAATCTCGGTATCGGTGACGCCCTGGGCCTGGGCATTGGCCATGCTGGCCGCCGTCGTCAATGCCGTGGCGGTGGCCACGCTCTTGATCAGGTGTTTCATCTCGGTCCTCCCTTTGAACTTCCTGACTGGTCGTACATCTGGTCGATCAGGTGCTTGTGCCTCTGTTCGACGAATCCGCGTTTCAGTTTCATCGTTGCAGTTAGTTCCTCATCCTCGGCGGTCAGCAGCACGTCGATCAAGCGGAAATCCTTGATCTGCTCGACCCGGGCGAAATCCTTGTTGACGGCCGCCACCTCGGCGCCGATCAGATCGCGCACCTCGCGCGCCGCGCAGAGCGACGCGAAGTTGGAAAACGGCACCTTGTGCGCCTGCGCGAATTTCTCGACATTCTCCTGGTCGATCATCACCAGCGCGGTCAGATACTTGCGCCCGTCGCCGATGACGACCGCGTCCGAAATGTAATGCGAGAACTTCAGACGGCTTTCGATTTCCGCCGGGGTGATGTTCTTGCCGCCTGCGGTGATGATGATGTCCTTGATCCGTCCCGTGATGGTGAAATAGCCGTCTTCGTCCATCCGGCCCATGTCGCCGGTCTTCAGCCAGCCATCGGCGGTGAAGGTCTCGGCGGTCTTTTCGTTGTTGCGCCAGTAGCCCTGGAAATTGTTCAGCCCGCGGGTCTGGATCTCGCCGTCTTCGGCGATGCGCACCTCGATTCCCGGCACGGCCCTGCCGATGGTGCCCAGCCGGTTTTCTTCCGGCGTGTTGATGGTCGCGATGCCGGCGGTTTCGGTCATTCCGAAGCCTTCGACCAGCGGCACCCCGATCGCCCAGTACCATTTCAGCAATTCCGGCGAGATCGGCGCCGCGCCGGTGCCGCCCCGGCGCATACGGTCCATGCCCAGCATCCGGCGCAGATTGCGCAGCGCCAGCCGGTCCCAGAACCAGTATTGCGCCGCCACGCCGGCGGGCACCGGCTTGTTCTCGACCAGGTAGCCGGCGCGTTTCTGCCCCGCCCGCAGCGCCATGCCGAAAGCCGCCCGGCCAAGCGGTGTCGCCTCCTGCGTCAGGATCAGCACCTGGGAATAGATTTTTTCCCAGACCCGGGGCACGGCGGTAAAGGTGTCCGGGCTGACCTCTTGCAGGTTGGCGAACACGGTTTCCGGGCTTTCCGCGAAGTTGACCGTGCATTTGCTCGCCAGCGGGAAATAGATCGACACGTCGCGTTCCAGGATGTGGCAGAGCGGAAGGAAGCAAAGCTGCTCGTCCTCGACAAGCGCAGGCAGGCGGTGGGCGCCGGCCTCGATCGCGGCCATGATGTTCTCGTGGCTCAGCATCGCCCCCTTGGGTGCGCCGGTGGTGCCCGAGGTATAGATCAGAAGCGCCGTATCCTCGGGCCGCGCCTTGGCGATCTCGTCCTCGAACGCCCCCGGTTCGTCGGCATCGGCCTTGCGCCCGATTTCGTAAAGATCGCCGATGAACACGCATTTGGGGTGGTTCAGGTCGTGCAGGCCCTCGTCTTCCAGGATGATGACATTCATCAGCCCCGGCATCTCGGCCTCCGATCGCAGGAACTTGTCCAGTTGCTCCTCGTCCTCGACGATCAGGAAGCGGCTGTCGCTGTCATTGACGAGATAGGTCAGCTGTTTGGCTGAATCGGTGGTGTAGACGCCCGAGGCGATGCCGCCGACGCACTGGATTCCCAGATCGGCATAGGCCCATTCCTTGCGGTCCTCGCTGAGGATCGAAACCACCTCGCCGCGCTTGAGACCCAGCTTGCGCAGGCCCATGCCGAGCCATTTGGCGTGGGTCCAGTAATCGGCCCAGGAATAGGCTTTCCAGATGCCGAGATCCTTTTCCCGGTGCGCGGTGCGTTCGCCCAGATCGCCACACCGCCTGGCGAACAGTCCGACGATGGTATCGGCCCCGTCCACCAGCACCGGGCGCTGGCCGGGCGTGGCGTTTACGCTGACGCCGTTTATCAGGGTCTGGGGCAGGGCAGAGCGTGCATCCATCCTATCACCTCCAGGTCTTCTTGCGTTTCCAGCGCCGCTGATCGCGGGCGCCTTCCTCCTGCACACCCAGATAGAAATTCTGGATATCCTCGGATTTCAGCAAGTCCTCGGCGCTGCCGTCCATGACGATGCGCCCGATCTCCATGACATAGCCGTGATGGGCCAGGTCCAGCGCCGCCGCGGCGTTCTGTTCGACAAGCATCATGGTCATTGCGCGCTCTTCGTTCAACCGTTTCAGGATGTCGAAGATTTCCTGCACCAGGATCGGCGACAGTCCCAGGCTCGGTTCGTCCAGCAGCATGATTCTGGGCCGGCCCATCAATCCGCGCCCGATCGCCAGCATCTGCTGCTGTCCGCCCGACAACGTGCCGGCCTCCTGCGCGCGGCGCTGTTTCAGAATCGGGAAATAGCTGAACACGATCTCGCGGTCGGCCTCGATTTCGGCCTTGTCCGAACGCGTATAGGCGCCAAGGCTGAGATTGTCGTCCACGCTCAGGAGCGGGAACACCTCGCGCCCTTCGGGGACATGCACGATACCGGCCTCGACCACCTTGTGCGGCTCCATCCCCTGAATCTCGCGCCCCTCGAAGATGATCTTGCCCTTTTCCGGGTCCATGACGCCGCTGACGGTTTTCATCAGCGTCGTCTTGCCGGCCCCGTTGGCACCGAGAATCGACACGATCTGCCCCTCGCGCACATCCAGGCTCACGCCGCGGATCGCCATGATCGGGCCATAGAAGCTTTCGATGTTGCGGACCTTGAGGATCGGATCGCCGCTCATGCTGCCCTCCCCAGATAGGCTTCGATCACCGCCGGGTCGGATTGCACCTCGGCCGGCGTGCCCAGCGCCAGCTTCGCGCCGTCGGCCATCGCCAGCACACGGTCGGACACGCCGCTGACCAGCCCCATGTCATGCTCGACCATCAGCACGGTGATGCCCATCTGCCGGCGGATGTCGTCGATCCACCAGCGCATGTCGGTCGTTTCCTCGACCGACAGGCCCGAGGCGGGTTCGTCCAGCAGCAGCAGCTTGGGGTCGGTGGCCAGCGCCCGGCCCACCTCGACAACCTTGCGCACGCCATAGGGCAGCCCCGCGATCATCTTGTCGCGGTAGGCCTGAAGATCGAGGAAGTCGATGATCTCCTCGACGAAATGGCGGTTCTGGATCTCCGCCTTGCGTACCGACGGCGTGAAGAAGATCTCGGACAGCAGGTTCGAGCGGCGATGCCGGTGCCGGCCCACCAGCAGGTTCTGCAACACGGTGGCATGGTCGAACAGTTCGATGTTCTGGAAGGTCCGCGCCACCCCCCAGGAGGCCACGGCGTCGGGACGCGCGCGAAGCAGGTCGTGCCCGTCGAACCGGATCGCGCCCTCATGCGGGTCGTAGAACCGCGAGATCAGGTTGAACACGGTCGACTTGCCCGCGCCGTTCGGCCCCACGATGGCGAAGACCTCGCCTTCCTCGACGCAGAAGGACAGCCGGTCCACCGCCGTCAGCCCGCCGAATTTCAGCGTCACGGTCTCAAGTTCGAGCAGGCTCATCTCAGGCGCTCCGTCTTGAGGTAGGATTTCTGCCGCTTGAACATGTCCTTGCGGTAGAACGGAAACAGTTCGAACCAGGTGCGCACCTTCAGCCAGCGGCCGTAGATGCCCATCGGCTCCAACAGGATGAAGGCAATCAGGATCATGCCGAAGATGCCGAACTCGAGCCCCGGAATCGCAACCGAGGAGCCGCCGAACACGGCGCCGACATATTCCTTGGCGATCGACAGGAACTGCGGCAGGAACCCGATCACGATGGCGCCGAAATAGGCGCCGTGGATCGACCCGAGACCGCCGATCACGATCATCATGAGCAACTGGATCGAGATCACGACGCTGAACGTCTCGTTGTTGAACGCGCCGGCATAAAGGCCCATCAGCGCACCGGCCCAGCCGGTGACGGCACAGGACAGCCCGAACGAGATCGTCTTGGTCCGGGCGACGTTCACGCCCATCGCCTGGGCCGAGACCTCGCTGTCGCGCACGGCGATGAAGGCGCGGCCAAGCGGCGCGCGCAGCAGGTTGACGTATCCCAGCGTCACGATGACCGCGACGCCCAGCACCAGCCAGTAGAAGGCGCCCGGCGTGCCCCAGCGTTCGATCTCGAAGCCGAACACGTTGACGGGGGGCGCGAACTTGCCGCCCACGCCGCCGGTCCAGGCATCGCTCAGCACGATGATGTCATCCACGAGGATCGACAGCGCCAGCGTGAAGATCGCCAGATAGATGCCATGCAGACGCAGCGCCGGAATGGCGATGATTGCACCGGCGAAACCGGTCAGGATGCCGGCCAGCGGAAAGGCCAGCATGAAGGGCATCCCGGATTCCATGAGGATGATGTTGGCATAACACCCCGCCGCCAGGAACGCGGCATGACCCAGCGATGCCTGTCCGGTATGGCCGGTCAGCACCATCAGCCCGAGTCCGGCGATGGCCCAGATCAGCACGTTGGTCAGCTCGCCCAGAAAGAACACGTCGAGCAGCCAGGGCGCGGCGATCGCGGCCGCCAGCAGCAGCAGATACAGCGTCAGTTGCTGGCCGTCCTTCCAGGGGCGGATATCCTGCATGTAGTCGGTCTTGAAAACGATCCGCATATGCCCTCACACCTTCTTGACGCGCGTTTGCGAAAACAGCCCGTTGGGGCGGAAGATCAGCACCAGCAACAGCAGCGCATAGGGCGCGATCTGGCTGTATCCGGCGGCGATGTAGCGGCTGGCGAACGGTTCGATCACGCCCACGATCAGCCCCCCGGCCAGCGCGCCGGGCAGGCTGCCGAAACCGCCGATCACGGCGGCCGCGAACGCCTTGATCCCCATCAGGCCGGCGTTGGGGTCGACCGACCCCTTGGCGGCAAAGAGGATCCCGGCAACACAGGCCACGGCCCCGGCCAGCGCCCAGATCAGGCCCTGAACGCGCTTGACCGGAATGCCCATGTAATAGGCCGCCAACTGGTTCTGCGAGGCGCCCTGCATCGCCAGCCCCAGCCTGGTGCGGTTGAAGAACTCGTAAAGCCCCCAGGTCAGCAGCACCGTCACCACGATCACCGCCACGTCTTCGAGCCCCAGGACCAGACCGCCGAACGCGACCTCCCTGCCGGCCAGCGGATTTTGCAGCGTCTGCGGATTGTGGCCCCAGATCAGCCCGGCGACAAAGCGGATGACAAAGCCCAGCGCGATGGTCAGGATCACCACGGCGGTCTGGCTTTGCCCGAACATCAGCCGGATCACGAACCGGTCCAGCGCATAGCCCATCGCCGCCATGATGCTCAGCGAGATGGGCAGCGAAATCCAGAATGGCAGGCCCATGTATTCGGTGTTGGTCAGCCCGATGGTGACGAACGCGCCCAGCATCATGAAATCGCCCTGGGCGAAATTCACCGCCTCGGTCGCCTTGTAGATCAGCACGAAGCCCAGCGCGATCAGGCCGTAGACACAGCCGTTGGCCAGCCCGCTGACGAGGAGCTGCAAGTTATCCAAATCCGTCCTCCCTGCGCCGGTTGCCCGGTCGTCGTTCTTCGACCGTCCGGCGGTTCGTCACCGCCGGCCGTCACCTTCGATCCTATGGAATTATCATGACCTTTCCATCCGTCTTTTCCAGCGCCTTGGCCAAACCTGACACAACGTCATCGAGCCGCAGCCGCGCCGAGACATCGGTTGTCCAGCGCCCGTCGGCAAAGCGCGCCTGAACCTCCGCCGCGACCCTGGCCTGACCCTCGGGCGGGGTGGTCTGCATCCACCGGGTCAGCCAGAACCCCTCGATCCGTTTGCCCATGAAGATCAGCTGCCCCATCTGCGTGAGTTTCGGGGGCTCGGCCGACAGCTTGCCATAGCTGATCCAGCGCGCGTCCTTGGGCATTGCGGCAAATATCTGTTCGGACAGCTGATCGGACACCGCATCGAGGAACACGCGCGGTTTCATCTGCCGGCTGAGGCTGGCGAACTGGTCCATCACATCCGGAGCGGTCGTCAGCAGAACCTCGGCCGCGCCGGCCCGTTTCACGATTCCGACGGCTTCGGTTCGGCGCACCAGCGCGATGGGCTTGAGCCCCAGATCGCGGCCCAGGGCACACATGAGCTTGCCCAACTGGCTGGTTGCCGCCGAAACGACGAAGGCATCGCCATCGGCCCGCGCGATATCGACCATTGCCATCGCGGTCATCGGGTTGACGATCTGTGCGGCGCCGTCCTCGTCGGAGATTTCGGGCCGCAGCGGCACGCAGGTCTGCGCCGAGGTGACGGCATATTCCGCCCAGGCGCCCGAAGTGGGAACCGTCACCACGAATGCGACGCGCCGGCCCTGAAGGCTTTCGGCGCCGTTGCCGGTGGCCACCACGTCGCCGCACCCTTCGAACCCCGCCGGTGCGCCCTTGATGCGCGGCTGGCCGTATTCGCCCTTGATGAAGTGCAGATCGGACGGGTTGACCGACGCCATCCGCATCCGGATCAGGACCTGCCCCTGTTCGGGCTGGGGCACCGGAAGCCGCGCACATTCCAGGTGCAGCGCCGCATCCGCGATCGCCGGGCCGGTCGAGGTGCCGGCATATCCGTCTCCGGTCTGCACCACCGCTGTCATCGTTTCGGGTATTTCCGTCATGGCGTACCTTCATCTGTCAGGGCATCCGTCAGGGGGGGAATCTCGGGCCAGCGACGGGCCGCCAGATCGACCCCGAGCCCGAGCATGGCAAAGCGGACCACTTCACGCGCCAGCTGTTCGAGTTTTTCGGGCGTGTCGTCGGCACGTTCGGAATACCAGGTCACCGGACTGTGCAGCGCGCTCATGAAGCTTTGAATCGTTATCGCAAAGGGTTCGCCCACCCGCAGCACGCCGTTGTCCGCGCCCAGGCGCACGACGTCGCGGAACCGCCTCTCGTAGGCGTCGCGCTGTCTGATGTGCCGCGCCATCGCATCGTGCTGTTCGGGCGTGGCGTTGCCAAAGCGGTGCATCTGCAAGCCCTCGCGATGTACCTGCATGAAGGCGCGATGCCTCATCATCGCGCCGACATGGCCAAGCGCCATCAGCGTAAGCCGGTCGGCGGCGGCCAGATTGGCGCAATATCCGGCCTCCGTCGCCTCGAAGACGATCTGCATCCCGCGTTCGCGAACGGCGTTGAACAGGTCCATCTTCGAGGGGAAGTAATGATAGACCCGACCCTTTGTCGCGCCCATGTGGCGGGCCACCGCGTCAATCGAGGTGGCCGCATAGCCACGGGCCTGAAAACACTGCGCCGCGGCGATCAGCAGTTCTTCCAGTCGGTCGGTCTGTGGCTCGGCATTCTGGTTGGCTGTCACGTCGCGGGCAGACTCCTGAGCATGCGCCATTCTGCCGCACAGGCGAACATACTGCCGGGTATGTTGTCAATCGTTTCCTTCGCCGGCCGGGTCAGGCCGCGATGAAGTCCCCGGCCCGATAGCCCTGAAGATACAAGAGCGCGCTCAGGTCGCCATGATTGATCCGCACATCGCATTGCGCCGCGACGGCCGGTTTTGCATGCAGCGCCACGCCGGTTCCGGCCCGGTGCAGCATGCCCAGATCGTTGGCGCCGTCGCCGACCGCGATCACGTCGGCCTCGGCAATGCCCAGCCGCGCCGTGATCTGTTCCAGCGCCTCGACCTTGGCGGCCCGGCCCAGGATCGGGCGCTGCACGTCGCCGGCAAGAACGCCGCCTTGAACAAGCAGAATATTGGCCCGGTTCTCGTCAAAGCCCAGCAGGTCGGCCACCCGCGCGGTGAAGGCGGTGAACCCGCCCGAGACAAGCGCGGCATGCGCGCCGTTGGCCCGCATCGTCGCCACCAGTTCGCGCCCCCCCGGCATCAGCGTGATCCGTTCGGCGAGAACCCGGTCGATCACGGCTGCATCCAGCCCCTTGAGCAGGCCGACCCGTTCGATCAGCGCGGCCTCGAAGTCCAGCTCGCCGTTCATCGCCCGGGCGGTGATCTCGCGCACCCGCTCGCCGAAGCCGGCGGCATCGGCCAGTTCGTCGATGCATTCCTGCCGGATCATGGTGCTGTCCATGTCGGCCAGAAGCATTTTCTTGCGCCGTCCGGCCCGGGGCTGCACCACCAGATCGACCCCCAGACC
This sequence comes from Paracoccaceae bacterium, assembly GCA_020441385.1. GTDB lineage: Bacteria > Pseudomonadota > Alphaproteobacteria > Rhodobacterales > Rhodobacteraceae > JAGRMG01. The sequence continues at coordinate 25,428 of JAGRMG010000150.1, forward strand.
TTGCAGATCCTCCCAGACCTCCCACAGATTTCCGGGCCGCGAAGGCAGCGGCATTTCCGCCGCGATTCCCGGTGCCAGCACTGTGGCCGGCCCGCCGCCCCAGGCGTTGCGCAGGTTTTCGATCAGCCCCGGGTCCAGGGAGGCTTTGGCCGGATCGGTCAGCAGGGTGGCAATGAACATGGGGCGATTTTCCGGCAGGCGGCGGCGATGCCGCGTTGTTGTGTCAGGCGGCGATCTAACGCCATTTGCCGCCGCGCGAAACCCCCGGGCCACCCATGGCCGCAGCCGCAGGACAGCCCCCGCGGCCCGGGGCCGCATGTGCGCCCACGGGGGCGTTACAGCGCCGCGCTGGGCCGCGCCCTGATGGCATCGTACCAGGTGCGCGTGGCGGTGTTTTCCTCGGGGATGCGGCGGCGCACGACGCGGGCGAATTCGATCATCACGAACGCGGTGATATCGGGCAGGGTGAAGCTGTCGCAGGCCAGATACCGGCTTTGGCGCAGGCGGTCTTCCATCAGGTCGAAGAACAGCCCGATGCGGGTCTGCGCGCGTTCGGCCAGTTCCGGTATCTGGTCGAAATCCACCGGCCCGGTGATGGCGCGGCCCTTCATGCGCGGGTTGGAATTGCGCAGCGCCTCGGCGATGGGGTTGCCGCCCTGCTGTTCGACGATGGCGTTCCACATCAGAACCAGCGCGCGGTCCTCGGGCGTGGTTCCCATCAGGGGCGGGTCGGGAAACATCTCTTCCAGATAGGCGGCGATGGCGATGTTCTCGGTCAGGACGGTGCCGGCGTCCGTCACCAGGACGGGCACGGTGGCGCGCGGGTTGACCCGCAGGAAATCGGGCCCCAGTTGCTCGCCCGCGGCGATGGAAATCTCGCGGGTCTCGATGCTCAGCCCTTTCTCGGCGATGAACAGGCGCGCGCGGCGCGGGCTGGGCGCGGTGGAGCAGTCATAGAAGATCATTGGCGGTCCTTTCGCGAAAGGGTGCGAGCGACGATAGGGCCAGCGGCCTGCCGTGTGCAACCGTTCGGAAAGGCGTGCCCCTAGCGCCGGTAGACGAAACAGCGCCCCGCGACGGCGCCCTTCGGCAGCGGCAATTCTTCCAGCGCCTCGAAATACATCCGGTCCGAAGACACCATCAGCCCGCCGGGCGCCAGCATCGGTTCGACCAGCGGCGATATCGAGCGCGCGAACGCATCGTTCTTTTTCAGGTTGTGCCCGCCCAGATCGGCATGGATCAGGCTGGCGGTCGGGCCGAACCGCTCCAGCGCCCGGGGCAGGGTTTCGTTCACGTCGCCCAGCAGGGTATGCGCCTCGTCCGGGGTCGACTCCGGGTGCGCGGCGATGGCGCGTTCAAAGACGAAGATCTCGCGCCCCGCGACGCGCTCGCGCAGGTGGTGGAAGGTGCGACCGTTGCCAAGGCCCAGTTCGAGGATCGGGCCGGGCAGGCGCGCGGTTTGGGCAATGGCGAAATCCAGGCAGGCGCGCTGCGACACCATGCGGTCGATGAACACGTCGAGTCGGCTCAAGTCGAAGAACTCCTGTCGCGCCGCAGGGGCCATGTTCCGCCCCTCTTGCCAGAAGCCGGGCGGAATGTGTAGGCCGGATCGCCTCGCCGGGCCGGACGCAAGGCACGGTTGCGCCGGGATTTCCCGCAAATAGGGGTTTGACGGCAAGGGCTGGGCCAAGCGAAGGTGGGCCGGGCACGGACCGGCACAACGAGGGGGCTTTCAGGTTTCATGGCGCGCAACGAACGGACGGGTGGTGGCGTCTGAATGTCCCCCTTGCTGACAGTGGAAGACCTGAGCATCGCGTTCGGTGACGGTGACGCTGTCGTGCGCGATGTCGGCTTTGCGGTGAATGCCGGCGAAACCCTGGCTCTGGTCGGCGAAAGCGGGTCGGGCAAGACCGTCACCTGCCGCGCCGTGCTGCGTATTCTGCCACGCAGCGCGCGGTTCCTTTCGGGCCGGATCACCCTGAACAGCAGCGAGGGCACCAAGGTTCTGAGCGAACTCCCAGAGCGCCGGATGCGCAAGGTTCGCGGCAACCTGGTGTCGATGATCTTTCAGGAACCGATGCGCTCGCTTTCGCCGCTGCACCGGATCGGCAACCAGGTCGCCGAAGTGCTGTGGCTGCATCGCGGCGCCACCGAGAAACGGGCCAGGCGCGAGGTGCTGAACACGTTCGAGCGTGTCGGCTTTCCCGACCCCGAACGCACCTACCGGTCCTATCCGTTCGAGCTTTCGGGCGGTATGCGCCAGCGCGCGATGATCGCGATGGCGATGGTGGCCAGGCCGGAGCTGCTGATCGCCGACGAGCCGAGCACGGCGCTCGATGTGACGACGCAGGCGCAGGTGCTGGGACTGATCAAGGATTTGCAGCGCGACACCGGCATGGCGATGATTCTCGTTACCCACGACCTGGGCGTGGTCGCCAACATGGCCGAACAGGTGGTGGTGATGCACAGGGGCAGAGTGATGGAATCCGGCCCGGCCGAGGCGGTGCTGCGCGCGCCCGCGCATCCCTATACGCGACAGTTGTTCGATGCCGCGCCGTCGATTCCGGCGGCCCCGGAACCGGCGCCGCCCTTGCCCGAGGATGACCTGATCCTGCAATTGCGGAACGTCGCCAAGACCTACGAGTTGCGCTCGGGCTCGCCCTGGAAACCCGATGTGCTGATCCATGCCTGCCGTGGCGTCGATCTGGCGTTGCCGCGCGGCAAGACGCTGGCCATCGTCGGCGAAAGCGGTTCGGGCAAGACCACGGTGGCGCGCATCGCGCTGGGCGCCGAACCGCCGGACCCGGGCGGGGAGGTTCTGTTCCGCCCGCATCCGGGCAGCGAGCCGGTCGCCGTGCATCGCCTGTCGCGCGCCGCGCGCACCGCGTTTCAGCGCGAGGCGCAGATGGTGTTTCAGGATCCGTATTCGTCGCTCAGCCCGCGCATGCGCGTTCTTGATGCGATGACCGAGCCGCTGGAGATCCACGGTATCGGCAGCCGCGCCGAACGCCGGGACCGCGCCGCGGCGGCACTGAAGCAGGTCGGGCTGAACGCCGACATGCTGATGCGCTATCCGCACGCGTTTTCCGGCGGCCAGCGCCAGCGCCTGTCGATCGCGCGCGCGATGATGCTGGAACCCTCGCTGATCGTGTGCGACGAACCGACCTCGGCGCTGGATGTCAGCGTGCAGGAACAGATCCTGTCGCTGCTGGAGGACATCCGCGACCGGATGAATCTCTCCTATCTGTTCATCAGCCACGACCTTGCGGTGGTCGCGCGTATCGCCGACGAGGTGGCGGTGATGCGCCAGGGGCTGGTGGTGGAACAGGCCACGCCCGACACCCTGTTTTACAACCCGAAACATCCCTATACGAAGGCGCTGATCGCGGCCCAGCCCTCACCGGACATCGACCGCCCGATCGACCTGAAACTCGTCGCCCGGGGCGCCGGATTGCCCGACACCTGGGACGAAGCCTTTCGTTTTACCGATACCGTGATACCTTCGCTTGCAGAGGTGGAACCCGGCCACAAGGTGCGTTGCCATGTTTGAAAGACCCCGTTTCCTTGCATCCCTGGCCTGTCTGGCCGCGCTGGTATCGCTTGTCGTCTCGGCGCCGGTTCCGGCCCGCGCGGCGCCTGAATTGCACGAAACCGCGTTCTGGCAGGCCGAGGTGGACAGCGGCGACCTGCCGCCGGTGGCCGAAAGGGTGCCATCCGAGCCGCTGATCGTCGATCTGGCGGCCAAGGGCCGCACGAACGGCAAACAGGGCGGAACGCTGCGCACACTGATCACCCGGTCCAAGGACATCCGCCAGATGGTCGTATACGGCTATGCCCGGCTGGTCGGCTATGATGCCGACTACAACCTCGTGCCCGATATCCTGCGCGCCGTCGACAACCGGGACAACAAGGTCTTCACCCTGCATCTGCGGGCCGGGCACCGCTGGTCGGACGGCTCGCCCTTCACCTCCGAGGATTTCCGCTACTGGTGGGAGGATGTGGCCAACAACCCCAAGCTCAGCCCCTCGGGGCCGCCCGATTTCCTGATGGTCGAGGGCAAGCCGCCCGCCGTCACCTTCCCCGATGCGCAGACCGTGGTGCTGGCCTGGGACTTTCCGAACCCCAACTTCCTGCAAACGCTGGCTCAGGCGCGACCGCCCTTCATCTATCGCCCGGCGCGCTTTCTCAAGCAGTTTCACGAGAAATACGCCGACCCCGCCGAACTGGCCGCCGCCGTGGATGACGCGCGGGTCACAGGCTGGGCGGCGCTGCACAACAACCTCGACAACATGTACAAGTACGACAACCACGAATTGCCGACGCTGCAACCGTGGATAAATTCGACCTCGGGCAAGAAGATCCGCCACCTGTTCGTTCGCAATCCGTATTTTCACCGGATCACCACCGAGGGCGTGCAACTGCCCTATATCGATGTGGTCGAGATGGAGATCGTGGCGCCCGGCCTGGTTGCGGCCAAGTCCAATGCCGGGGAAAGCGACCTTCAGGGCCGCGGGCTGGATTTCCGCGACATCGCGATCCTGCGCAAGGGCGAGGCGGAGGGCGGCAACTACCATACCCTGTTGTGGAGCACCGGCGTCGCCTCGCAGATCGCGATCTATCCCAACCTGAACTACCAGGATGACGGCTGGCGCGCGGTGCTACGCGACGTGCGGGTGCGGCGTGCCCTTTCGGTGGCGATCGACCGCGCTTCGATCAACCGGGCGCTTTATTTCGACCTGGCCAAGCCGGGCGCGATGGCGGTGCTGCCCCAAAGCCCGTTCTTCGACCAGGCGCAGCGCGATGCCTGGGCTGCCTACAACGTGGAAGAAGCCAACCGGATGCTGGATGCGGCCGGGCTGACCGGGCGGACCGGCGACGGCTATCGCACCCTTCCCGACGGCCGCAAGATGGAAATCGTGATCGAAACGGCGGGTGAGCGGCAGGAAGTCGAGAACGCGCTTCAGATCGTCACCGACAACTGGCGCGATATCGGCGTGCGGCTGGTGATGCGGCCGCTGGATCGCGACATCCTGCGCAACCGCGTCTATGCCGGTCAGACCATGGCGTCGGTCTGGTACGGCTGGGACAACGGCCTGCCGCAAACCTATACCTCGCCGGCCTATCTGGCACCGACCGATCAGGTATTCCTGGCCTGGCCGAAATGGGGCCAGTACTACCAGACCGGCGGCGACGCCGGCGAGCCGCCTGACCTGCCCGAGGCGCAGCGCCTGATGGAACTTCTGCACGAATGGGAGCGGGCGGAAACCGACGAGCAGCGCGACGCGGCCTGGCGCGAGATGCTGCAAATCCACGCCGATCAGATCTATGCCATCGGCATCCTGGCCGAGGCCCCCCAGCCGATCGTCGTCAACAACCGCCTGCGCAACGTTCCCGAACGCGGCATGTGGGCCTGGGATCCGGGTGCGCATTTCGGCATTCACCGCATGGACGAATTCTATTTCGACTAGGGCGGGAAAAGGCTGATGGATATCCTGCGCTATGCGCTCTACCGCTTCGGTACCATGCTGCTTACGCTGCTGGTGGTGTCGGTGCTGGTATTCGTCATCATCAACCTGCCGCCGGGCGATTATCTGTCCAACCAGATCGCGGAGCTGCGGGCATCGGGGCAATCCGCCGGCGTCGCCAAGGCCGAGTTCCTGCGCCACGAATACGCGCTCGACCGGCCGTTGTGGCAGCAATACCTGATCTGGATGGGTTTCGTTCCCGGGCCGCACGGCTTTTCCGGGCTGATCCAGGGCAATTTCGGCTGGTCCTTCGAGTTCGACCAGCCCGTCGCCGAGATCGTCGGCGAGACCCTGTGGCTGACGGTGCTGGTCAACCTCGCGGCTGTCCTGTTCGTCTATCTGGTGGCGCTGCCGCTGGGGGTGCTGGCGGCGGCGCGATCCAAGACATGGGTCGACTATACCTCGGCTTTCGTCGGCTATCTGGGCCTGGCGACGCCCAACTTCCTGCTCGCGCTGATCATGTTCTACTACGGGCACAAGTATTTCGACATTCCCATCGGCGGGCTGATGGATCCGGTCTATGAAGGCAAGCCGATGACCTGGGACAAGGTGCAGTCGATCCTGATTCACCTGATCGTTCCGACCTTCGTGATCGGCACCTCGGGCGCGTCGGCGATGATGCAGCGGCTGCGGGCCAACATGCTTGACGAGCTTGGCAAGCCCTATGTCGAAACCGCGATCGCCAAGGGCATGAAACCGTCGCGGATGCTGGCGAAATACCCGCTGCGGGTGGCGTTCAACCCCTTCGTCGCCGATATCGGCAACCTGCTGCCCAGCATGGTTTCGGGGTCGGTCCTGGTGTCCGTGGTGCTGGGCCTTCAGACCATCGGACCGACGCTGCTGACCGCGCTCAAGACGCAGGACCAGTTCCTGTCGGCCTTCGTGCTGATGTTTGTCGCGCTGCTCACGCTGATGGGCACGATGATTTCCGATGTGCTGCTGGTGCTGCTCGATCCGCGCATCCGCTATGAGGGGCGCGAGGCATGACGCGGCTTCCCGATGGCCGCTATGTCGACGACGCCCCCTATGACCCGGCCGCCAGCATCCAGTTGCTCGAGCGGCGCGACCTCGACGCGCCGGGATGGGTGCTGGTCTGGCGCAAGTTCCGCAAGCACAGGCTTGGCCTGGTTTCGGGCATCTTCCTGCTGGTTTCCTACCTGTTGCTGCCGTTTGCCGGTTTCATCGCCCCCTACACCCCGAACGAGAGGCATTCCGAACACCTGTACCATCCGCCGCAGGACATTCGCTGGGTTCATGAAGGTAGATGGATCGGCCCGTTCGTCTATCCGACCGTGTCCAAGGCCGATCTGGAAACCTTCCAGTGGAAGTTCGTGCCCGACACCAGCCGGCCGATGCCGCTGAGGTTCTTCTGTTCGGCCGGGCGGTACGATCTGGCCGGGCTGATCCCGACCGATCTGCATCTGTTCTGCGCCGCCGATGGCGCCACGGTGTTTCTGTGGGGATCCGACCGGCTGGGCCGCGATGTGTTCAGCCGCATTCTGTATGGCGCGCAGCTGTCGCTGACCGTGGGGCTGATCGGCATCGCGGTGTCGTTTGCGCTGGGCATCTTTCTGGGCAGCATCGCCGGTTATTTCGGCGGCGTGACCGACTGGATCATCAACCGGGTGATCGAGATATTGCGGTCGCTGCCGGAACTGCCGCTGTGGCTGGCGCTGTCGGCGGCGGTGCCGTCGAACTGGGGCCCGGTGGCGGTGTTCTTCATCATCTCCGTGATCCTAGGCATTCTCGACTGGCCGGGGCTGGCCCGTTCGGTGCGGGCGAAATTCCTGTCGCTGCGCGAAGAGGAATACGTGCGCGCCGCGGAAATGATGGGCGCGTCGTCGGGAAGGGTGATCCGCAAGCATCTGCTGCCCAACTTCATGTCGCATCTGATCGCCAGCGCCACCCTGTCGATCCCGGCTATGATCCTCGGCGAAACCGCGCTGTCCTTTCTCGGCCTCGGCCTGCGCGCCCCGGCGGTCAGCTGGGGGGTGATGCTGAACGATGCCCAGAACCTCGCCTCGATCGAGATCTACCCGTGGACGGCGATCCCGATGCTGCCGATCATCATTGTCGTTCTGGCCTTCAACTTTCTCGGCGACGGGCTGCGGGATTCGCTGGACCCCTATGAAAACTGACCTGACACAACCGCTTGAAGCGCCGGTCGCCGGGGACGACCGCGGCGCGGCCCGGGGCTTTGCCTTCGCGCTGACCGCCTATCTGATGTGGGGGGTCATGCCGCTTTACCTGAAGCTGCTGGCGCACGTTCCGCCGGTCGAGGTGATCGCGCACAGGGTGGTCTGGTCGGTGCCGGTGGCGGGGCTGGTGTTGCTCGTCATGCGGCGGGTCGGCGACATTCGCGCCTCTTTCGGATCGCCCAGGACGCTGGGCATGGCGGCGGTGACGGCGACGCTGATCTCGGTCAACTGGTGCGTCTATGTCTGGGCCATCGCCAATGATCACGCGCTGGATGCCGCGCTGGGCTATTACATCAACCCGCTGTTCAGCATCGTGCTGGGTGCGGTTTTGCTGGGCGAACGCCTGGACCGGTTGCAGATTGCCGCCGTCGTGCTGGCGGCGGCGGCGGTTGCGGTGCTGACATGGGAGGCCGGACACCTGCCGGCGGTCGCGCTGGCGCTGACTGTCAGCTGGGGATTTTACGGCTATTTCAAGAAATCTCTGCCGATCGGCCCGAATCAGGGCTTCCTGCTCGAGGTGCTGCTGCTGAGCCCGCCGGCGCTTGCCTATATCGCCTGGCTGGCCGCGACCGGACAGGGAAAGTTCCTGGCCGGATCGCCGGGCGACGACTGGCTGCTGCTCGGCTGCGGGCTGATTACGGCGGTGCCGCTCCTGATCTTCGCCAACGGTGCCAAGCTGCTGCGTCTTTCGACCATCGGCATCATGCAGTATATCGCGCCGACGATGATCCTGCTGATTGCGATCTTTGCCTTCGACGAGACCTTCGCGGGCGCGGACATGATCGCGTTTCCGATGATCTGGGCGGCGCTTGTCCTCTATTCGGTCCCGATGCTGCGCCAGATGCGCCGGACCGCGCGCCTCTGAGCGACGGGCGCGGGGCCGGCATGCGGGTGTCATTGCCCGACAGGCCCGGGAGAGCGCAGCGCCGTGACCCGCGCCGCCGGTATCACCTGGCCGCCCTGAAGCACCAGCACGATTTCGCCGTTCTGAACCTGCGCCTCGGCGATGCGGCCATAGACCTCGGCCGGATCGGAGCGAATGATCTCACCGTTGGCGCGGCTTTCCACGTTGAAGCTGTAGATGCCGTTTGCGAGCGGGGTTCCGTCGCCGGCAACGCCGGCCCATTCGATCGTGTCCTCGGCCACCGGGATCGCACTGCGCTGCACTTCCGTGCCGGTCTCGTCCAAAACCACCAGAAAGGCGGTGTCGGCCGATGCGTCGGGGCGCAGCGAAACCCTGATCGGGGCGCCGTCGAAGGCCAGCGGCGTGGTGGCGCGCGCCTCCATCCCGACCCAGCCGGACAGTGACGCCATGTCGGAACTGCCCATCCGGGCGGAAAGCGCGGCCAGAATGTCGTTGGTGCGAAGCTGTTGTTCGACCATCGAGAACTGCGCCAGCTGGGCCGAATACTCGGCCGAATCGATCGGCTCGAGCGGATCCTGATAGCGGGCCTGGGCCGTCAGCATCTGGAGGAAGGTACTGAAATCCGTGGTCAACGCGCTGCCCTTGTGCTGGGCGGCGGCGGATACGTTCTGGGAGATTTGCCGGTCTTGGGCCGAAGCGGTGCTGGGGATCATCCGGGTCACAATCTGAGATCGAGGCCGATGCGGCCCGGCTTGACCGTGCGCGCGGCATCTGCGGGTTGGAACCGGCTCCAGAGTTCTGGGGCCGCTTCGGGCGAAAGGTCGGGTTCCGCGTGGCGCGGGTGATGTCGGGCCCGCGGGTCGCTGCCGCCGGAAAACGAGAATCCGACATCGGTATAACCCAGTTGGCGAAGGTCGCTAGCCAGTTGTTCGATGTGGCGCCGCATCAGCGCCAGCGTTTCCGGGCGGTCGGCGCCGATCGAGACGCTCACGCCGGTTTCGGAGGTCACGAGCGCCATGCGCACCCGGCCCAGTTCTTCGGGCGAGAGCGCGATTTCGATCCGTCCGTCGGATTGGCGGACCAGGGCTTCGGCCATGCCGCGCATACCGCCTGGCGTCAGTGTCAGCCGCTGGCCGGCGGCATGATGGGGCGGGGCAGAGAGCGAGCCCGACGACACCGCCGCGCCGCCAGCCTCGGACCACATACGCTCCTCGGGTGATTCCGTGGCATCGGGTTCGAAGGGCGAACCCGCCGCCATCTTGCCCGAGGGGTTCCGCGTCGCGTCCCGAGCCTCGGGGATCGGGTGCACGGTGCTGAGGTTGACGGCGCCCTGGCCGGGTGCGCCTGGCGGCCCCGCCATCGCGGGGCGGGTCGTTGCGCCGGTTTCATTCGATCCCCCCTCGACCCGGGCCTGCATTTCGCCCCGGCCCCCGGCCGCGTCCTGCCCCGGAGCATTCGCACCGGTCGGGGTTGGGCCGCCGGGAACGGAAGGGCCGGACAGCGGGTTGTTCGCCACCCTGCCGTCGGGTTGCGGTGTGGCGATGGCGGCGCTGCCCGGCTTTGTGCCCGCCCCTCCGCTTGCATCGGCCGGCAATCCGTTGCCGACAGACCGGTCCCGGCTGATGGTGGACATTTGCGGGCCCGCAGCGGTTTGTGACCGCCCCGACAAGGTGGCCAGTTCACCCGCCTGATCTGCCGGCGGCCCCGCGGCGCCGTGCGCGACGCCCATTTCCGGCGAATGCGGCGGGTGCATCCGCTCCTGCGTGTCAATGGGCGGGGCGCAGTCGTGCGACGGGTCGATAGCCGCGCAGTCCACGCTGGTCTCACCGGAATCGTCGCCCGAGGCGGGAGAATCGGCATCGTTCTGCCCGGGTCGGGCCCGGGCCGGATCCGGCGAGGACGGCGGAGCGAACACGTTTTCGAAGGACCGCCCGGATTGCGGTTCGGCGGCGTCGCGCACCGGATCGGCGCGCCGCGCCGGCGCTTCAAGCACGGAATGGAACGGATTGGTCAGCATGGCACACCGAATGTCTTTCGCTTCGCCGTCACGATCCGCCGGGACCGGTTACGATTATTTTAACCGCTGGGGATGCAACGTGAAAAAAACCCGCCGATTGGAGCCAATTCGATGCATTCACTCCGTTCCGCCGTGCCACATGGAACACCGCAATCGGCCCGGGCGCTGCCCAAGGCGCCGGCCCTGCGCAAGGCCGCGGTCGAGCTTGAAGCGGCGTTTCTGGCGGAAATGCTCGCATCCGCAGGTCTCGGCAAGACCAGCGGCGGCTTTGGCGGCGGTGCCGGTGAGGATCAGTTCGCATCGTTTCTGGTGCGCGCGCAGGCGGGCGAGATGGCGCGCGCCGGTGGGATCGGCCTGGCCGAAACGATTTTTCAGGCTTTGATGGAGAGAGAGAATGACCAGGCAGACAGCCAAACTGTTCGAAGCGCTCGACGAACTGCTGGATCGTGAACGCCAGGCGCTTGTGGCGGGCGAGTTGAACGTACTGGCGGACCTGATGGTGCGGAAGGAGACGCTGATGCGCGACATCGGCGCCGCCGGCGTCGGCGAACAGGCCGGGCTGAACCGGCTGCGCGACAAGGTGAACCGCAATCACGCGCTGCTGAACGGCGCGCTGGAAGGCATCCGCGCGGTGGCCGGGCGGATGGCCGATCTGCGGCAGGTGCGGCGCGGGCTGGAAACCTATGACAGTTCCGGCCGGAAAACCCTGTTCGACACCCAGGCAAGACCGCGTGTCGAGAAACGCGCCTGAACGCAAGGTTTAGACAAATGCAGGCCAAGTGGGCAGGCGCCCTTAGCACTTGGTTAGGACATGGCGCGGCAGGATGACGGCGCATCTTGAAAACAGATGGCGCGACCCCGAGCGGGCCGCATGCGGCAGAAAGACGTTTTGTCCGTCCTGAGGGGGCGGGGATGCAACCGGGGCGGAAGGCGCCCCTAGAGAACAGGAACATGCAATGTCCAGCATATTGACGAACAATGGCGCCATGGTCGCGCTGCAGACCCTGAAGTCGATCAACAAGGGCCTTTCCGGGGTTCAGAGCGAGATTTCCACCGGCAAGCGGATTTCCTCGGCCAAGGACAATTCCGCGGTCTGGGCGATCTCCAAGGTGATGGAATCCGACGTGAAGGGCTTCAAGGCGATCTCCGACAGTCTGTCGCTGGGGGAATCGACCGTGGCGGTCGCGCGCAACGCCTCCGAAACCGTGACCGACCTTCTGACGCAGATGAAAGGCAAGATCGTCGCCGCCCAGGAAGACAACGTGGACCGCGCCAAGATCAACGACGACGTCACCGCATTGAAAAACCAGATCAACTCGGTGGTTTCGGCGGCCCAGTTCAACGGTCTGAACCTGGTCGACGGCTCCGTTGCCTCGGCATCGGTTCTGGCCTCGCTGGACCGGGACGGATCCGGCAACGTCACGGCCAGTTCGATCACCGTCGCGGCGCAGGATCTGTCGACCGGCGGATACACGGCCAATGACGTCTTCGGATCGTCGACAGGCACGTCGGCGGCCGGCGACACCGTGGCCTTCACCCTCGATGCCGGGGGCGGAACCAGCGACATCGTGATCGACGACACCGCCGGTGCCGCCTTCGCGGCGGGAGACCGGGTAACCGTACGGATCGGCGATCAGGAAGCATCCTATACGGTGAGCGCGGACGATGTGGCGGCAACCACCACCTCCGACCTCGTCGCCGTGGGTCTGAAGAACGCCATCGACGATCTCGGAATCAGCGGGCTGACGGTGGATTACGACAGCGGCAGCCCCGGGCGACTTGATTTCACCAATGCCGGGACCGTCGACATCGCGGTCGGCGCCCAGTTCGTGAATGCCGGTTCGGGCGGTCTGGGCGTGATGGCCGGGATCGACGTTTCGACCGGCGGCGGTGCGGCATCGGCCCTGGCCGCGATCGAAACCCTGATCGACACCTCGATCAGTGCGGCGTCGGCGCTCGGGTCGGTCGAGAGCCGCATTTCCATCCAGGCGGACTTCATCGGCAACCTGACCGATTCGCTTAAGTCCGGGATCGGTGCAATGGTGGATGCCAACATGGAAGAGGCCTCGGCGCGTCTCCAGGCGCTTCAGGTTCAGCAGCAGCTCGGCGTTCAGTCGCTTTCGATCGCCAATCAGGCGCCGCAGACGGTTCTGTCTCTGTTCCGCTGATCGTGCCGGCCGGGGCGTTCGCCGCCCCGGCCATTACCTCAGGGACATGCAAGGAAGTGAGGACAAGACGTGAATGCCCATTCCCAGGCGCGGCGCGCCTATTCGGCTACAGCGGCACCAACCCGTACCGCCAGAGGTGTGGAGTACGAAGCCATGGCCCGCGTCACGCACAGGCTGCGTGGTGCTGCCCGGAACGGAGGTCCCGGTTTCGGCGCACTGGCTGCGGCCCTGCACGACAATCGCCGGCTCTGGTGTCTGTTCGCGGCTGATGTGGCCCAGTCGGCCAACCTGCTGCCGGCCGATCTCAGGGCCCGGATCTTCTACCTGGCCGAGTTCACGCAGCAACACAGCCGGAAGGTGCTTGCTGGCGAAGGCGGTGTCGATCCGCTGCTCGAAATCAATACCGCCGTGATGCGCGGTCTTCGCGGAGGGGAAGCGTGACATGGGCGGGCTGGTCCTGAAACTGGCACCGAAAGAGCGTGTGCTGATCAACGGTGCGGTGATCGAGAACGGCGACCGTCGGAGCCGGTTCTCGATTGTCACGCCGGATGCCAATATCCTCAGGCTGCGCGATGCAATTCATCCCGACGAGGCCAATACACCGGTCCGCCGGGTCTGTTTCGCGACGCAGCTGGTCCTGTCGGGAGACAGCGACCCGGCCTCGGCCAGGCTGCCCTTGTTGCGCCGGATCGAGGAACTGAGCCAGGTCTTCACAGATCCCGACAGCCGGTCCGCACTGGCCGAAGCGACCGAAGCGCTGATCGCGGATCATCACTATCGCTGCCTGAAGGCCTTGCGCAGTCTGCTGCCGCGCGAAAGCCGGTTGATCGCCGCGCGCCGCGCATGAGCTTTCGCCCGATCGTCCCGGCGCCCGGCCTGGCTGGTTGGCACTTCCTGCAACGCACGCAGGTTGAGCAGCTTGCCGCGTTCTCGGGCTCGGCCTGGGCGAAACGGGACGGGGCGTATTTTCTCGAAAGGATCGGACAGGTGCGCAACGCGGCGGATCTGGTTTCGGACCGCCGGCTGCTGGCCGTGGCATTGGGGGCGTTCGGTCTGGTTGACGATCTGGACAACCGGGCTTTCATCCGGAAGGTACTGGAGGACGGAACCTCGAGCCCAGACGCGCTGGCCAACCGGCTGACGGATCGGCGCTATCGCCGGTTGAGCGAGGCGTTCGGGTTCGGACCCGCGCAAGTTCCGAAAACCGGCGACGCGAAACGCATGGCGGCGGTGCTGGATCTCAGCCGGGCCACGGATTTCGAGACGGCGGTCGGAGAGCAGGACGAGTCCATGCGCATCGCCCTTTATGCGCAGCGCGAACTGACGACACTGGCGCGGGGCGCCGGCAGCGACGATGCAAAGTGGTTCTCGGTGATGGGCCTGCCGCCACTGCGGGCAATGTTCGAAACGGCGCTTGGTCTGCCCCGGGGGTTCGGTCAGATCGATATCGACCAACAGTTGCAGGTGTTCCGCGATCGGACCGGTGCGGCCATCGGTCAGAGCGGGATCGCGCAGTTTGCCGACCCCGCGCAGCTGGAGCGTCTGACCAGCCTCTACATGGCGCGAACCCAGATCAATGCCTCGGGTGGTGCCCACTCCTCCGGTGCGATCGCGTTGACGCTGCTTCAGGCAGGATCAGGCTGAAAGGCCTTTGCGGCCGCCGCGACGACCCGATAGCGGCCTGTGCTGCCGTGCGGCCGCAGCCGCGGGAACCTGCCAGGAAGCGTGCGCAGGGCAGCGGCTGGTTTCACCCAACCAACGGGAATGGCCGGTGCCGTGACGACACGGTTTCGGATCGGCGGCGGCATGCCCGCAACAGGTCAGGCGCGAATGGTTCAAGCTTTGTCGGCCAGTGACCTGGCGGTGCCGGAAATCGTATGCCGTGCCTCCTCGGCAGATGTCTGAGCGTCACCCGGACCGGGATGGCGGTCAGCGAACCGTTGGGTGTGGCGCTGCCGCGCGCATCAATCCGGGCGCCGCTCCGGTCCGGCATTGGCCCGCCGCAGGATCAGTGCCAGCCGGTCGAAACTGCCGGCGGTGCCCTCGCGATCCGGCCGGGCAAAGAAGGCATCGAGATCGGGCCAGACCCGCACCGCCTGATCCAGTATCGGATCGGTGCCCTCGGAATAGAGGCCGGCGCGGATCATGACCTCGGATTGTTCGTAGGCGCCAAGCAGGCGGCGCGTTTGCGCGATCAGCGTGTTTTCGGAATCGGATGCGGCATCGGGAAGGCTGCGCGACACCGACCGCGCAACGTCGATCGCAGGGTAGCGCCCGCGCTCGGCGATCTCGCGGCTGAGAACGATATGCCCGTCAAGAACGCCGCGCAGGATGTCGGCGACGGGTTCGTCCATGTCCGAACCGGCGACCAGAACGCTGAATATCGCGGTGATGTCGCCCTGACCCTCGCCGCCCGGCCCGGCGCGTTCGCAAAGCGCGGTGATCAGTGGCGTGACCGAGGGCGGGTAGCCGCGCAATGCCGGTGCTTCGCCCGACGCCACGGCGATCTCGCGGTGCGCCTCGGCAAACCGGGTAACGGAATCTGCCAGCAGCAAAACATTGCGGCCGGCATCGCGAAAATGTTCGGCCACCGCCATCGCCGCCCAGCCGCAGCGCCGCCGGGTCAGAGCCGACTGGTCCGAGGTGGCCGCCACCACAACCGCCCGTCGCATGCCGTCGCGGCCCAGGACGTTCTGGACGAATTCGTTGACCTCGCGGCCGCGCTCGCCGATCAGGGCGATGACCACGACATCGGCCTGCATGTGACGGGCCAGATGCGCCAGAAGGCGGGATTTGCCGACACCCGACCCGGCGAACAGGCCGACCCGCTGCCCGCGCACGACGGGCAGCATCGTGTTCAGCACCGAGAGGCCCGTGGCCATGCGCCGACCGAGGCCGCGGCGGGCCGCGGCGGGGGGCGGCGGCGCGATCGGGTCGCGGCGACGCGGCCCCCGCTGCATCGGCTTGCCGTCCAGCGGCCGCCCGTAGGGGTCGACGACGCGGCCGACCCAGGTATCGGCCGGCGCGAATTCGGGCGTGCCGCGCAGCATCACCGGATTGCCGGCCGCCACGCCATCGGCCGCCGTGTCGGGCAGCATGGTGACGAGGCCGGGATCGACCCTGAGCACTTCGCCCCCAAGCGGCCCGCCGCTTTGGCGCTCGAGCGTCAGACGATCGCCGACCGAGGCCGACTGCGCCAGCCCCGCGATCCGGACGGTGCCGGCGCCGGCCGAAACCACGCGGCCGACCGGACAGGACAGGCTCAATGCCTCGATTTCGCGTATCAGGATGTTCTGGTCGGCGGGCATGGCGGATCTCTGCGGTAATGTCCTGACAACGGTTTCTAAACGAATCGGAGTTAAGCCTTGATTGAAATCGATCGAGGGAGAAGCCCCGATGCTCACGGACCTGAATGTCTTCAATCTGGCTCACGCCATGGCCGTCCATGCCGGCCGGCGGCAGGCGGTGATCGCCCGCAATGTCGCCAATGCCGACACGCCGGGATATCGCGCCCGCGATATCGCGCCGTTTTCCGATTTCGTTGCCAGCGGCCCCGGCACAGCGATGACCGCGCGCCGCCCAACCCACCTGAACGGCCAGGGCGCAACGGGATGGGCCGGCACGGTTGCGGCGGGGGCGGGCGTCGTCGACCCGAACGGCAATTCGGTGTCGCTCGAGCAGGAGATGCTGAAGGCGGTCGACACCAGGCGCCAGCACGACCGCGCGCTGGCGATCTACCGTTCGGCCCTGAACATCCTGCGGACCGGCCTGGGGCGGGCATAGGGGGCCGGGATGAGCGAATTTTCCAGCGCCCTCGCGGTTTCGGCCAGCGCCTTGCGCGCCCAGGCGGCGCGGCTGCGGCATGTGTCCGAGAACATCTCCAACGCCGACACCCCGGGCTATCGCCGCAAGACGGTATCCTTCGAATTGGCCGCAACCGGCGCTGAGGGGCCGGACCTCGTCCGCGTCGGCCGGGTCCGGCTGGATGAAACCGAACCCGAGCGCGTGTTCGACCCCTCGCACCCGCTGGCCGATGAAGACGGCTATTTCCAGGGTTCCAATGTCGATCTGATGATCGAGATCGCCGACGCGCGAGAGGCGCAGCGGAGCTACGAGGCCAACCTGAAGATGTTCGACCAGGCCCGCGAAATGTCCTCTGCATTGATGGAACTGCTCAGAAAATAAAGGAGATCCAGAATGGAAACCCATATTCATTCCGCCGTCCAGAACTATGCGACGGCCAGACCCGCAACCCGGCCCGATCCGCTGTCGGGCGAATCGTCCCACGGCCTCGGGACGGTGGCGAAGGATTTTGCCGCGACCCTGCAACAGGGCGAGACGGCGGCGATGGATGCGATGACCGGTGATGCCGACCCGCATGCGCTGGTGCAGGCCCTTGCCCAGACCGAACTGGCGGTCGAAACCGCAGTAACGGTGCGCAACAAGGTCGTCGAGGCCTATCAGGAAATCCTGCGGATGCCGGTCTGACGTGCTGGAGGAGGGCGTCTTTTTCGACACGCTGCGGCAGGGGTTGTGGACCGCGGTCATCCTGTCGCTTCCGGTGCTCAGCGTGGCACTGGTGACCGGCGTGGCGATCGGCCTGTTCCAGGCGCTCACCTCGATCCAGGAAATGACGCTGACCTTCGTGCCCAAGCTCGCCGCCACAGCCCTCGTGTTCTGGGTGGCGATGGAATTCATGACCAACACTCTGCTGGCCTTCTTCCAGGGCCAGATCCTTCCCCTGATTGCAGGAGGCTCATGATGGAAACGACCGGATACGCAACGCTGTCGCGCCAGTCCGGGCTGATGCGGGAAATGCGGCTGGTGGCCAACAACATCGCCAACGCCGCCACGACCGGCTATCGCCAGGAAGGACTGGTCTTTTCCGAGTTCATCCGCGCCGCGCCCGGCCAGCCGTCGCTTTCGATGGCCGGGGCGAGGATTCGCAACACGTCGATGCAGCAGGGGGCGCTGGCCAGAACCGGCGGCGCGTTCGATCTGGCGATCGAGGGCGACGGGTTCTTCATGATCGAAACCGCCGCCGGCACCCGCCTGACGCGCGCGGGAAGCTTCTCGCAGAACGCGCAGGGCGATCTGGTCACGATGAGCGGTGACAGGGTTCTCGATGCCGGCGGCGCGCCGGTCTTCGTGCCCCCCGGCGCCGCCGGTCTGAACATTGCTGCCGATGGCACGATCAGCACGGAGGGGCGCGCGATCGGCCAGATCGGCCTGTTTCAACCCTCCGATCCCGCCGACCTGGTCCGCGAGGACGGGGTGATGTTTCGCACCGGCGCGACCGAACCGGCGCCGCGGGCCCGGATTCTCCAGGGGTTTCTGGAGGGTTCGAACGTCAACGCCGTCGACCAGCTCTCGCGGATGGTCGAGATCCAGCGCGCCTACGAACTGGGTCAGAGCTTTCTGGAAACCGAGGATCAGCGCATGCGTGACGCCGTCCGGACCCTGATGCGCTGACCTGACAAGCTTCCAACCCGACAGGACAAGGAGACCGCGCATGCGCGCCCTCAAGATCGCCGCCACCGGAATGAGTGCTCAGCAGATGCGGGTCGAGACCATTTCGAACAACCTCGCCAACATGAACACCACCGGATACAACGCGCGTCGGGTCGAGTTTTCCGATCTGCACTATCAGCAGCTGTCGCGCGCCGGGACGGTGAACGCCGCGGACGGAACCGTCCTGCCGACCGGGATCCAGCTTGGCCTGGGCGTGCGTCCGGCGGCGGTCACGGTGCATCTGAATCAGGGCGCGCTTTCGGCCACCGGCAACGACCTGGACCTGGCCATCGAGGGAACCGGCTATCTGGAGGTCACGTTGCCTTCGGGGCGTTCGGCCTTTACCCGCGACGGCAGCCTCAAGCGGTCGCCGGAAGGCATGATCGTGACATCTGACGGGTTTCCGGTGTCGCCCGAGATCGTGATTCCCCCGGACGCCCGCAGCATCTCGATCAACGGGGCGGGCGAGGTTCACGCCTATTTCATCGACAACGCCGAAGGTCAGATTCTGGGCCAGCTCACGCTTGCCGGGTTTACCAACGCCAAGGGGCTCGAGGCGCTGGGCGGCAACCTGTTCGCCGAAACCGAAGCCTCGGGTCCGCCGCTGGTGTCGGCGCCGGGCCAGGACGGGCTGGGAACGCTGCGCCAGGGCTATATCGAGGACAGCTCTGTCGATGCGGTGCGCGAAGTGACCGAACTGATCGAAGCGCAGCGCGGATACGAGATGAACGCCAAGGTCATATCCGCGGTCGATCAGATGATGGGCGCGACGACGCAGGTGCGCTGATGCGATATCTGGTTGCAACCCTGCTCGTGCTTTCGGCCAACACGGTTTTGGCCGACATCCTGGTTCCGCTCAGGACGATCCGCGCCCGCGAGGTCATCTCGGCCGTCGACCTCGCCGTCAAGACGGCGGACGTTCCCGGCGCGCTGTCCGATCCGGCCCTGCTGGTCGGTCAGGAGGCGCGAATTGCGCTCTATCCCGGTCGTCCGGTGCGCCCCGGAGATGTCGGCCCGCCCGCGATCGTCGGGCGCAACGATCTGGTCACGCTGGTGTTCAGCAATGCGGGGCTGCACATCGCGGCGGAGGGCCGCGCGCTGGGCCGGGGTGGCGAGGGCGATACGATCCGCGCGATGAACCTGTCCTCGCGCACCACAGTCACGGGCCGCATCATGGCCGACGGTTCGATTGAGGTTCAGCAATGAAACATTCGCCCTCCGGCGCCTTCTGCCTGCCCGCCGCCCTGATCCTGCTGACGGCCTGCGGCAAGGCCGATCATCTCGGCAAGGCGCCGAGCTTTACGCCAAACACACAAACGCCCGAACATGTGGCCATGCTGTGGCCGGGCCTGCCCATTCACACCAGCCCGGACCGGCGCGTCGATCAGGCGTCGCTGTGGAGCGGCGAACGCCATTCCCTGCTTGGCGACCGGCGCGCGGTGAAGAAGGGGGATATCCTGACCGTGGTGATCGAGATCGACGAAAAGGCGGAAATCTCCAACGATACCGACCGCTCGCGTTCGGGTTCGGAAGACCTTTCCATCCCGCACCTGTTCGGCCTGCCCCAGCGCGCCGACATGCGCCTGCCCGATGGCGCCAACATGGATAACGCCCTGTCGATCGGATCGACGAGCCGCGCCAAGGGCAAGGGCACGGTCAGGCGCAAGGAGAAACTGACCTTGCGGGTGGCGGCAACGATCGTGGATGTGTTGCCCAACGGCGTTCTGTCGATTGCGGGCTCGCAGGAGTTGCGGGTGAATTTCGAGATGCGGGAATTGCTGGTGTCCGGGTTCGTCCGGCCCGAGGATATCTCGCGCCAGAACGAGGTGACCTACGACAAGATCGCCTCGGCCCGGGTTTCCTATGGCGGCAGGGGCCAGATCACCGACCTTCAGCAGCCCCGGTACGGGCAGCAGATACTGGATGCGGTCCTGCCGTTCTGAGAGATTGCGATGCTGTCAAAACTGTTGCCTCTGGTGTTTCTCGCGCTCGGCGCCGGCGTCGGCATCGCGTCCGGCTATCTGACCGGCCACGATCGAGCGCCCGACAAGCCCGGCATCGCGGCGGCGCCGGAGAGCGATCCAGAACCCCCGCATGGCCGGGAACCGGAAACCGGAGATGCCGAATACACCAAGCTGAACAACCAGTTCGTCGTGCCCGTCGTGACCAGCGACCGGATCGAGGCGCTGGTGGTCGTGTCCCTGAGCCTGGAAACCGATGCCGGGCTGCGTGAAACCGTGTATGCGCGGGAACCCAAGCTGCGCGATGCGTTCCTGCGGGTGCTGTTCGACCATGCCAACATGGGCGGGTTTCACGGCGAGTTTACCCGCGCCGACAGGCTGGACCCGCTGCGTACCGCCCTGCGGGAGGTTGCCCAGGCGCAACTGGGCGCAGCGCTGCGCGATGTTCTGATCGTCGATATCGTCCGGCAGGACAGCTGAACGCGCCCGTCATTCCTCGCCGGTGCAGGCGGCTTCCAGCAGGTGCAGATCGCGCAGCCGCGCCAGCCGGTCCGCCCTGCGCGCCGCCTCGGCATCCGCCAGGGTCTGAACGGCTTGCTCACGTCCGAATGCGTTGCGCACGCTGTCCATCGCCACCAGCTTGCGGGCCATGACCTGCGCCAGTTCGGTGTTCAGCCGGCGGCGGCTGCGGCCCAGCCAGCCTTGCCATGCCATGTCGGCCCCGAGGCTTTGCATCGCCGGATCGGCTGCGTGGTCCCGTCGCGCCCGCTCTGCCTGCTGCGCCAGCCGCAGCAGTTGCCCGCGAAGCGCGGTCTCGCGATCGAGGATCTCGCGAATCCTGGCAAGCTCGCGCAGGTATTGCGCCCGGCTCACCTTTGCCAGCTGATGCAATCGCTTCTTCCTCACCGGATCGCGTCCCTTGCCCTGGCCCGCATCCGTTCGGCAAAACGGATCGCCGCGGCCACGGCGCGGAAATGCTCCTCGGCGATTTCCTGGCCCAGTTCGACGGTCGCATGCAGGGCGCGGGCGGTCGGCGGGTCGTGATGGATCGGAACGCCGGATTCCCGGGCTACCCGCCGGATCGTCGCGGCGGTCTCGTCCACGCCCTTGGCCACGCAAACCGGGGCGCTTCCCGGCAATCGGCTCCATTTCAAGGCGACGGCGTAATGGGTCGGATTGACGATGACCACGTCGGCGCCAGGCAGATCCGCCATCATCCGCGACAGCGCGATGTCCTGCCCGCGCTGCCTTCGCGCCTGTTTCATGTGCGGATCGCCCTCCGCGTCCCTGGTTTCGTCCAGCAGTTCCTTGCGCGACATGCGG
This sequence comes from Paracoccaceae bacterium, assembly GCA_020441385.1. GTDB lineage: Bacteria > Pseudomonadota > Alphaproteobacteria > Rhodobacterales > Rhodobacteraceae > JAGRMG01. The sequence goes on from JAGRMG010000150.1 coordinate 46,996, forward strand.
TTCTTGCGGCGGTGTTCGGCATGCTGCCACAGGGTATCCACGGCACCGATGCCGGCTGCGATCAGCAGCACCAGAAACAGGAACTCCATGCTCAGCCGGGTCAGCAGGGAAACCGCAAGCTGCGGCTCACCCGCCGCCGCCGTGACCAGCAGCGGCAGCCGGGCCTCGAGGAAAGCGCCCAGACAAATCGAGTAGAGTACCAGCTTGGCAAAGCTCTTTGCGAATTCGAACAGTCCCGAGCGGCCGAACTTGTTGCGGGCATTGGCCGGGATCGAGATGCGCGACGCCTTGGGCCGCAGCTTGCCGGGGGCGGCCACGAAACCGCGCTGTGCAAGGATCGAGAGCAGCACGGCGGCGGCGGGAACCGCGAACCAGGGCGCCACCGCGCCGGCCGCGCCCATCAGGACCGCCCGCAATGCCGGGCCCGCCGATCCGCCGCGCATCATGTCGTCGAACCGGTCGGCCTGGTCCAGTACCGCCGCCAGGATCGCGCCCAGATCCGTCAGCGACCCAGCACCGACGGCCAACGCCGCCGCGAGCAGACCGGCATAGCCGGCGGCAACCGAAAGATCGGCCGAGCGCGCGATATCGCCCTTCTGACGCGCGCGCAGCAGTTTCTGCGGCGTCGGCTCGTGGGTCTTGTCCTGATCGTCAGGGGCCGCGCCGCTCATGGTGCCGGCCCCACCGGATCGGCCATGAACGCGGCCAGCGCGCCGGCCCAGACCGACAGCATCAGCGGTGCCGCGGCGCACAGCAGGAACAGGCCGCCGAAGGTGATGACCGGCGCCCCGACGAAGGCCACCATCAGCTGCGGCATGGCGCGGTTGATGACGCCCAGCGCCAGGTTGTAGATCACCGAAGCGATGACGAAGGGCGCGGCCAGCGAGAAGGACAGCGCGAAGGCATGCGATACGCGGCCCACCCCCCAGAGCGCGAGGTCGCGCCCCTCCGGCAGCATGCCCGGCGGGAACAGATCATAGGAAAAGATCAGCAGTTCTGCGGCGCGCACATGCAGCCCCGTCATCGCCGCGAGCGCAAGCCCGGCGATGACCAGGACATAGCCCATCGCCGGCATCGGCTCGACCGCCGCGCCGCCGAGCAGCTGCGACAGCGAGGTCGACTGCGCCGCGATCGCGCCGGCGGTCTGAAGCGCCAGAACGAAGAGACGCAGCGCGATTCCCAGTGCCAGGCCGACCGCCGCCTCGGTCAGCACATAGCCGGCCAGACCCGGCAGGCCGGCGGGGCCCTGAGGCACCGTGACCGCCGGGGCGACCACGGCCGTCAGCATGATCGCGACGACCAGCCTGACCCGCACGGGCACGCTCTGCTCGCCGAAGGCGGGCAGCAGCGAAACCAGCGCCGACACCCGCAGGAACACGACCAGCCCGTGCCACAGCCCGATGCCCAGGAGCGCGCTCAGCTCGGGCGAAAACGCGATCATGCCGCCACGATACCGACCAGGGCGGGCCTGGCATCGAGTCCGATTTCCTCGAACGACAGGACCGGATTGGCGATGCCGCGGGTCCGCAGGATCGTGCGCAGGAACCTGCGGCGGCGCGAGGATGCCACCAGTGCCGGAAAGACGCCCTGTTCGGCGATCTCCGACAGGCGGTGCGAAGCGTTCTCGGCGAGACGGTTGAACAGATCGGGAGGCAGCGCGATATCAAGGCCGCCGCCGGCCTCGATCTGGTAGGTTTCGAAGGCGTCTTCCCATTCCGGGGCCAGTTGCACCAGCGGAATCGAACCGTCGTCGCGCCGCAGTTCGGCGACCAGCTGGAACCCGAGCCGCTGGCGAACATGTTCGCAGATGCCCTCGGGCCGGGTGGTTGCGACGCGCGCTTCGGCCACCGCCTCGAGGATCAGCGGCAGGTTGCGGATCGAAACCCGCTCTTCCAGCAGCAGGCGAAGCACCGCGTGCAGGCTGTCGATCGGCACCTTGTCGGGGATCAGCTCGTCCAGCAGCTTGCGGTTGGCTTCGGCGCGGTCCGGATCGCTCAGCCGGGTCAGTTCGCTCAGCAGCCGGCGCAGCGATTTCAGCGTCAGCAGGCGTGCGAAGTTCTGCTTGATGGTTTCCAGAAGATGCGTCGCCAGGATTTCCGGAGGCGTGACGATGGTGGCGCCGTTCAGTGCCGCGGTCTCCTGATCGCGGGGCGAAATCCAGCGCGCCGGGGCGCCATAGACCGGTTCGGTCACGTCCTGGCCCGAAGGCAGGGTCTGGGGGGCATCGGGCATAAGGGCCAGAACGAGGTCAGGATGCAGGCTGCCGCGCGCCTGTTCGACGCCATGAACCCGGATCAGGTAGACGCCCGGCGGTAATTCGGCCTGATCCGTGAGCCGGATATCGGGCAGGATCAGACCGAAGACGCGGGCGACATGGGTCCGCATGTTGGCGATGCGGGCGTCGAGCCCGGTGCCCGGATCGAGCGCCATGCCGACCAGATCGGGTGAGAATTCGACATGCACATCGTCAAGGTCCAGCACGTCGCCCAGGGGCGTGGCGGGGGGCGCCACCGGTTCGGCGCCGGGGTCGGCATCGGGCCCTGCGCCCTGGCGATGCATCCTGTAGGCGACCAGGCCCAGCACCGCCCCGCCCAGGATGAAGGGCAGGAACGGCAGGCCCGGCACCAGCGCGAACAGCGACATCAGCACAGCCACCGTCGCCAGCGCCGCCGGATGCCGGCCCAACTGGGCGAACAGCGCCATGTCGGTGGCACCCTGGGTGCCGCCGCGCGCCAGCAGCAGCGCCGAGGCGATCGAGATGATGACCGCCGGTATCTGGGTCACCAGCCCGTCGCCGACCGTCAGCATGGCATAGGTTTCAAAGGCCGCGCCCACCGGCATGCCGTGCACGACCACCCCCATGACCAGCCCCATGACCAGGTTCAGCAGCGTGATCAGCAGGCCCGCGACCGCATCGCCCTTGACGAATTTCGACGCCCCGTCCAGCGACCCGAAAAAGGTGGTTTCCTGCTGTTCGCGTTCGCGCCGTGCCTTGGCCTCTTCATGGCCGATGGCGCCGGCCGACATGTCGCTGTCGATCGCCAGCTGCTTGCCGGGCATTCCGTCGAGCGCGAACCGCGCCCCGACCTCGGCCATGCGGGCGGCACCCTTGGTGATGACCATGAAATTGACGATCAGCAGCACCCCGAACACCACGAGACCCAGAAAGACGCTGCCGCCCATGACGAACTGCGCAAATCCCTCGATCACGTCGCCGGCGGCGGCGGGCCCGGTGTGACCCTGTCCGATGATCAGTTTCGTCGAGGACACGTTGAGCGACAGGCGCAGCATCAGCGAGGCCAGCAGGATGGTCGGAAACGAGGAAAAATCGAGCGGTCTTTCGATGAACAGGGTGATCGTGAAGATCAGGATGGCCAGCCCGAAGGATGCCGCAAGCCCGATATCGAGAATCCAGGCCGGCATGGGCAGGATCATCATCACGATGATCGCCATGAGTGCGAGTGCCAGCAGGACGGTGGGAGAAAACAGGCCCCTAAGGCTGAGTGCGGGCATGGTCTGCGTCCCTTTCGTCAAGACCGATGAGCGCCGGATGGGCCGCCCCGGCGCTCAGCGGTACCAGCGAACCCAAGACGGCGGTTCCGCGCCCGATCAGCGGTGCATGTGCCGGGGTGCGGGTTCGTGGCCGGCCGGCTCCGGTCCGGGGGATAGGCCAACCCTGCGATGCCGTGATGGGGGTATCGGGCAGCGTTGCGCGAATTCGTTCGAATCGGGCGGAATAGCGGTTGGCGTGTTCGGGGGTGCGGGAATGGTAGGCCCCGGCGGCATCGCTCCAGCTTCCCGTTTCGGCGTAGAGGCGTTTCAGGAAGGCTGCGGCGTAATCGGCGTTGCGGCCGGGATCGAACATGTCGTCGATCGAGGTGAATGCGGCGCCGTGCCATTTGTAGTTGATCTGGAAACACCCGACATCGAAGCTGCGCGCGCCGCGCTTGAAATGACGAAAGACGTGGGAGCGGGCCTCGTCCAGGCTCGCGAACCATCTGCCGGTACCTTCCATGTTCACGGTCCAGGGCCAGGGTTGCAGACCGCCGATGCCCGATCGTCCGGTTTCGGTGCGCGAGATCGCGCGCAGGACATCCAGCGGAACCCCGTGCCTGCGGGCCGCATCGCTGGCTGCCCTGTCGCAAAGTCGTGAAGCCCCTGCGGCGTCCGAGGATGCCCTGGCGTCGCCGCCGGCGATCTGGAGGCAGGACAGGACCGCGACGGCGGCCGCGAGCCGCGCGAGGGGCGGCATGTGCGACGGCCTGACGACCCGCGATGCGGTGGTTGCGAGAATCGTGTTGAGCGGCATTCTGCCTCGTCCGATACTGCCCGAATTTGCCGGTGAGGCTAGGTGGCCCGAATTGACAATTGGTTATCCGCTGCACGATTTCGCACGATGCTTTTCGTGGCTGTCGGATATGGCGCCGCGGTGCGGATAGTCGGCACGGGAGCCGGGTTCAGCGCCCCTCTGTCGCGGCGCCGAGGTCTTGCAGCAGCGTCGCGATATCGTCGCGCGTCGCCCTGCTGGAGGCGATCAGATCGCGGGCCTGCGCCAGCGGGCCTGCGGCCGTGTCGGGGTCCGGCTCGCGTTCGAGCCGCCGGGTCGCCGCGACAATCCGCTGGTAGGGCAAATCCTCGCCCGAAGGCGACAACGCCGGTTCCCCGGCGATCCAGAAGCCGCGGGCTGCGCCGTCAAGATCCTCGGTTTGCAGCAATATCCGGCCCGCCCGATGATAATCGCCGGTCTGCGCCAGCGCCGCGGCCCGCAGTCGATCCGCCTCCGGCCCGTCCAGGCCCAGAAGTTCCACCATGGCGCGATGCGGCAGCCCCTGGCGCAAGGCGGCCTCGGCGCGCAGCCGCCGCCGGTCCGGTGTCACCGGGCCCGTCGCCGGATCGCCGAGATAGGCCTGCGCCGCGCCGGGAAACCCCAGGTCGAGAAGCCGGCGGGCAACATGCTCGCCCAGTGCGCCCGGCATGGCCGTCCCAAGGTCCGTCCGTGACATCGCATAGCGCAGGAACGTCACGTCGTCGGCCCGTTCCGCCAGCAGGGCCAGCACCGGCATGGTCGCTTCGCCCGCGGCGCCCTCTCCGTCGCGGCGCCCGATTTCGGCGATGGAATCAAAGGCGGCAACAAATCGCCCTGCCAGCGCAAGGGCGATCGCATGGGCCCGGCGCAGGGCCGGGCCAAGCGCCGCAGTTCGGTGTTCCAGGGCGTATGCCGCGACGAGATCGGGCAGATCGGGTGCGATCTCGGCGCGGTCCGTCCAGTAGGCGGCGATCAGTTCGACCAGCGCCTCCGGCGCCTGCCCGGCCCCCGTGCCGGCGAGATCGGCCAGGCCGCGTTCGGCGCTTTGCGTGTCGCCGCGGGCACTGGCGATCCGGGCCTGGGCCAGGTCGGCTTCCGGCGTCTGCCCAGCCGCCGTTCTGGTCGCGGAGCGCAGGATGGTTTGTGCCGCCTGCCAGTTCCCGGCCGCGCTGAGGCGGTCGGCCAGACCCGGCCCCAGATGCGCGCGCAGATGCGCCGGAAGGCGGGCAAACGCCCGCAGCACCGCGCCGGTGTTCACCCGGCCCGCTTCGACCGGTGACGCCAGGCTCGACCAGAGCGCCGCATCACCGTCACATTCCTGCTGTCCGGCAAACAGTGGCGCGGCCCGATCGAATTCGTCGTCCATGATCGCGGCCAGCGCCTGCAAGACCGGCCGGTTCGGCGCGTTCTCCGGCAACAGCAGCAGGGTCTGACGCGCCTCGGCCCCGAACCCGAAGTACAGGTAGATCCGCGCCAGGGCCAGGACATTCGCGGCTTCGATTCGGTCTGCGTGCGAGTACAGTTGCGCACGGCGCCCCGCGATCTGGCCGGAAAACGGCGCGTCCTCGGCCCAGTTCGCGATATCCAGGCGGGCGTCGGGCACGCATTCCGGGCCGGCGGATCGGTCCGGAGAACCTGCCACCGGCCCAGTGGTCTCGCGGTCAAGTGCCGTCTTGACGGCAAGGTTGCCGGCCCCGGGACCGGGAAGCTGGCCGCCGCGCGCGGCGCCCTCAGCCGTTCCGGTCGGCCCGGCCGGGCTGCCCCGGATTCCCGCCCGGGGTGCCCGCGCGCCGCGAAGATCGACAAGGCCCTGCCCGGCTGCGCGCCCGATCTGTTCCAGCAGCCGCCGTTCGGAAGCGTTCACGAATTGCGCGATGTCGGGCGTCGCAACCGGTATGGTGGCGGCAGACGGGGTTGCCTGGCCCACCTTCGGCGCGTCCGTCGGCGCGAACGATCCGGTTTCGAACCTGAAGCGATAGGGCGAACCGGTCAGCGCGCGAAAGCGGGGGACGGGTGCCGCCGGCCCGGCCTTGCCGTCGGAAATGTCGATGACCAGATAGGATTCGCCCTGTTTGAAGGCGGATACCTCGCACTCGCAGCCGAGATCCAGAACCAGCGCCCCGGCCGGGCCGTCCTGTCCCAGCGCGACCAGGCGCTTGCGGGGAATGCGATCGAACACGCGGCTGGTGTCGAACTCGATCCGCGGGCGGTTCAGGGTCAGCGTCGCGCGCCGGCCGGATTGTTTCAGCGACCATGCCGTGGCCTCGCCGATCGGCAGAACCAGGCGCGAGAACCCGTCATGCTCGCCCGAGCGCAGCACCACCGGTTCGGCGATTGCGTCGACGACGCCCGCAAGCCAGAGGAACAACGCCAGAACGCCTGCCCGCCGCATCATGCAGCATCCTGTTTGACGGCCTTCAGCGCATCCTCCAGATCGGCGAATCCGGGGCGGATATGAGAGGGCGTGTTCTGGCGGCCGACCTCGATACAGACTGCCGCGGCGTGATTGTGCAGGTTGGCGACCAGAACCTCGCGGATCAGCTGATAGAAATGGCTGTCTTCCTCCACCACCGCGCGGACCTTGGCGGCGAACGGCCCGACCAGACCATAGGCGAGAAACACGCCCAGAAAGGTGCCGACCAGGGCGCCGCCGATCAGTTTGCCCAGAATCTCGGGCGGCTGGTCTATCGACCCCATCGTCTTGATGACGCCCAGAACCGCCGCGACGATGCCCAGCGCCGGCAGCCCGTCTGCCAGCGACTGCAACGCGTGGCTGGAATGCAACGCATGTTGCAGGTTCGCATCCATGCGTTTCTCCAAAACCTCCTCGACCTGATGGGGATCGTCATAGTTCATCGCCGCCGAGCGCATGGTATCGCAGATCAGATCGACGGCTTCGCGGTCGGCCGCAATGCGCGGATAGGCGGCAAACAGCGGCGAGCTCTGCGGATCCTCGATATGCCGTTCGATCTCGACCGGATTCTGCCGGGCGATCCGGATCAGGGCGAACAGCAGGCACAGCAGGTCGCGGTAGTCGCCGGGCTTCCATTTCGGCCCCTTGAACACCTTCGCAATGTCCCTGGCCGTGTGCTTGATCGCGGCGAGATCGTTGCTGATCAGGAACGCCCCGATTCCGGCCCCGCCGATCATCGTCAGTTCGAACGGCAGGGAATGCAGAATGATCGCCATCTTGCCGCCGGCCAGCAGGTAGCCGCCGAAAACCATCACGAAAATCATGACGATACCGATAATTCCGATCATTCCCGAACTCCGATCTCGATTGCTTTGCCGCCCCTTGCGCGCGGTCTGGCCGGGTTGCTCCGGCGCCTGTCATTCCCTGGGAACATTGGCATTGCGACCGGCCAGCACGACGCTGATCGCATAGGCCGCTTGCGGGGTCATTCCGGCCAGGATGCCGGCCGCCGCCTCGGGGCGCATCCGCGCCAGAAAACCGGCGGCGAATTCCGGCTGCATCTGTTCGAAAAGTGCAGCCGATTCCTTGGGTTTCATCTGCTCGTACATTTCGGTCAGTCGGCCGAGATCGCCCTCGGCGGCGCCGTCGGCCAGGGCCAGGGTCGCTTTCAGCCGTTCCTCGGCTTCTGTCAGCGCCGTAAGCTTGCGCGTCAGTGCCGCATCCGCGATCGAAAGCGCCTTCATACGATCCTCGATTTCCACCTCGCGGACGCGCAGCGCCCTCTCTCTCTGCTGAAAAGCCGCGAGCAGCCGGTCCAGTTCGGCCTCGGCCGGTGCGGCCCGTGCCGCAGACAGCGTTTCGGACCCGTCCGCGGGGGGGGCGGGTGCCGGTGGGTCGGCTTGCGAAGCGCCCACTTCCCGCGCGATTGCGGGCGCCGCGGCGATCCCGAACCGGACCAGGGCCGAACCGATCATCAGAGAGGCGATCAGGGCCAGCGTGCCGCCGCGACTGATCCGCATTGCCCGGCGACGGCGGATCATTGTGCCGCCTCGCGCTGGTCGCGGTCGTGACGCTTGAACATGGCCCCGGATGCCGGCCGCTTCGCATCCGGCGGGTTTTGCGCTCGCGCTGGTGCGCTCGCGACATCTTCCCTGGCAACGTCGGGCACGTCATGCATCGACGCCATCAGCAGTTCCAGCCGTTTGGCCACGCCTTCGGCCCGGTCGGTCAGGTCGTTCAGGGCCGTGTTCGAGCTTTCCGAGGTTTCACGGGCCTTCTCCAGCGACCGGTTCAGATCGTCGACCTGCGCCGAAAGCACCGCGACGGCGCCGCCGACGCCCTTTTCCAGATCGTTGAACCGGTTGAGCCGCCGCGCCAGCACGAGACAGTACAGCCCCGCCCCCAGTGCTCCGGTGACCAGCAGTATATCCGCGACGAGTTCCACCATGCCCTCCTAGTTCAGAACGAATTCCATGATCAGCAAGTCCCGCACCCGTCCCGGCCCGGCGACGATCTCGATCCGTCGCAGCATTTGCGCCCGCAGACGGGTCAGCGCCAGGGGATCGCGCAGGTCGTCGAGTTCCAGTGCGCGCAGATAGCCGTTGAGAACATCGACGATTCGCGGCTCCAGCCCGGCGACCTCGCCGGCATGGCGCGACGATACTTCCAACTGCGCGCGAAAACGGAGATGCTCGCGGTTGTGCCCGGTTTCGAGCGACACCATGATCGGTTCGATCTCGACGAAGGCGGTGTCCGGCGGCGCCGGCGTGGCCTGGGGGCCGGTATCCGGTGCCGCCGCCTCGTGGGCGCCGCCATCGGCACCTTTCGCCCCCATGGGAATCAGCCCCGAGCGGACGGCGAAAAACCCGCCGCCGGCACCGGCCAGCGCAAGGACCAGCCACAGAGCGAACATCGCCTTGCGGGGTCGGGCCGGTGTTTCCGTGGTCTCTGCCGCAGCATCTGTCATGGCAATTCCTGTCGCAACGAACGCTCTCTTCATAACCGCTCAGGAACTAACCGATTGTTAAGGCGGATCCGTCAAACCTGGACCACGCCGAACAGAATGTCGGCATGACGGAGGGCGACGTGCAGCAGATCAGAACTGTCTGGGCCGGTTTGGATACGCGCAAACGGGTCATCATCGGCCTTGCCGGGCTGGCGGTGATCGCCGGGCTGCTGGTGCTGTCGCGCCTCGCCGCGGCGCCGTCGATGAAACTGCTCTATGCGGGGCTGGAAAGCGGTGCCGCCGGTGACGTGGTGCGTTCGCTGGAACAGCGCGGCGTGATGTTCGAGGTCCGCGGCGGGTCGATCTATGTGCCGGCGGGCGCGCGCGACGAACTGCGCCTTACCCTGGCCAGCGAGGGGCTGCCGACCAATGGCGGTAAGGGGTATGAACTGCTCGATTCGCTGAACGGGTTCGGCACCACCTCGCAGATGTTCGATGCCGCCTACTGGCGCGCCAAGGAAGGCGAACTTGCCCGAACGATTCTGGCCAGCCGCCACATCGCCCAGGCCCGCGTGCATATCGCGCATGACGGGTCGAGCCCGTTCCAGCGCAGCGTGGCACCGACCGCCTCGGTCTCGGTCGTCGCGGCGGGGGCGCCGGTAACGCCCGATCAGGCCAACGCGATCCGGTTTCTTGTTGCCTCCGCGGTGGCCGGGATGAGCGTCGAAAACGTTGCCGTGATCGACGCGAACGGCAGCCTGCTGGGGCAGCCCGACAACGCCGCTTCGGCCGGCTCCGCCGAGGATCGCGCGCAGCAGCTGCGCGAACGCGTCCTGCGCCTGGTCGAGGCGCGGGTCGGTCCGGGCAATGCGGTGGTCGAGGTCAGCGTCGATACCGTGACGGAAACCCGTTCGATCCGCGAGAGGCGGCTCGATCCCGAAAGCCGGATCGCGATCAGTACCGATGTCGAGGAACGCGCCGATTCGTCCTCGGGCCAGTCCGGATCGGTCACGGTGGCGTCCAATCTGCCCGATGGCGACGGCGCGGCCGGGGGCGGGTCCAGCGCACAGACGAGTTCGACGCGCGAGCGCGTGAACTACGAGATGTCGGAAACCGAACTGGAAATCCGCCAGGTTCCCGGTGCCGTCCGGCGCCTGACCGTCGCGGTCCTGCTCAACGGTATTGCGGCGCCGGGATCCGCCGACCCGGCGGAGATCGTTTCGCGCCCGGAGCAGGAACTGGCCGCGCTGCGCGAACTGGTGGCCTCGGCGGTCGGGTTCGACGCCGAACGCGGCGATGTCATCACGTTGAAATCCATGGATCTTCCGGCGCAGCAACCGCTTGGTGTGTCGGCCGATACGTCGCTCCTGGCCCGGCTCGACCTCGATGCGATGTCGCTGATCCAGATTGCGGCGCTGGCGCTTGTCACCCTGCTTCTGGGGCTGTTCGTGATCCGCCCGCTGCTGCTGCGGCCGGCCGCGCTGCCCGCACCGAAATTGCACGGGCCGTCGGGAATCCCTGCCGATGTTCCGGTGCTGACCGGCGAGATCGACGAGGACGGCCCGGACGGTTTTGGCGCCGATGCCGGATCGGCGGGTGCCGGCGATCCGGGCCGGAAGGCGGAACTTCCCGCGCTCGCCGCGTCCGGGGCCGGCGATCCGGTCGCGCGTCTGCGCGCGATGATCGGCGAGCGGCAGGAGGAGACGGTGGAGATATTGCGCAGCTGGCTTGAAGAGGGAGAGGAGGCATGATGGCGATATCGCACCTGCTCGAGGATTTCAGCAACCGGCCGCAGACCGGCGAAACCGCCAGATGGGTCGGCGAAGACGAATGGGAAGATCATCGCCTCGCCGCCTTCGAGCAGGGCTACAGCGCCGGCTGGGACGATGCGGTCAGGGTTCAGGCCGAAGACCAGTCGCGCGTGTCCGAAGCGTTGATGCGCGGCCTCGAGGACATCTCGTTTTCCTATCACGAGGCGCTGGCGCAGATGCTGGCATCGCTTGAGCCGTTGTTCCGCAGCCTGGTGGATGCCGTCCTGCCCGAGGCCATGGCCCGGAGCTTTGGCCATCACATCGTCGCGCAACTTCGCCAGATGGCCGAGCAGCAGGCCTCGGGGCCGGTGGTTCTGGTGCTGCCCGCCGGCGCCGGCGCCGCCATCCGGCCGATGCTGGAGCGCGACTTTCCCATGCCCGTCGATCTGCGCGAGGATCCGGCCCTGGCCCCGGGGCGCGCCTTCGTCCGGCTTGGCGAGGCCGAGCGCGAACTGGACTGTCAGCGCCTGATCGCCTCGCTCGCCACGGCGATCGAGGCGTTCACATACGAAGCGAAGGAGGAGTCCCGGCATGGATGAGCGTCCCGGCAAGACCGCAGGCAAGATCGCCGACAAGACGGCGAAACCGGCCAACCCCTTCGTTTCGGTGCCCATCGAGATCATGGTGAGCGTCGGCAAGGCCCGCCCGCTGATCCGCGACCTGGTCGGGTTGGGCGAAAACGCGGTGCTGGCGCTGGATCGGCGGATCGACGATCCGGTCGAGCTTTACGTCGGCGACCGGCTGGTCGCCCGTGGCCATCTGGAGGAGCAGGAGGGCGAGACGCCCGGGCAACTGGCGGTCCGCCTGACGGAGATCGCCGATCTTCAGAACGGTTTGGGATGACGGCCCGGCTCTGGATTGCCGCCGCTGCCGCCGCTGCCATGGTCGCGGCGCTGGCGCCGGATGCCGCGCTGGCGCAGGAGATCACGCTCTCGCTCGGCGAGGGCGCATCGCTGTCCGCGCGCACCATTCAGTTGATCCTGCTGATCACGGTGCTGAGCATCGCCCCGGGGCTGGCGATCATGATCACCTGTTTTCCGTTTCTGGTGACGGTTCTGGCCATTCTGCGCCAGGCCATCGGATTGCAGCAGTCGCCGCCAAACATGCTGATCGTCAGCCTGGCGCTGTTCCTGACCTATTTCGTGATGGAACCGGTCTTTCTCGCGGCCTGGGAAAACGGCATCTCGCCGCTGATGCATGAAACCCTCGATGTCCAAACCGCCCTGATGCGCAGCATCGAGCCGTTCCGCGGCTTCATGGCCGCGCGCGTCGATCCCGACACGTTCCGCGCCATGGCCGATCTGCGCCCCGG